>NZ_JAKUEH010000012.1:0-126276 GCF_022662815.1 Bacillus cereus group sp. BfR-BA-01492
AGGTGCTCTACCAAGCTGAGCCACTTCCCGTTAATGGCGCGCCCGAGAGGAGTCGAACCCCTAACCTCTTGATCCGTAGTCAAACGCTCTATCCAATTGAGCTACGGGCGCTTATTTATAATATTTTTTCATCACCATCTCTTGGCGACTTAGTTATCTTACCATAACACATTTTCAATTGCAAGTACTTTTTTATTTTTCTTTGGTGCGGCCGAGAGGACTTGAACCTCCACGGGGTTTCCCCCACTAGGCCCTCAACCTAGCGCGTCTGCCATTCCGCCACGACCGCGTATGCGGGTGAAGGGAGTCGAACCCCCACGCCAAAGGCGCCAGATCCTAAGTCTGGTGCGTCTGCCAATTCCGCCACACCCGCGGAAATAAAAAAGAGTGAGCCATGAAGGACTCGAACCTTCGACCCTCTGATTAAAAGTCAGATGCTCTACCAACTGAGCTAATGGCTCGTAAATGGCTGGGCTAGCTGGATTCGAACCAGCGCATGACGGAGTCAAAGTCCGTTGCCTTACCGCTTGGCTATAGCCCATCAAAATGTTTTTTTGTGACGCAAAGTATTATATCATAGCAACCAATAAAAAACAACTGCTACTAGCAGAAGTTAAAATGGCGGTCCCGACCGGGGTCGAACCGGCGATCTCCTGCGTGACAGGCAGGCATGTTAACCACTACACCACGGGACCATTTAAACTTAATCTACTTATTTCTATATGAAATATGGTGGAGGATGACGGGATCGAACCGCCGACCCCCTGCTTGTAAGGCAGGTGCTCTCCCAGCTGAGCTAATCCTCCAAAAGTGGTGACCCGTACGGGATTCGAACCCGTGTTACCGCCGTGAAAGGGCGGTGTCTTAACCACTTGACCAACGGGCCAATAGAAATGGCAGAGAAGAAGGGATTCGAACCCTCGCGCCGCGTTAGCGACCTACTCCCTTAGCAGGGGAGCCCCTTGAGCCTCTTGGGTACTTCTCTGTATGGCTCCGCAGGTAGGACTCGAACCTACGACCGATCGGTTAACAGCCGATAGCTCTACCACTGAGCTACTGCGGAATAAAGACAATTTGTATCTTATAAAAATTCACGTTGTAAGTCAAGATGTTTTTTACATTTTGTCCAAACGTGACATGTTTATAATATACTGGATTGCTTTTTAACTGTCAAGGCGTTTTTCAATTTGTTTTAATTTCCCCTTACACCTTCCGCACACATATTTTCTTATATTCATTTGACGCCTGCGCACATATTGAAATGAACAATCCGTACATTCATATACATACGTTCTCTCTCCTTTATTTGATACAGGTATTCTCTTACAAAATCGAGGTGCATCTACTTTTTCTAATAGTTGACGAAAGTCACGATCCCTATGCTGATATCCTTTTCCTTCAATATGCAAATGATAATGACATAGTTCATGCTTAATGATTCCAATCAATTCTTCTTCCCCATATAATTTGTAGTAATGATAATTCAGTTCTATATTGTGGCTTTTTAATACATATCGCCCGCCTGTTGTGCGTAATCGCATATTAAATGTCGCTCTATGTAAAAATGGCTTTTCAAAATATCGTAATGATATTTCTTCTACAAGTCTTTGAATTTCTTTGTCATTCACCTTTATTCCTCCTAAACGAAAAATAAATTTACACTTTTCTCGCTTTTGATACATATATTAAATAGTACATATACCCATCCTCATACAAAAGAAAGACCTTCTATAATAATGAAACTTTAATCAGCAGGGGATTTCTTCATCCCCACTGATTATACCTTCACCAATCGGGCTGTTACTGCCCTAAAATAACGGGATAACTAATAGAAGTCTCTTCCCTAAACTCTTATAGGGAGTTTCTAACACGACACATCTATATGCTTTTTCATCTTTGTAAACAAGGAAACTACTTATTTGAGTAGGATAAAACAAGGAGGGATACGCGTGCCCACATGGCTTCGAAAACAAATGCAGCGTGCATATTTTGAAAAAAACCGGTATCAAATTAAACTTTTAAATGAATGCTGGTTTTATTATAGCAACACAAGTCAAAATTCAACTGCACTTCCACGTTCCTAACGAATACTTATTTTTTTATCACGCAAACTACCATAAAGAAAAGAGAGCAATCTTTTCTGCTCTCTTTTCTTTCTTACTCGATAGGCAACATGGATAAAGCTACACGTCCCTTTTTCATATCCACATCGTCTACCCATACCTTTACAATTTGTCCAACCGACACAACATCTAATGGATGCTTTACAAACTGCTTACTTAACTTAGAAATATGTACCAACCCATCTTGCTTCACACCAATATCTATAAAAGCACCGAAATCGACAACGTTTCGAACAGTCCCTTCCAATTCCATACCGCGCTTTAAATCTTCTAGTTTCAAAATACCCTTTTTAAGCAGCGGTTTCGGTAATTCATCACGCAAGTCTCGTTCAGGGCTAATTAAAGCATCTATAATATCCATTAAAGTAGGTTCACCGATATTCGTTTCTGAAGATAATTCCGAAACGTCTACTCCTTCTAAATGTTTTTGTAGTTCTGGTGTTCCTACATCTTGAATTGCTAACCCTATTTTGTTTAATAACAATTCAACATTCTTGTACTGTTCAGGGTGAATACTTGTTCGATCTAATGGGTTTTCCCCTTCTAATATCCGTAAGAAACCGATACATTGTTCATATGTTTTCGCACCTAATCGCGGTATATTCTTAAGCTCTGCACGATTTGTAAATTTCCCATTCTCTTCGCGTTTCACAACAATATTTTTCGCAACTGTTTTTGATAATCCTGATACATATTGTAATAGTGACACCGAAGCTGTATTTACATTCACCCCAACTTGGTTAACAGCTGTTTCCACTACAAATGTTAATGATTCGTTCAATTTCTTTTGCGATACATCATGTTGATATTGCCCAACTCCAACTGATTTTGGATCTATCTTTACCAATTCAGCAAGCGGATCTTGTAAACGACGACCAATTGAAACTGCACTTCTCTCTTCAACTTGTAAATTCGGAAATTCTTCACGTGCTAAGTCAGAAGCTGAATATACACTAGCTCCCGCCTCATTGACAATCATGTAAAATACATCTTGTTTGACATCTTGCAAGACATCCACAATAAATTCTTCTGTTTCCCTTGAAGCTGTTCCATTTCCAATTGCAATCATTTGTACTTCATACTGATTTATAATAGAAAGAACTTTCTGTTTTGCATCATCGTACTTTTTCACAGGTGGATGTGGATAAATGACATCAATATGCAGTACCTTTCCTGTATCATCGACTACTGCCAATTTACAACCTGTTCTATATGCAGGGTCTACCGCCAATACAACTTTCCCCTTCATAGGTGGCTGCAATAATAAGTTACGTAAATTCTCAGCAAAAATATGAATCGCTTGCTCTTCTGCTGCTTCTGTTAATTCCTTACGAATTTCCCTTTCAATCGACGGCTGAATTAAACGTTTATATCCATCTTCAAGCGCTAATTGTACATACATGGCACTTTTTGAAGATTCATCACAAATCACTTTCTTATGTAAAAAACGAATCACTTCTTCTACAGGCGGAACAATAGAAACTTTTAATATCGCTTCTTTTTCACCACGATTTATAGCTAGCACACGATGTGGTACAATTTTTTGGATCGGTTCTTCATAACTGTAATACATCTCATATATGTTCTTTTCATCTTTTTCTTCATCTTTCACAGAAGAAGAAATCATCCCTTTTTTAAAAGTAATATTTCGAATCCAAGTGCGATAGGAAGCGTTATCTGAAATCACTTCGGCAATAATGTCCTGTGCTCCTTGTAATGCGTCCTCTGCTGAGTCCACTTTTTTCTCAGTATTTATAAAAGACTTCGCTTTTAATAGAGGCTCCTCTTTTGAAAATAGCAATAACCATTCCGCTAACGGCTCTAATCCTTTTTCCTTCGCTATCGTTGCTTTTGTTCTTCTCTTTTCTTTATAAGGACGGTATAAGTCCTCTACTTCCTGCAATTTTGTTGCAGCAACAATCTGTTGACGCAACTCTGCTGTCAATTTACCCTTTTCATCGATTAGACGAATCACTTCTTCTTTTCGATCTTCCAGTTGCATGACATACTGCCATCTATCTAAGATTGCCCGAATCTGCACTTCATCTAAAGAACCTGTCCATTCTTTTCGGTAACGAGCAATAAATGGAACTGTGTTACCCTCTTCTGTTAATTGAATCACATGACGAATTTGTTTTTCAGTAAAGCCTAATTCTTTTACTAACATTTTCATTAACACTTGACGATTATCTACCATTTCCATATACAATCGAAACCTCCTCTAATAAAAAAAGTTGCCCCTACAAAGAGCAACTTAAACTGCCGATTTAAAAATCTATTAGTCCTAAACTAATTTGTAAAGCCTCATCTACACGAATCATCATCACTTCATCTAAATGTGTGATTTTGTCCGTTAAGCGTTGCTTATCGATTGTTCGAATCTGCTCGAGCAAGATCACAGAATCCCTCTCAAATCCGTACTTCTTCGCATCAATCTCCACATGCGTGGGCAATTTTGCTTTCTGAATCTGTGCAGTAATCGCTGCTACAATCACAGTCGGACTAAAACGATTTCCGATGTCATTTTGAATGACAAGAACCGGACGAACGCCTCCTTGCTCAGAACCAACAACTGGGGAAAGGTCTGCAAAATACACGTCGCCGCGTTTTACAATCAAAATATTACCCCCCGCTTACTAAGCGTTCTACTGTATGAGCTGCTTCATACTCTGCTAAGAAAGCTTCAGATGCAATACCAAGATTAATTTTTCCCATTTCAATGTACCCACGTCGCATTGATTCATGTTGGTAGCGTTTTTTCGTCTTATGTTGACGCAATAACAGTTGTGTTGCCTGGCAAATTAGTTCATGGCGATTCTTATTCTCTTGTTTTCCAATCCCGTCCAATTCCGTCACCATTTGCTTTGGCAACCGAACCACGATTTCAGTAGTTACACTTGATTCGGACACAAAAATACACCTCCACCGTCAACTACACACTCAAATATATATGACACCTATTGTAATAATACCATTGTATGGAGCCTGTTGCAAAGACTTCCTTATTCCTTGCTTATGTTTTCCTATTCACAAACAAAACATTCATTCTCTTTTATTTTTTCCTTTTCTAATTTCAACATCATATAATACCTTTATGCCTACGAGCTCATCTTAAATACTTCTTTTATATATCATTCAAATAGTTGATTACTTCTACTACTTTCCCATTTCGAATGAATATACGTGGTACACGAAAACTAATCGTTGTTATAATCTCATAATGAATCGTATTTGTGTACTCCGCAACGTCTGCTGCACGAATATATTCACTCCCTTGTTTGCCAATAAGTGTGACTTTTGTACCAAGAGGAACTTTACAAGGAAGACGTAACATCAACTGGTCCATTGTAACTCTACCTACAATCGGAACTCGCTTTCCATTTACAAGCACTTTAAATCCTTGTAATCTTCTAAGCCAGCCATCCGCATAACCAATCGGTATAGTAGCAATCCACTCCTCCGTCCTCGTCCGGTACGTAACACCATAGCTAACCCCATCTCCTTTCATAACTTGCTTTATATGCGCAATAGTTGAATGAAGAGAAAGGGCAGGTTCTAATTTTATTGGTAAAAAAGGGCTTATTTCCATAGATGGTGTTAACCCATACATTGCAATTCCAATCCGAACAGCATTAAATGTAATTCCATGGAATCGCAAAGTAGCTGCACTATTTGCTGTATGAACAAGCTTTGGACTGACGCCAAGCTTTTCCAACCAACTCATTTGCTTTAAAAATGTATTGTATTGTTTGTCAAAGTACGATGTCTCTACTTCGTCCGCTGTTGCAAAATGTGTATAAACTCCTTCAAACTCTAGAAATGGAGCATTTTCTAAACTTCGTAAAAACCTTTCTAATTCCCCGTACTCACGAATTCCAATTCGCCCCATACCACTATCAAAGTTAAGATGAAATTTCATTGGAACTGGACTATTCCAAAGTTTTATCGCTTCTTCCACCCATTCTTTTTGAAACACAGTTAATGTAACATCATGTTCCGCAGCTACATTTACATCACGTGGCGCTGAGGGACCTAATACTAAAATAGGTGCTGTAATACCTGCACGCCGAAGGATCAAAGCTTCATCTAAAAACGCAACTGCCAATCTTGTCGCTCCGGCCTCTAGTGCCGTTTTGGCTACTGGTACATAGTCATGTCCATACGCATTCCCTTTTACTACAGCAAAAATCTCTACATCATCTCGGATTAATTCTTTCATGCGCATAACATTGTTATAAATTGCATCCAAGTCTACTTCAACCCACGTATCACGGTAAAACGATAATTCTTCCATAAAAAAACACACTTCCTTATATAAGATATACGAAGCTTATTCTTTTATATGCAACTTTTCATGAAATCCATTCCTTGAAGCAAGAAAAAGACGTGGTGTATATATCACCACGTCTAAAAAAGGTCATTTCACCTGCTTTTCTGTAACAGAACGAGCAACCATTAACAACTCTTCTTGTTTTAAACCTTTAGACACAAGCATATATTCCACTCCGTTATGAGACCATGTTAAAGAGTCCTTTGTTAACGCGCCAATTGTAAAGCCTAGGTCAACTAACTCTCCACTTACATGAATTGGCGACGAAGCCTCCGCAACTTTTGCCTTTTCTTGTATTAAAGTAAAGGATTTCTTATCTCCAGTGTATGTGAGAATCGCACGCTTGCCACTGTCTGTCTTTAACTCTTTCTCTTCTTTTAAAACAACACCTTGTGGGGTATCGCGCGGATATAAAATAGCAAATGACTTATCTTCTTTCACGGTTGTTTGTACATCCATTTGTGCTCTTGACATATTTTGTTTCATATCAAAAGCACCTTTATCAAATTTCGCATCAAATTTCACCTTTGAGAAGTCGACTTTCACAAGAACATTTTGATCGTTATCCATTAGTTTTACTGAAACAGGTGTTAAATCACTCTTATTCAATTTTATTTCCTGCTGCGGCAACATGTTTTGATGATGATAATTCGTTTTTGTCTTAAATACATAGTATTTATCGGTCTTTTTAAATGAGAGATTCTTCTTATCCTTTAAGATGTCTCTTACAAGCGACTCATATAAATAAGCTTGACTACTATTTTGTGGCCAATCACTTTGGAAGCGAAAACTTTTATTAAGAGATGGTGTTAACACAAATACACCTTCATTATTTCTTAAAATAATTTGACTTTGATCTTTCTTCGCATTTTTCAAATTCACACGATAATAAGCAGGCTCTTTGTGCCAAACTTCTACTTTGTACTCTTGCGGTTCATTCCCTGTCTTAATAGACAATGTCGCTTCAGCCTGGTAGCTCTTCATCCCTTTCACTTTCGCTTCTAAATCCCGCACGACATCTTCCTGTTTCTTCTCCATGCAACCCGCTAGCACAAAAACGGTCAATAAACCGACAATCACTAAAAATAGCTGCCTTTTCATCATTTCAGCCCCTTTGCCCCATAAATAAATGGAAGATATTTCTTCCCTATCGCTACCTCAAATATATGAGACAAAGTTTCAAAATATGCAGACTAGCATGACGAGCTTTCTAAAACAACTTGAGCAACTGCGAATTCTCTACTATGGCTAATTGATAGATGGACAATATATTCCGTATTTGTGAAAAGTACTGGTTTCCCTTTTGGATCATTTTTTATTTCAATATCTAAAAAACTCACTTCTTTTCCAATACCCGTTCCAATAGCTTTAGAATACGCCTCTTTTGCTGCAAATCTTCCGGCTACAAATTCTACAAGACGCTTCCCCTTTAACTTAGCAGCGACGTCGCGTTCTGTTTCAGTCAAAATTCGTTCCATAAAATGCAATTTTCCATTTATCATCTTTTCAATTCGATTTAACTCAATAATGTCTATCCCAATACCTAGAATCATTCTAACAATCCCCTTCTTCTATTTCTCTCTCTTCATTCATATTGTAAGAATAACAGAGAATCTTTTCGATGCAAAAGGTGGGATTATAAAATGCCAAGGATATTGCCATATATACGAATCAGTTCACAACCCGTCACCTTCTCTTTACTCTTCTTACAAGTTCTTATGATGCTATTAGGACATTTTTTCTTCTCTACTTTAGCCGCCTACAATGAATCCATATCAAAAGGAGAATGGTGGCGATTTATAACTTCCCTTTTTCTTCACGTCGACTTCCAGCATTTTCTTTCAAATATGATTTGTTTACTTATTCTCGGCCTTTCAATTGAAAAATACTTAGGCAGTATCGCTTTTTCTATTATTTTTTTCACCACTGGTATTAGCGGTAATATTCTCTCTTACCTCGTTATGTCCCTTACATATACCCATGCCGGGGCATCAGGTAGCATATTCGGTCTACTCGGCGTACAACTTTTCATTTTTTACAGCCGCTATCGTGATATAAATGGAAAGGAACTCATGTTATTTTTTTCAATTCTATTTATCCTTCTTCTCTTTACTTTCTTTCATTCTTCTTCCAATCCTATCAGCCATTTAACCGGCCTCTTAATCGGGGGTATTGGGGCACCTTTTTTACAAAATAAACATTGATGTAGAACTTATAAGATGGAAAAGCTCTCACTATAGCATCATATATGCACAAAAAGAGGATGATTCAAAAATCACCCTCTTTTTATTAAGCTTGTGGCTTACGGCTATGATGTTTTCTTTCGCCGCGTCCATTTGAAGATCCAGAGCGGCCTTCGCCTTTACGACCACGGTTGCGATTACCGTCACGATTGCGATCGCGATTACGTCCATCACGGTCACGACTACGGTTACGGTTACCATCACGGTATCCACCGCTTCGTTTCTTAGAACCACGCGAAACTACAGGCGGTTCTGATGTTAAAGAGATTGGCGTTGTATCCGGCTCTTTTGTCATCATTTTTAAAGCAGCTGCTACAACCGCTACAGAATCATTTTCTTCTAACATTTCTTCTGCAATACGCTTGTAGTATGATAAATTATCATTTTCAATTGTGCTTTGTAGTTTTTCCGCAATGAGACGTTGTTGTCCTTCTAATGCTTCATCAAGCGTTGGTGCTTTCATACGATCCATTTTACGCTTTGTTGTACGCTCGATATTTTTCAATTGTCCCATTTCACGCGGTGTTACAAATAACATCGCAAGACCTGTTTTACCAGCACGTCCCGTACGGCCAATACGGTGAACGTATGATTCTGGATCTTGTGGAATATCGAAGTTGTATACGTGCGTTACACCTGAAATATCAAGACCACGTGCTGCTACATCTGTTGCAACAAGAACTTCAATAGAACCTTCTTTAAATTTACGAAGTACAGACATACGTTTCGCTTGTGTTAAATCACCATGAATACCTTCCGCTGCATAACCACGTAAGTTTAATGCTTCTGATAATTCATCAACACGGCGCTTTGTACGACCGAATACGATTGCAAGTTCTGGAGATTGAATATCTAATAAACGTGTTAATACGTCAAATTTTTTCTTTTCTTGTACTTCTAAATAGAACTGCTGGATATTTGGCATTGTTACTTCTTTTGCTTTTACTTTAATATGCTGAGGCTCAGTCATGAAACGTTCAGCAATGCGACGAATTGGCTCTGGCATTGTCGCTGAGAATAATAGCGTTTGATGCGTTTCTGGCACATCTGTTAAAATCGCCTCAATATCTTCAATAAAGCCCATGTTTAGCATTTCATCCGCTTCATCAAGAACAACTGTTTCTACATTTTGTAAACGAAGTGTTTTACGATTGATATGATCTAAAATACGTCCTGGCGTACCAACAATAATGTGTGGACGTTTTTTTAGTGCACGAATTTGACGGTTAATATCTTGGCCACCATAGATTGGTAAAATACGAACGCGCTTATGTTGACCAATTTTGTAAAGTTCTTCACCTACTTGAATTGCTAATTCACGTGTTGGTGCGATAACAATCCCTTGAACCATTTCTTTATTTGTATCCACTTTTTCTAATAGTGGTAATCCGAATGCAGCTGTTTTCCCTGTACCTGTTTGCGCTTGCCCAATAATGTCTTTACCTTGCAATGCATGTGGAATTGTTTCAGCTTGAATTGGCGTAGCCTCTTCAAAGCCCATTTTTTCAACAGATTGCAGTAAAGAATCGCTTAATCCTAATTCTCGAAATGTTGTCAATGTTACTTCTCCTTTTCTTATCCTAGTACTTATCATTTAAAAAAAGGCTTTTTCCGTGTTTGCGGAAAAGCCCTTTTCCTGAATGCTCACGTATATAAACGGGCGTATATTCGTCACGAAAATACTTCTAAACGTTATTACACTTTATCAATTATAAGTTTTGTATGTGTAAAAAGCAAACCCCAACTGTTACCTTATTTCATAATATAGGGCTTTTTTCTTCACTTTCTCTTTTTAATCTTCACTGTAAGCGCTTATTATAAGTTTCCGCTATTTTCGTGATGAACATTCCTATTTATATACACCAATTATTTCAACATTGTAATGATTTCTTCCATTTTCATACCACGAGATGCTTTCACCAACACTACGTCTTCCATATTTACGACAGCTTTTAGATCTTTTACTAATTCTTCCTTATTATCATACGCCTTCACACGTTCATTTGGAAAATTAATTTTTGCTCCTTCAGCAATTTGAGCCCCTAATCTACCATATGTGAATACATAAGAAATTCGTGCAGGATCAATGAGCTTACCTACCTCATAATGAAATTGTACTTCTTGATCTCCAAGTTCTAACATATCACCAAGAACAACAATCTTTTTAGCAAATCCATCTAAACCGTTCATTAAATGAAAAGCAGCTTCCATTGCAGTTGGACTTGCATTGTACGCGTCATTAATAATTGTTAATCCGCTATTTGTTTTTACAACTTCCATACGCATTCCTGTCATTTGAAGCGTCACTAGACCTTGTTTCATTTCTTCCCATGTCACACCAAAGTATTTCGCAATTGCCATTGATGCAAGTGCATTATATACATTATGCTTCCCAAGAACGGGCAAATAGAACAATACATTTTCATCTCGGTTCATTGTAAAATGCGTTCCAGTTGCTTGTAATGTCACAGAAGTTGGAAAATAATCATTCGCTCTAGCATCGCCAAATGTAATCGTATCTACCGCTAAATTCATTTTCGGTACACGATTTGTTAATAAAGGCTCATCCCCGTTATATACAAATACTCCACCTTCTTGTAATCCAGTAACAATCTCAAGCTTCGCTTCTGCAATTGCATCTCGAGAGCCTAAATCCATCAAATGAGCTTCTCCAATGTTTGTAATAATCGCTGCATTCGGACGAGCTAGCTTAGATAAAAATTCAATTTCTCCTCTACTAGACATTCCCATTTCTAAAACAGCAATTTCTGTATCCTCTTCCAAATTCAAAATCGTAAGAGGTAGGCCAATATGATTGTTAAAATTACCTTCTGTTTTTTGGACTTTAAATTTAGTCGCAAGAAGACTTGTCACAATATCTTTTGTAGATGTCTTACCATTACTTCCTGTTACCCCAATAACTTTTACATTCAATTGATCACGATAGTTTTTAGCTAACATTTGCAATGCTTCCAATGTATCTTCTACAAAGATAACTGGCATATTCGTCGGTGGATTTTGTACATCTCTTTTCCAAAGTGTAGCTACAGCACCGCTCTCTATCGCTTTCTCTACAAATGAATGACCATCGAAACGTTCACCTTGAATCGGCACATATACATTCCCTTTTTCAATTTTCCGTGTATCAATTGAAACACCTTGCGCAGTCATATCAAAATATTTCTCTGCTAAGCCTGTTCCATTTACCATTTGCTCGATTTGCTTTAACGTTCGTTTTATCATATGAAACACTCCTTACATAGCGGAAGCACTATTCTTATGAATAGTGCCTCCTCCTTTTTTGTTAGATTGTATATTTAATTTTTTGTTTTTCCTTGTGACGCTCAATTGCTAAACGAATTAATTCTTCAATTAACTCCGGATATGGCAATCCCGTATGTTGCCATAATAATGGGAACATACTAAATGGTGTAAATCCTGGCATTGTATTTACTTCATTAATATAAACTTCGCCATCTTTTGTTAAGAAGAAGTCAGCTCTCGTTAAGCCCGCACCATCTAAAGCTTGGAATGCCCGAATCGCATCTCGCTGAATTGTAGCTGTTTCTTCTTCTGTAATTTCAGCAGGGATAATTAATGCTGTATCACCATCAATATATTTTGATTTATAATCATAGAATTCTTTCTTAGGTACAATCTCACCTACAACAGAACATTTCGGATCATCATTTCCTAAAACGCCCACTTCCACTTCACGACCGATAATATTTTCTTCTACAATAATTTTACGGTCAAATTGGAACGCTTCCTCAAATGCTTTCTCTAATTCTTCACGATCTTTACATTTATTAATACCAACGCTTGATCCAAGGTTTGCTGGTTTTACAAAGCATGGATATCCTAACGCTTCTTCTACTTTTTCATAAGCTTCTTCACGATTTTTCTCCCATACACTTCGAACGAAAGATGTATATTTTGCTTGGTTTAATCCAGCTTCTGCAAAAATATTTTTCATCACAACTTTATCCATACCAGCAGCTGATGCCAACACGCCATTTCCAACGTATGGTATGTTCATTAATTCTAATAGTCCTTGTACTGTTCCATCTTCACCGTTTGGCCCGTGTAGCAATGGGAAAATAACATCAATTGCTTCCTCTTGCTTAGAAGCAGGTGCAGGGATAATTTCTGTACTTAGTGATACCGGAGAAATTGCATTCACTTCTCCACTCATTTGTAAAGCTTCCACACTTGTTACTTCGCCTTCAATGCGTTCCCCACGCATCCATTGGCCTTGCTCTGTAATATAAATTGGATGAATCTCGAATTTTTCTTGATTTAATGCTTTAATAGCAGCTAGAGCTGTTTGTAATGAAACTTGATGCTCTGCTGATTTTCCACCATATAATAAACCTAATTTAATTTTCGTCAATGAAATCACCCTAACCAATTGTTTTCATTTTTCTATTTTAGCACTTTTTATAAAAATAGGTAGTTCTATTTGAAATAAAATGAAACTTCCACAAACAACAGAAAAGCACCGTTTATTGGTTTCTCTATTGGAAGTATATAATTTTCTTGATGATCTAGAAAAACGTCCTTTAAAGTAAGATTATGAAAGCATCTAGTTATGTACCTAAAATATGAAAAACTCATCCCTTTTGTGTATGTCACCTATTCATTATAAAGATTGCTTTACTACATTTTCCTTTTGCTTCTTTTCAACAAGATAATCTAATGATATGTATACAAGACCTGCTACTATACACCCTATCCCTAAAATTGTAAATAATAAGTGTCCTAATAAACGGTCAAGTAACACACCTCCTAAAAGAGGGCCAAACGCATTCCCTGTAATCCATTGTAAACTTGCCACACCCATATATGTCCCGCGTAAATGTTCCGGTGCCAAATTAGCAACAAATGTCATTTGTACAGGGGACATAATCATCTCTCCTAATGTGTATATAGCATATATAATTAGCAATGTGATGAAGAGAACTGTGGCATTGGCTCCAAAGCTGCCAAACCACTTTGGTACCCATCCTATAAAAAACAAACCAAATCCAAATAACCACGCACCATATAACATCGTCTTCCCAACTGGCTTATCTGTTGCCCATTTAGAAATTTGAAATTGAAATAAAACAACTAACAGACCATTTAAAGCCATTAAATATGGATACGGATTATTTTTCCCAAATATATCTTTCATTTCATTATCAAAATGAAGCGGGAGCATTCCCTCCGTTTGAGAAAATCCCATTGAAATAATAATTCCTGCCAATAAATAAATCATTAAAACTCTATCTTTTAAAACAACTTTCCAAACAGAACCTCTTTGCTTACTTTCACTCTTTACCTGACCAACCTGAGCTTTCGGCATTGTTTCACGAATTAATATGAAGACAAGCAATGTATAAAACAACATAGTAGATGCTGCAATAATAAACACAAGGTCTTTTGATAGTACAACGACCAATGACCCTAGAATCGGTCCAATTGCTGCACCAATATTATGTCCCATCCGCAATAAACCATATGCTTCTGTTCTTTTTTCAGGTGCAGTAACATCAGCTACCATCGCAGATGCCGCTGGATGAAATAACGAGTTACTAAATCCTAAAAGAGTAGATAATATAGCGTAAGGAATAAATCCTTCTATAAATAAAAAGCCGAGCATCAAGAGCGCATTACTAGCCATCGAAAAAATCATAATAGGCTTTCTTCCATATATATCAGCAATTCTTCCCCCTATAAGAGAACCGACACTCGCTGCGACAGGAGAAAGCGCCATAATAATTCCTACCTGAAATAAGGAATCTACACGATCTTTTAAGTACAATGCAAAAAACGGCATCAACATCATCATCGCAATTCCATTTAACGTTTCTCCTATAAATCGAATCCATACATTACGATCCATCCCTCTCAATTCACGCCATGTTTCCTTCATATTTTTCCCCCTTTATTTAGCCATTTATTATGTTATAACAATTACAGAAAAATGTAAATTTTCAAAATAAAAATTCCGTTATTATGAAAAACACATGTCGCTCACCATTTCCTACATCGTATGTAGCGCATAAATATTACAACATTACATCTCAACTAATCAAAAGGAAACAAACATTATATCTATATATCTTTTTTTGGTTATTTTTGCTATTCTATACATTGTCGATTCCAAAAAGAAAAAGCATGTTCATTTTTTGAACATGCTTTTTCTTCTATTTAACTGTATATGAATTTTCTTCAATCCAACTATACATATACTTTTCATCTTCCATTTCATGAGCTTGTTTTACAATGCGCAATGGACGGAATGTATCAATCATAACCGCTAATTCAATTGTTTCCTTTTTCCCTAAACTCGCTTCTGTTTTTCCCGGATGCGGTCCATGAGGAATTCCACTTGGATGGAGTGTAATAGACCCCTCTTCTACACCCTTCCTACTCATAAAGTTTCCTTCTACATAATACAGAACCTCATCACTATTCACGTTACTATGATAATACGGTGCTGGAATAGCCTTAGGATGGTAATCATATAAACGAGGTACAAAAGAACAAATAACAAAGTTATGCCCTTCAAATGTTTGATGAACTGGTGGTGGTTGATGAATGCGGCCTGTAATAGGTTCAAAATCCTCAATATTAAAGACCCATGGATATAAATATCCGTCCCAACCAACGACATCTAACGGATGATGACCTAAAACATGCTTATGCATAGATCCACGTGATTTTGTCATAACGACAAATTCACCCTTTTCATCATATGTCTCCAGTTTCTCTGGACCGCGAATATCTCTCTCGCAGAAAGGACTATGTTCTAATAACTGACCATACTCATTCCGATAACGACGCGGTGTTGTAATTTGACTATTCGCCTCTACAACAAGAAACTTAGATTCACCTTCGTCTGGAATTATTCGATATATTGTACCGATTGGAATCGTTATATAATCTCCTTTTCGATAATGAATCGTTCCAAACATCGTTTCGATTTTTCCAGTTCCATGATGGATAAATAACATCTCATCTCCATCACCATTACGGTAAAAATAATCCATTTTTTCCGTCGGATGTACGACGCCAATTAATAAATCTTCATTTCCTAATATAAAGTTCCTCCCACTTATTGCATCGCCTTTCTTTTGATTCTCCTTCGTACGAAAATGACGATGCGAAAGCGCCCCCTCTTCTTCATACTGTAATTGACAAGAATACGCTAATGTAGCGTGCTCTACTTCCGTCGGCATATAGTGATGATATAAAATGGATTGTGTTCCCGAAAAACCTTTTGTTCCCATTACTTGTTCACGGTAAAGTGATCCATCTTTTTTACGAAATTGTACATGTCTTTTATGGGGAAGTTCTCCCATGTGACGATAATACATGGTCATCACCTGCTTTCGTTTCTTTTTTAACTATATTACGCAGTGTACCTAATCCTGTAATTTCAAGTTCTACCACATCGCCATCTTGTAGCCACTGCTCCGTCCCTAATTCTAAAATGCATCCAGTCCCTACTGTTCCAGAACCTATTACATCTCCAGGGTATAACGTAACATTTTCAGAGGCACGTTCAATCATTTCTGCAAACGTATAATAAATATCTTGAAAATTCCCTTTGGATAAGAGATTTCCATTTACACGGGCGGTCATTTCCAAGTTATAACGATCCTGTAATCGATATGTGTCCAGCTCATCTTTTGTAACAAGATAAGCACCTAATGAAGTGGCAAAATCTTTTCCTTTTGCTGGTCCAAGCCCAACTTTCATCTCTTTTGCTTGTAAATCCCTTGCACTCCAATCATTCATAATACAATAACCAAAAATATACTCTTCCGCTTGTTCACGTGGAATATCTCTACCTTCTTTCCCTATAACACAAGCAATTTCTAATTCATAATCAAGCTTTTTAGTATTCTTCGGTCCAATGACAACATGTTCTGGACCAATTACAGCACGGTGATTCGTAAAATAAAAAACCGCAATATCATACCATTCAGGAACGACATCTAAACCGCGACGCCCACGAGCTGTTTTGACATGCTGTTCAAATGCATAGAAATCGCGTATACTGCTCGGATTCGGAAGTGCAGCACAAAGTTTTACATGTTCTAACGGGTATATACCACTTGTCGGCTTTTGAATACGACGTACAATCTCTAAGTGCTCATCAGCTTTCTCTAAAAAAGCCAGCATTGTAGAAGGAAGTACGCCACCACTTGCTATATTCATATCAATCACTTGATCGCCTTCTAACCACCCTGCTCGCATCTCTTGTGAAGGAAGACGAAACGTAACAAATTTCATCAATACTCCTCCTTGCTTATCATCAAATAACGTATCCACCAGCAGCCCGATTTCTTACTGGTGGATACACATTTTATAGGTTTCCGCGACGTTCTTGCTCTCTTTCAATTGATTCAAATAACGCCTTAAAGTTCCCTTCTCCGAATCCACGAGAGCCTTTACGCTGGATAATTTCAATAAATAATGTTGGACGATCTACAATCGGTTTTGTAAAAATTTGTAGTAAGTATCCTTCATCATCACGGTCTACTAGAATCTTAAGCTCTTTTAATCTTTCAACTTCCTCATCGATTTCTCCAACACGTGCAGTTAATTCTTCATAATACGTATCTGGTGTGTCTAGAAATTCAACTCCATTGGCACGAAGCGCTTCAACTGTTTTGACAATATCATTTGTCAACAATGCAAGATGCTGTACACCCTCACCATTGTAAAACTCTAAGTATTCTTGTATTTGCGACTTTCGTTTTCCCTCTGCAGGTTCATTAATTGGGAATTTAATACGGCTTCCATTTGTCATAACTTTTGACATCAACGCAGAATATTCCGTACTAATATCTTCATCATCAAAATGAATCATTTGTTTAAAGCCCATAACATTTTCGTAATAGCTAACCCATTCTTCCATTTTCTCAACGTTACCGACAACATGATCAACAGCAATTAAACCTGATTCTTCTGACGGAACTTCGAACTCAGCTTTTTCATAGCCAGGCATAAATGTTCCTTTATAGTTTTTACGCTCTATAAGCGTATGAATTGTATCCCCATACGTACCAATTACTGCTTTTTTTAATGCTCCATGCTCATCTGTTAACTCTTCTGGAGGAGAAATTGCAACAGCACCTCGTTTCACAGCTTCTGAGTATGCTTTCTCGACATCGTCAACAAGTAACGCAACATCTTTTACCCCGTCTCCATGAAGTTTTACAAATTCCGCGATACGGTTATCACTATTTAACGCTCCAGACACAACAAAGCGCATATTTTTTTGTACAAGAACATAAGATACCTTTTCGCGGTTTCCTGTCTCTAATCCAGAATAAGCTACAATTTTGAAGCCAAATGCTCTCGCGAGATAATAACTTGCCTGCTTTGCATTTCCTACATAAAATTCTACATGGTCTACATCACGTACTGGGAAAAAATCCTCCATTTGTGTAGTCAACGCATCCATAGATTTTTGTTTCATAACTTTCTCATCCCCCTGTAAATGAATTGAATATGACATACTTAAAACCATTCGAAAATTCTTCTAGGTACTAACAGCAAATTAGTTAGCAAGCTAACAAATTTCTGACTTTTTAAATTTTCTATTTTTTCTGTCAAATTCCTCTTTTTTCTCCCATATAAAATTCGACTTTTTTCTATGTAAAAGTTAGCTCATTTCCAACAAAGAAACAAAACACCCAAAAATAAAAAAAGCTCTAACATATTAATTATTGATAATATGTTAGAGCTTTTATCTTGTTAGAATAATGGTTCGAATCAAATATGAAAAATTCTTTCTATTTCTATTCATCATACTAATACATTTGCAAGGAATACGATTAACATTGTTAACACGGCTGCTCCGCTTGCTGTTCCTAAAAGATCCATCTTTGTTACTTGTAATACTTGTTCCATATTCCTCATTCTCCCTTCCTTTTATTTATATATGAAGCATAAAACTTCTATTATACTAAAACACTTGAAAGAAATACGATTAGCGCTGTTAATACTGCTGCTCCACCTGCTGATCCTAAGAAATCCATCTTTGTTACTTGTAATGCTTCTTTGTTTTCCATATTGTTTATGCTCCCTTCATTTTGCATATGTATTTCAATTCTTACGCTAAAACGTTAGCTAAAAATACGATGAATGCTGTTAATGCTGCTGCCCCGCTTGCTGATCCTAAAAAATCCATTTTCGTTACTTGTAACACTTGCTCTTTGTTCATATTTTCCCTCTCCTTTTATATGTATCTCTATATCATTTTAAAGAAATGATTGATTCATAGTTTTCATCTTATTGTTACAATGATTTGTTTTGTGTAACCTTTGTAACAATAATGTAACATAACTTTTCTTCATCTGCAATATCATTTGCAAAATTTATGACGTTTTTTTACAAGATAATAAAAAATATATACTCATATCCTTTTATATAAGGATTTCTGTCGTTTTATCGTTTGTAACGTTAATGTAACATTTGTATTACATTCATAAAAATAAGCGTATGAAAGTGAACCTTTATAAGCCCTCGCCAATCGGGCTGTTACGGGATAAACGAATGATAACGCCCCTTTCCTATCTCTCCTTAAAATAGATTACTTCCTGACTTCTACTTTTTATCTCAAAGTTGATATATTTCCTCAACATAACTATGTATAATAAAAGCAAAGAGGTGGTCATTTTGAAATTAATCGCATTAGATATGGATGGTACACTTTTATCATCTAATCTTGAAATCTCCAAAGAAAACTTACAAGCAATTCATGCTGCACAAGAAGCTGGGCATATTGTAATGATTTGTTCTGGCCGTGCAAAAGAAGATGCTTTAAAGGTGTTGGAAGAATATGAGTTATCACTTCCAGTTGGGGCAAGCAATGGGGCAATTGTATATGTGGATGGAAACGTAATTAATTCTCGCTGTTTGCAAAATGATAAAGTATACAAGCTTGCAAAATTATTAGAATCTGAAGGTTTTCCGTATAAATTATATACAAACCAAGGAGTCTACGCTCCTTATAATTGGAATGGACAAGTCATGCGTACATTTGAGGAAAATAAGCATGAACTTGACGTTACAATGGAAGAATTGGAACGAATTACAGAGAAACAAAAAAAATCGAATCTAATTACTGATTTTCAAAAAATTGAAGATGTCATAAGTAATGCAGACTTAGAAATATCTAAATTCTTTATTTTAACTTTCCATGCTGGACACCGCTCGGCACTACTACAAACTTTACAAGAAGATAAAGAGATTATGGTTACAGCGTCGGCACCAACAAACTTGGAAATTATGGACAAAGACGGTCATAAAGGAAATGGGCTACGAGAAATGGCAGCACATTTTAACATTCCGCTTGGAGATACCGTGGCAATTGGTGATAACTTTAACGATGTACCAATGCTTGAAATAGCAGGCCTATCTGTCGCAATGGGAAATGCCGAAGAAGATGTAAAGAAACTATGTGATGTAGTTACATTAACAAATGATGAACATGGCGTTGCGCACGCAATTAAACAATATGTATTAAAACAACCATCATCCAGCAAGTGATAAAAAGGCTCTTTCACCATTTGAAAGAGCCTTTTTATTTATATATGATGACAAGCAACATGATGTCCTTCCTCAACCTCTCGAAATTCTGGTACAGCTTGCTTACAAATATTTGTTGCAAATGGGCAGCGCGTATGGAAGCGGCAGCCTGACGGTGGATTAGCTGGACTTGGAACATCACCTTGCAAAATGATTCGTTCACGCTTCACAGTTGGATCGGGAATTGGTACCGCAGATAATAGCCCTTTTGTATACGGGTGAAGTGGATTCATAAACAATTGATCACGAGAAGCCGTTTCGACAATTTTCCCTAAATACATAATCCCTATTTTCGTACATAAATGCTCCACAACACTTAAATCATGCGAAATAAATAAGTAGGAAAGACCTTTTTTCTCACGCAACTCACTAAACAAATTAATAATTTGTGCTTGAATCGATACATCTAACGCTGCAACGGGTTCATCGGCAACAATAAATTCTGGATCTAATACCATCGTCCTTGCAATCACAATACGCTGGCGTTGTCCTCCGGAAAATTCATGCGGATAACGATCCATATGATAGGGGGCTAATCCACACAGCTCTAATACTTCCAACACTTTTGCCCGAACATTTTCTTTTGTTGCTAAACCGTGGGCTAACATTGGTTCACCAAGCGCTTCACCAATTCGCATCCGTGGATTTAATGAACTAAATGGATCTTGGAATACAAGTTGCATATTGGGACGATATTTTCGCAGCTCTTCTTTCGATAACGAGTGAATATCTTCCCCTTTAAATTTTACTTCACCCTCTGTTTTTTGAACGAGACGAAGAATGGTTTTCCCAATCGTCGTTTTCCCACTTCCAGATTCACCAACTAGACCGAATACTTCACCTTTATTGATTGCAAAGCTAACCCCATCTACCGCCTTTACATGTCCAATTGTCCTCCTAAATACACCGCCTTTAACCGGAAAATACGTTTTTAAATTCTTTACTTCTAATAATGGTTCACTCATTTCTCAGCACGCTCCTCATATAACCAGCATGCTACTTTATGATTATCTTCATGTTCCTTAAGGTCTGGCGCTGCATTTCTGCATATATCCATACAATGCTCACAGCGACCACTAAAGTAGCAAAACTCCCCTAATCCAACTAAGTTTGGAACTTGCCCAGGAATGGAATACAGTTTATTTGTTCGTTTCCCCATTACTGGTTTTGACTTTAGCAAACCTTTTGTATATGGATGCTTCGGATTTTGGAATAGCTCTAATACCTTCGCTTCTTCAATGACTTTTCCACCATACATCACAACAACATAATCCGCCATTTCTGCTACAACACCTAAATCATGTGTAATGAATAAAATAGATGTTTTGAATTCTTCTTTGACTTGTCTTAATAAATCTAATATTTGCGCTTGAATCGTAACATCAAGAGCTGTTGTTGGCTCATCAGCAATTAACAATTTAGGATTACAACTAAGAGCGACAGCAATCATAATTCGCTGCAACATTCCGCCGCTTAATTCATGTGGATAGGAATGAACAATCTCATCTGCACGTGCAATCCCAACCTTCCGAATGAGTTCAATTGCCTTTTTATATGCTTCGTTTTTACTAAGAAGTTCATGTTCTCGTAATGTCTCAACAATTTGTTCCCCAACAGTAAATACGGGGTTAAGAGATGTCATTGGCTCTTGAAAAATCATCGTGATGTCATTTCCTCTTAAACTACGAAGCTCCTTCTCTTTCATTCCTAACAGACTTTTCCCTTCGTAAAGAATATCACCACCAACAATACGACCGGATTCATCAATAAGCCCCATAATAGATAAAGCCGTTACACTTTTCCCGCATCCTGATTCACCGACCACACAAACAATTTCTCCCTCTCGAACAGAAAAGCTCACATGATTAACAGCTTTCACAATCCCCTCTTCCGTTTGAAAGTGTGTTTGTAAATCTTTTAATTCTACTATCGCTCTACTCATTCATCTCACCTACCGCTTCATCTTTGGATCTAATGCATCACGAAGTGCATCACCAAGTAAATTAATTGATACAACTGTTATAAAAATAGCAAACCCTGGTGGAATCCATAACCACGGACGCTTTTGGAAATCAATTAGCGAGTTTGCTGCATTAATCATATTTCCCCATGAAGGTGTAGGTGGAACAACTCCAAGACCTAGATAACTGAGTGCTGACTCTCCTAAAATAGACCCTGCAACACCTAAGGTAGATACAACGATCAATAACGGTAATACATTCGGAATTAAGTGATACACAATCTTACGATAATCTTTCAAACCTAACACATCAGCTGCTTGCATAAAGGCTTGTTCCCGAAGCGACAAAATTTGCCCTCTAACAAGACGAGCGAGTCCTGGCCAACCCACCAAACTTAAAATAATCATAATGACATAAAGACGGTAGTTTGATGGGATCTTCCACTCTGATAAAATAGCTCCCATTATAATGAGTAAAGGTAATCCTGGCATTGACATTAAAATATCGGCAAGGCGCATAATAACGTTGTCAACAATACCTCGATAAAAACCAGAAATGGCACCTAATAAAGCACCTAAAATTACCGATAGAACCATTGATGCCAAACCAATTGTTAGTGATATACGCCCCGCTTGCATAAGCCTTGTTAATACATCTCTTCCAAGTTGATCTGTACCAAGCCAATGTAACGAGCTAGGTGGTTTATTCATTAAAGTAACTTGTATTTTTCCAGATGCATATGGTGAAAAGAATGGCCCAATAAAACAAAATAAAAACATAAAAATCAATGCATAAAACCCGACTAACGCCATTTTATTTTTCTTAATTTTCCTATAAGCCTGTCGCCATGGCGACGATTCATTTCTTCTTTTCTTTTTCTTCTTTATCTCTGTATTTGTTGTAACAACTTCCATCTCTTTTCCCCCCTTTACTGCAACCGAATACGCGGATCCACAACAGCATATACAATATCCGCTAAGAAATTTGAAACAATCGTTAAAACAGAAAGAAACATTGTAAAGCCCATTAATACTGTATAATCTCGAAAATTTAATGCCTCTAATTGAATGCTTCCGATTCCAGGCCAGTTAAAAATTTGTTCAATAATAATTGCACCAGAGAATAACCCTGGTAATTCAAATGCGAGCAATGTAATGGCTGGTAAAATTGCATTTTTTAGTGCATGTTTATAAATAACAGCCTTCTCCTTGAGCCCTTTTGCTCGTGCTGTGCGAATATAATCTTGTCTTACAACCTCAAGCATACTTGTTCTAAAATAACGAGTTAACGATCCTACGCCAAGAAGTGTCAAAATAAATACCGGTAGGATCATATGCTTAGCAACTTCTAAAACATAAGCAAAACCGGTTGAATTACTACCAACATCAATCATTCCACCTATTGGTAACAATTTAAAATCTACAGCAAAGACTTTAATCAGAAATAGACCAATAAAGAATGACGGAAATGACATTGCAGCAAAAACTCCGACTGTCACAAGCTTATCGAATAAGGAGTGCTGTTTTATTGCTGAAAATACTCCAACAATAAGCGCAATTAACCAAATAAAAAATAAAGCTACAATCGCTACCATAAACGAATTCCAAATAAATTTATTTAATAGCGATGTTACAGATTCTTGATATTGCAAAGAAAAGCCAAAGTTCCCTTGTAATGCATTACCTAACCAATGAACGTAACGCTCCATAATTGGTTTGTTTAACCCATATAGTTCCCTAAGCTCTGCAGCTCTTTCTGGCGTAATCTTCGGATTCGAATCAATATAATCCCCTGGTAAAAGTGCGAATAAGAAGAAGATAATAATAGATGTACCAAACAGTGTAGGGATCATTTGTAACAACCTACGAATGATATATGTTTTCACCCTTCGTCTCCCCAATCTTATGTACTTAAAATAGAAGAACATTTTTTCATTCAGCATTTCGAATGAAAAAATGTCTTCTATTTATACGGACTGATCTTTATTTTTCAATTGATAATACAGGTAAATTAGAACTAATACCGTCATATTTTTCAGGATCAATTCCTTTTATATTTGCGTTGTAAGCTGTAATAATTTTACGGTAGTTTAATAGAATAACAGGTGGATCATCACTTAATTCTTTATATAGTTCTTTATAAATCGGTTTTCTTTTCTCGATATCAATTGTTTCAAGCCCTTTTTGAATTAACTCATCAACTTTTTCATTTTTATATCCTAGCTTGTTTCCATCCCCTTCAGATGAATAACCACTAACCGGTTCACTTGGATCTACTGTAATTGGGGTTGCAACAGCAGCTAAATCATAGTCACCTTTGTTCACTTTTGAAAGCATCGTATTAAAATCCATAAACTCTGGGTTAAACTCAATTCCTATTTCTTTATAATTCTCTTTCGCAATCGGGATGAATAGATCACCCTCTTTTGCTGAACTTCCACCATAATATGTTACTTTTAATTTTTGACCGTCTTTTTCCCGAATTCCATCCGAACCGACTTTCCATCCCGCCTCATCTAACAATTTCTTCGCCTTTTCTTTGTCATATTCATACTTATTAATCCCATCTTCTGTATAAGCCCACGAAGTTGGATGAATTGGTACGTTTGCTACCGTACCGTAACCTTTCAAGGCTGTATCCACATACTTTTTACGATCTAATCCATAGATAAGTGCTTGTCGAACTTTTTTATCTTTTAAATATGGCTTTTTACTATTTATTTTTATATAAGAGAATGAAGATGCCGTCTCAATTTCAATATTGGCAAATCCTAAGCTTTTTACTTGTTCTAAAATTTCATCACCTGTTCCAACACCTGTATAGTCTATCTCACCTGTTTGGAATAGTTGAAATTTCGTATCTGCTGACGTAATTTTATAAATAAAGTTTTTAATTTTCGGTTCTCCTGCATAATAATGTTCATTCGCTACGAAACGAACTTCTTGCCCAGGAATATATTTTTCAAATTTATAAGGGCCCGCAGCAAGCGGTTTACCATACAGCTCTTTTAAATAATCTAAACTTGTATTTTGTTTATAGTCCTTACCGTAATATGCCTTCGATAATACTGGTCCTCCTAAAGCGAGTAAAGCTTGAGAATTTACTTTCTCTGTTGTAATTTTAATTGTTTGTGGATCAATAATTTGAATACCTTCAATAGCATTTGCCTTCCCTTCTCTGTACTCTTTTCCACCTTTAATCGCATATTGCAAAATAGAATCGCTACCTTCATATGCTTGATCATGTAAAAGTGTTAATGTGAATGCCACATCATCCGCTGTTAACGGTGAACCATCACTAAACTTTGCATCTTTACGCAAGTGGAATGTGTATGTTAATTGATCGGGAGAAACATCCCATTTTTCCGCTAAATCGGGAACTGGTTTCCCTTGCTTATCTGTTGTAACAAGGGAAGCAAAAATAACAGATGTTACGTTTCCATCCCAACCGTTATCTTGAAAATATGGTAAGAAAACACCCCCTGGTTTAGAAATACCAGCAATCAGCGTATCCTTTCTGTTTTTTGCTTTGTCTGGAACTTTCGTCTTATCTGTAGCTGCGATTTTTTCAACTTTGAGATTCTTCAAGTCCTGCTGCTTAGCAGGTTCTGTTGAAACCTCTTCTTCTCCTCCCCCACAAGCAGATAATACAAGTGAACTACTTAGTAAAATCGAAAATACACTAGCCCATCTTTTTGACTTTTTCTCCATTGTCCCCACCTTAACTTTCCTAAATATTTCTTAAATTGCCCTTAAATAAATCATAAAACCTATCGAAAAAATTGGTTTTATATTTAAAAAATAAATGTTCGTGAGGGGGTAAATAATTTTATTCATACATTTCCGATAGGTTTTATTGTTATTAGATTACATCTCTGAATATTTTTTGTCAATTCATTCTATTTAAATATTTTTATTTTTTTACTAATTCATCTAAAAAAATGAATTATATATATAAAATCATAAAAATCATTCTATTCTTTCTTTCCTATGCATAAACTACTAACAAATGACCAAAAAGGGGGCGAAAATATGGACAAACTATTCCAATATGTCTTGCACTATGTGGCATTGACAATCATGATTGTGGGAGCATTGCTTTTATTCCCGTTCTTCCCAAAGTTCGTCCTCTTTTTAGCGTTCTTCTTCATACTTGGAATGGCTATTATCATCTCTTTAGGAGAGGACGATACCCAGAAAGAAAGCAGAGCTCAGCGCTTAAAGCTGTAAACTCTGCTTTTTTCATTCATAACGTATTCTTGTTAAACCAATGATAAAAAATACACCTGCAAACAACAGTAATATACCAATATAACCCGTTATATCAATGAAAGTTCCACCTCTTACAATTAACTCGGTAAATCCGCGCATTGCCCAAGTTTGCGGAACAAAATTGGCAATTTGCTGCATCCATTCCGGTTCAATTTCAATCGGCCAATATAGACCGCTTATCATACATGTTGAAATCACAACAATATTCCCTAGCGCTGACTGTTGCTCGGCCGTTTTTACAATACTCGCTACTAACAGCGCCAAACCAATGACCGCTAGTAATAGTACCGATACAAGCATAATAATTCCTAGCATATCTCCCCATTGAACAGCAAACAAACGATTCGTTAATACCATCAAGACCCCAAATTGAATCCATCCGATTAAGAAGAATGAAAGTATATATCCGCCTAGTATTTGAGCTTTTGACGTAGGAGTTTCGAGCAGGCGAGACCATACTCCTATTTGCCTTGATTTCAAAATCGTCCCTGTTGCACTTAGCATAACAATCATAACAAATAAAATAGAAAACCCTGCTGCACGCCCTGCCATGTGATTCAAATTTTTCTCCCCTGCTATAGAATCTTTTTCAATTGAGACCGGTTTTACTTTTGCATGAATGCTTTCATATATATCCTTCCAAGAAGTTCCCCCTGTTTGTTCGAGTTTTTTTGCTGCTGCTACCTCAATTTTCATTTTTTTAATCGTACTTTGCAGAACTTGCTCTACAGAAGAACTTCCTGTAAAATCAGCGCTTGATTGAAATTTCATTTTCCCCGACTCTCCAGCTATCACATTCTCTTGAAATCCCTTTGGAATGATAACAATACCCGAAGACTTCTTATTTTCAACTCTCTGCTTTGCTTCTTTTAAAGTTCCTTTTTCAATCGTAATGAAATGATTCCCTCTTAGTTCTTGATAATACGAATGAGACAACTTTGACTGATCATAATCTACTAAACTAATCTTTACTTTTTCATCTCCACTTCCACTTAACAAACCTCCAAATATGAGTGTAAAAATGATTGGCATTCCAAACATGAGTATATAGCCTTGCGGTTTCGTGAAAACTTGTTTTAACTCTAACGAACAAAGCGCCCAAATTTTTTTCATTTCTTCTCCTCCTATCTCATGCGTAGACGAACCGTCCCAATGATTACTGAAACAAATCCTGCACTAGCCAAACTTAAGATAACTGGAAGTAATGTACCCCAAGATGTTCCCGACATAATGTTTAAAAAACTTGTCAGCGCCCATTTATTTGGAGCAATATGAGCAATGGTTTGAAGACTGTCTGGAAATGCATAAAGCGGTAGCATAGATCCGCCTAATAAAGCGAGTAATTGAACTCCAATCCCGCCCATTAAATCTGCCGTCTTCTCTTCATGAATCCATGCTGCAATAAGCATCGATAATCCAGAAACACAAATGGCATAGGCAATTCCTACTGTTATCATCTGAAGTATATTCCCTCCCCAATTCACATGAAATACATAATGAGTAGCGAATACAAATACGCCAAATTGAATAAAAGAAAATAACAATGTTCCAAAGAATTTTCCTAATAAAATAGAGAATGAACTTGTTGGGGTACTAAATAACCTTGCTAACGTTTCTGTTCTTCGCTCCGTTATAATAGATTTCGCTCCAACTGTTATATTAAATAATAAAAACATGACTACCATAGCTGCTGCATAATATTGCATGGCAGTGACTGTCTTTTTACCGATGGTTCCTTTTTCAACTTCATCTCTATTGGAAGTAGCCACTGTTTGTAAATTCGTACTTACTTCTTTTGCAATTTGTTCTATATTTTTAGGTTGCGACTTTGCTAACTCTGTAATAACGACCTTAGTAGAAACTGCGATTGTTTGTGCCTGTTCTGTGAAAGAACGAATCATCGATTCAGCAATTTTTGCTTGCATATCTTTTGCTGGATTCGTCATTAGTTTTGCTTCTTTTAATGTTCCTTCTTCTATCTGTTCACTCCAGCTGCTTGGTATGATTACCCCAACATCAATTTTTTGTTTTTTTAATAGGTCCTCTAGCTCACTTTGTGACGTTACAATCTCTACTTTTATATCCTTCTCTAGCTCTTTTGACTGCAATATGTCTTTTCGAAGCATCTCACCAAAGTCATCCGGTCCTTCTTGATAATAGCCGATTACTGTTTTAGGTAACCCCCCGTTATCTAATATGTTGCTTAGTGCCGATCCTAAAATAGCTGTGAGTAGTAATGGCATTAGTAACATCATCATAACTCCACGCCGATCGATGACACGAATCTTTACATCTTTCCATGCTACAATGAGGCTTTTCATAATCTTCTCCCCCTAATCGCGAAGTGACCGCCCTGTTAATTGTAAAAAAAGGGCTTCTAAATTCGGTTCTTGCACTTCAAGTCTTACAATTTGCGCTTGATTTTCTACCACTACCGAAACAACAGTACCAACAGCTGCTCCATTCTGCAGTCCAATATCAAGGGTATTTGTCTCCTCATGGATAACAACCCGTTCTACAGTAGGAATTGCCTTTAATTTTCCCAATAACTCCTGAGTGAAATGATTCAACTGCACTTTCACCATAAAGCCATCTGTCAAACGATTACATAGCTCTGTTTTTGTTCCGACTGCAATCACTTTTCCATGATCAACGATTGCAACCCGTTCACATAAATGCTCTACTTCCTCCATGTAGTGACTTGTATAAATAACAGTCATACCTTTTTCATTTAATTTCTTTACTGTTTCTAAAATATGATTTCGCGATTGTGGATCGATTCCTACTGTCGGTTCATCCATAATTAACAACTCTGGCTCATGCATGAGCGCTGCTCCAATATTAATTCGGCGTTTCATTCCTCCTGAAAATGTTTCAACTTTATCTTTCGCTCGATCTTGTAATCCTACATATGCAAGCACTTCATCTGATCGTTTCTTAGCAACAGCTCCACTTAATCCATACATCTTCCCCCAGAAAATTAAATTCTCTTTCGCAGAAAGCGTAGGATATAAAGCAATATCTTGTGGAACAATTCCGATTTTCTTTTTTATATCTAATGGGTACTCTTTTACAGACTTTCCTCCAACTTTAATATCACCACTATCATAAGGAATAAGCCCACAAATCATCGCTATCGTCGTTGACTTTCCAGCGCCATTTGGACCAAGTAACCCAAATATCTCTCCTTTGTGTACTTCAAAAGATACATTCTGTACAACCTCTCTCTTTCCGAAAGATTTCACAATATGTTCCACAGCTAACATGACGGTTCATCCTCCTTACATTCATCTACAGTTCCATTGTAAAAGAATGCTCCCTCTCTTCCATCCTCCCTCAGATAGAAATGTAAAATAAAAAAGCAGCATCATTGGCTGCTTTTTTCGATTTCTCTATGCTAAAAGTCATGTGTATGTAGTAATACCATATCTCACTGCATATATAGCTGCTTGCGTCCGATCTCTAAGTTCTAGCTTGCTAATTAAGCTGGAAACATGATTTTTTACAGTCCCCTCTGTAATAAACAACTTTTCAGCAATCTCTTTATTATTGAGTCCAAAGCCGATTTCCCTTAATACTTCTATTTCACGTTCTGTTAATTGTTCTATTTGCTTTGGAGCACTTTGTTCTGATGCGTCTACAACTTTTGTTCTTTTTAATTCCTTTACAATTTGTGCTGTTATATTTTGTGGAAGAACAGCACCTCCGCCATGGACTGTTAATATCGCTTGAACAATCGCATCTGTCTCCATATCCTTCAATAAATAACCACTTGCGCCTTGCTCTAACGCCTCAAAAATAAGTTCACTATCATTAAATGTCGTTAACATGAGCACTTTGATTTCGGGAAATTCCTCTCTTACTAATCTCGTTCCTTCCACCCCATTTACTCGAGGCATTCGAATATCCATCAAAATAATTTCAGGTTGCAGTTTTTCTATTTTCTCAACAACTTCATCCCCATCACTTGCTGTCCCTACCACCTCAAGTTCTGGACGCAAGTTTAATAACATTGCTAAACCGTCACGAATCAGCGACTGATCGTCCACAATCATAATACGAATCATTTCGTTCCTCCTATTACCCATGTTTTTTCTTTTAACGGGAACTCAGCTTTTAGCCGAAATCCCTTCTCTATCTCACTTTCAAACCGAATTACTCCTCCATGTTCCTCTACGCGTTCTTTCATATTCATTAATCCAAAGCCAGGACTTACTTCATTCACACCAATGCCATTATCAGAAATTGATAACATTACCTTTTCACTGTCACAAAATAATTCAACTTCACATGCACTAGCTTTTCCGTGACGTTTCGCATTTGTTAAAGATTCTTGCATAATACGTAATAAAGTTGGCTGTAGTGATAATGGAATAACAATCGGATCTCCTTTTAAGTGAAAGGTTACTTGTACTGTCGCCGCTTTTGAAAACTCACTTAACATTTCTCGCATATTCTCCACTATATTCCCTAAATTCTTTTCTTCCTTCAGCGCACGTACCGAAGCTCTTACCTCTTGGAGAGATTTTTTAGCTAATTCATGGCATGTACGTAAAACATCCTCTGTCACATTTGATTTTTGTTTCCATAAAGCTTCGGCAAGTTGCAGTTGTACAAGTAAAGCTGTCATATTATGACCCACTGTATCATGAATTTCTCTAGCAATATCGTTTCGTTCCCGAACGGCAGTTAATTCTTCTACTTCCTTCGCATAAAGCCGTAGTTGTTCATGTGCTTCTTTTAAAGCCGTATGAGATGATATTAATTTTTCATACTGTTCATCAACTGTTTGATGTGCTACGGTCAGCTTTCTTATTAAACTCCCTGCTAAAGCACTAAAGAGTACAAACATAAAGTTAATGGCGTTTGTATCCAATTCTACCTTCCCTGTATATTGATATGTATATAACAAAATAGAAAACCAACATATAAAGAAAAAACTTACAAAAAAATATACAACTTCTTTCCGCCATGTGTGAATAAATACTCCTACCGCTTCAATTCCAAATATAATCAAGTATAAAGATGTTTCAGGAAATAAAAATCCAAGCAGTGCTGTAACAATTCCATTGGTTAGAAATATATAAAAATCACGTTTTTTTCCTTTTTGTGGCTGAAAGAGCAACACATGATTCAAAATATAAACAAAACATGCAGTACCAATAAATACTTGCAAACCGATCGTTTCACGTGAAACATTGTTGATATATACTAAACAGATCATAATAATCGTAATGATGCGTGCATACTTTAACATACAATTCTCCTCGCATTTTAAAATGTGGATTTCACTTATAACAAGAAAATTATACCATTTACACCTCGATTTAATGGACATGAAAAAGACAAGTCACCCTCACATATGTTGAGAAGGTGACTTGTTTTTTCATCTATTCCATCATACTATCTAATCGATTATATAATTCCACTCGTAATCGTTCTTTCTCTGCTTTTTCTTTATATAACCGCTCCAATACTTCAACCTCACTTGTTTCTGCCATTGTAAACTTCAGTCCATATATCTCTTCTTCTATATGCACAAGCTTATTTTCAAGTTCGTCTATACTACTAAATTCTTTCTCTTTTACTCTTACATTTATTCCTTTAATTTTTAGAGTCTCTTGTTGTTTCACTTCTTCTTTCTCTATTCTTTCTGCCCATTTCTGACGTGCCCAAGCATAATTCCCCGCAAATTCAAATAATCTATGTTCATCAATCCAATACGTTTTCTCAAATAACTTATTTAAAAAGTAACGGTCATGTGAAACAGCAAGGATTGTTCCATTATATTGTTCAAGTGCTTCTTCCAACACTTCCCTTGATTCGATATCAAGATGATTTGTAGGTTCGTCCAACACAAGGAAATTTATATCTTGATACATAAGTTGTGCCAAACGCAATCTCATCCGTTCACCACCACTAAGCTGATTGACATTTTGAAAAACGGCTGGACCATAAAATAAAAAACGAGCTAATATATGGCGAGCTTCTCCTTCATTTACAGCTACATATTCTCTAAATTCTTCTAACACATTACATTTCACATTCTCATATACATGCTGCGATAAATAACCAACTTTCACACCACTACCAATTCGAATCTCGCCAGCATCCGGTTTCATTTCCTCTAACAATAGCTTTAATAATGTTGTTTTCCCTGTACCGTTACGTCCAACAATAGCGGATCGCTCTTGAAAACGAACATGTAAATTAACTTCTTGAAATAAAGTACGATTCATAAAACTTTTGCTAACTTCCTTCATTACAACAACATCTTTTCCACTTCTCTCTTGTCCTTCAAATTGAAGCCCTATCTTTTTTCTTTCTAAAATCGGCCTTTTTAACTTCTCCATGCGCTCTAATGCACGTTCCATATTTCGCGCGCGTTTATGCAACCCTTCATTGGGAGGATTCGCCTGATTTGCCCATTCTTTCAAACGCTTGATTGCTTCTTTCATCTTCTTTATTTTCTTTTGTTGCTCTTGATAGGACTGGAACTCTTGCAATAATCGTTCTTCTTTCTCCTCTACAAACTGTGAGTAATTCGTATGATAGACATGAAGCTCCCCGTCTTCTAAATCGAAAATTTTCGTAACAACTTCATCAAGAAAATAACGATCATGCGAAATGACAACAACTGTTCCTATATACTCTTTTAAAAATTGCTCAAGCCACTCCACTGCAAATAAATCTAAATGATTCGTTGGTTCATCTAACAGCAATAAATCTGGTTTCTGCAATAACATATAGGCCAGACTCACCTTTGTTTGTTCCCCACCACTTAACTGCGTAAAAATTCGTGGAAATAGTTCCTTCACTTGTAGACCATTTGCTACCTTCATGATATTCGCTTCTATTTCATAGCCACCCAAGAATGCAAATTGTTCCTGTACTGCTCCATATTTCTCCATCAATTTTTGTAAATCAGCTGGTTCTTGCTCCTCCGCCATACGTTTCTCTAAACTACGCATTTCTATTTCTAATTCTTTCTCTTTTACAAAAGCAGCGCTTAATACATCATATACAGTCATTTCATCAGCAAATTTCGGAATTTGTGCTACGTGACCAATACGGGTTCCTTTCTTCATATGAATAGCACCCGCATCTACGTTCTCAGTTCCTGTTAACAATTGAAAAACCGTCGTCTTTCCGCTACCATTTCGGCCAACTAATCCAATTCGTTCACCAGCCTTAATTTCAAGCGATATATTTTTAAATATGATGTTTCCACCAAAAGATTTCATTATATTGTTTACACTACAAATTATCATTTTCCGTACTCCTTTCAACGTAAAAAACCACAAGGAAAGAAACTTTCCCCATGGTTTTTGGCATAGAAAAAGGAAGCCAAATAGCCTCCCTTTTCACACGTTTATAAAATGGGTGAAGAGATTTCTATCGTTCAATAGCTACTATGCAATTGCTAAAAAAGGGCATACGTATCCCGTTAGCAATCACATCATGAAAAATCGCACGACAAAAATAAATAAAATCTAAAAATTTTGCGCGCGAAGCTAAAGAACGTTTCATCTCATTCACTCCTTTCGTACGAAATTTAATACTTACTTCTATATTATACTGCCCCATTCCATGTTTGAATAGTCATTTTTCTGAAAATAATGAAGATAGACTAAACATTTCAAAACTTCACATCTAATCTTACAAAACTGTTATGTTCACGTAATGGAAAGCGATAGTGCGAAATGATGCCTCCCTATACAATAAAGATAGAAACAAAAGATCACAAAAGGAGGAAATAATCATGATGAAAGAAATCGTAAAAGCAATCCTTGAGGTGTTAGTAAACGGACAAGCAGTTGTAAAAGAATTGAATCAATTATAAAAGGAGGAGCAAAAATGATGAACATGGTCAAAATGATTCTTCATGCTTTAATTGATGCAAAAGCTGTTAGCCAAGAATTAAATCAACAGTAAAAGGGGAAAAGGAATATGCAGAAGGCCATCGTTATACACATTTCCTTATGCGCAAAAGGCAATCAAAAGAAAAAACTATCGAGAAAATAAAAGACAAGATATCTATACGTACATTGGATATCTTGTCTTTTATTTTTTCTTTTCATAAAGCGTTTCTACTAAGTTAGAAGAGATAAAACAGCAATTGAAACACTACTTTAAACGAAAAGAATACGATTGGATGACCCGAAAAACAAATATAAATAAAGAGAGTAGCGGCTACATGCCCTACTCTTTTACGATTCCTTTATTTCGGTAATATACCTCTTGCAACCCTTCATTATATTTCATATTTTGATCCGTCCACTCAGTCCCTAGGTTTCCTGGCCATCCAGATGTATTCGCGATATATTTTAATAAAGCAAAATCAGTTAGCCCTTTTTGTACTCCTCTTTTATAACCTTTCAGTAGATGAGGCATCGCAATTTGAGCATTTGTACGAGGATCCTTTAGTTGTTCATCTGTTACATGCTCTGGAGCCAGTCCACCGCCGCGATGCAATTGAAACAACCCAAATGAAGTGCCATTATCTCCAACACTTCTTGGATTCAAACGACTTTCATGTTCAGCAATTGTAAGAGGAATCCATTCTGGAAGGTTTACCTTCTTTGCTTCTTCTATAATAATTTGTTTTATTTGCTTTGCTTCCTCTGAATCGACATAACTTGTCTGTTTTGTCCATCTTTCCATTCCTTCCGTTTCACCTTGAAAATATAAATACATTCCAAGAACAACTAGAAATCCTACAAAGAATTTTTTCACTACTTTTACCTCTTTCTTTGCTGAAATTTTCTCCTTTTCATCCTTCTACCTATATGATTCTAGCAACCTGCTACAACTTTTATCATAGCAAACAAACATATACTACAGCATCGTGCTCTAGACTGATTTAACAAAAATTCATTCATACTCGGCTTTTCTATTCTGTCTTAATTGAGTAAAACTGAACTGTATTCCAATATATTTGCTTCGCCACCTCGTCTATCGGAACATTTTTGATTACACTAATTTCCTTTAATACGTCTTTAATCATATTCGGATGTGTCATTTGATTCGCTTGAAATTTCCAAGGTCCATCTGTCTCTACCATCATATATTGTAACGGATAAAACGAGACGATGTTTCTAATTTTTTCCTTACATAAAACATCTGGTGTAATAGAAATATAGTAACCATTTCGAATCATTCTCTTCATCGTTTCTTTACTTCCCTTAAACCAATGAAAATGAGCATGTGAAATTCCATGCTTTTCAAGTAGATTACAAACAATATTTGCATCTTCATAAACTGCATGTAATATAATTGGCAAATGATATTTCTTAGCCAAAATCATAAATCGTTCTAATACCTCTATATACGTTTCTAATGCAAGGTTCGGCTGCTCTTGTCTTAAATAATATGGCAAACCAACCTCACCGATAGCAACAATCTGTTCTCTTCGCTCTTCAATAAGTTTATAAATTTGTTCACATTCTTCTTTCTGAATCGGCTGTTCTGGATGGAAACCAATCGCTGGATATACAAACGGGTACTGTTTTGCTAAAGCTAATATTTCATAACAAGAATGATAGTTCATTGATACCCCAATTAATCCATCAATCTCAGCACTTTTTTTCACATCGCTTAATATATTCATTCGCTCTTTACTTTCATATTGATCCAAATGTATATGACTATCTATCCATTTCACTCTTATCACCTCTTACACTTATTCTAATACGTGATTTTAGGGAAAGGATATAAAAAAACAAGAAAGAGCGTCTTTCTTGTTATATATATATTGATTTATTATCAAACATATAAATCTTCATTTCTATGTTTGGTTTTTTTATTCCATATCTATATTATTTAACAATTAAATTTGTTATTATATCAAACAATCCAATACATACTATAGCAACCATAAAGTAGCTACAGTACTCTTTCAGCGGAACCTTCACTACTTCTTCTTTACACATCCCAGTCGTCTCCCTTCTGAATCATCTTCCTAATCTATTTCTATTATGCAAAAAATATAAAAAACAAGCTATTGAATTAACTTACGTGAACCTTACAATATTGTAAGGTTCAAAAAAATAGCTCCATCCCTATTAGGATAAGAGCTATTTAAAAGTTAGTTGGTTTTTCAATATTCTTCCTTACTTCAGACAGAAAGTAATATTGCGATACTTTCTATTCTTATTATAATAAGGTTTCTCACATACAACTATCGAATTACCTTACATCCACCTTACAATATTGTCACCCATGATTATTGTTACTATTTTTCTTTGTAAAAGTAATCACATTATATGTCCCGCTTATTTTCTCATAGAATAAGCGCTTATCACGTTTAAACATGTGAAGTAAAACGTGTAAGAAAAGCAAACCATTAAATATGAAGAAAAGCATTGCTATAATGAGATAAATGATTGGCTTATTTTCATTCGATACCGCAACTGCAAATAACAGATAATTGATCCCGCCAATTCCGAAATATAAAAGACCATAGCGTTTCAATAACTCTAGCCATGTAATTCTCTCGCCCTTTCCCTTCACACGCATGTGCAATAACCATTTCCCGAATGTTTTCCCATTCGTGAAATATTGGATAACGATAAAATAACAAAATACAACAAAAAAGCCATTTAATAATTCATCTAATCCCGAAGTAGAATGGAAGACAGATGTAAATTGAACTTGTTGTCCAATTAATAGCCCTGATACCATTCCAAGAATAAGCCAATCTAGCCAAAGAGCTAATACACGTCGCGTCATCCGAACAGGCTTATTTTGCAAGTCAATTTTTTCATCTAAGCGGTGCATATCTGGTAAGAAGTATACAAATAGTGGTGCAATCCAAAAACCAATCACTCCGCTCGTTGTATTTAAGATGAGATCATCTACATCAAATAAGCGATATGGACAATTATACATACCATAAAATCCTGTGATTTGCGTAATTTCAAAAAATAGAGAAGTTAAAAAGACAATACACAACGTTTGCATAAAATTCCGTCGGAAATAATAACGCAAATACACTCCTAATGGTAATAATAAAATGGCGTTAAATGCCGCTTGTAAGAAACTGCGCTCTTTTAATGCAGCGAGATACGTAGCTGGTTGATTCCAAATCACTTTTGTTTCCTTTAGAAAATCGCTCACAAATGTAAATGGTACTAAATTATAATGTTGCGTTCCTAGTCGCTGCATACTACATGTATCAAATGTACTCGGAAACGGTAAAATGACTAAATAATATGCCGCCATACAATATAATAGTAAGGAATATAAAATAAACATGCGAAAGTAATGAATATAACCATGTTTCCGATACTGCCAAATTAGAAAAGGAATTAATAATAGAAAACCTGCAATCGGAAATGTGATAAATGCTGTTTGAATGGGCAATAAATATGCTCCCAACCTTCCACCTCCTAAAAGTGCAACGTTGCTATTATAGTAAAGTTCCTATTTTATTGCTAGTATATTGTTGTTTTGATATATTTTTTCAGAAGCTAAATTCATTCTTTTTCCACTATTTTAGAATAGTAATGTTCCACCACTAATTAAGGTGTCCTGGTACATCATTATTCTAAGCTAAAAACAACCTATCCAAATTCGGACAGGCTGTCTTTAGTTCACCGCCAACAACTTCGTTCTAGCTTGCACAGGGATATCTTGTGGTTCAATTTCTACAATTGATTCACCGTAACTTCCTTTTGCAAAGATCTTCAACGGTTCATTTCGTTTTAACATACGGTTAACCTTTTTCGTAATCGTTTTCTCTCTTCCCTTTTCATCGTAAGCAATAAACTCATATTCATACCATCCATCACCGATATGTTGACCAATATCATTCACAACTGTATAGTATTCTTTCGTCTTATAAAATGGATTATATTTATCAATTACTGGTCCCAGTCTTGTTGGTGATAAGAGTATTAACAAAGCCGCCAGTGCAATTATAGTGATAATAATTTTTTTCTTTAACACTTCCCACCGCACAGTAGATGCCTCCTCTACACAATATGAGCAGTTTTTCTATACATTTATTTTAAAAAGATAGACTAGATCCTGCCATCTCATCTCATTACATTTCTCTTACATTTTTGTAAGAATCCAATTCGGATTTTATATGATTTTTAACAATTTGTGAACCTGTAAAAACTGTGATAAATGTCACACCCTCTATTTTCCAAAAATTCTATACTATATGTATAAAAATTTGTTAAACATTTCACATTTAAGAGGGGAAATGAATATGAAAAAACGTTTAATCATGATCGGAAATGGTATGGCTGGAATACGATGTATCGAAGAAATTTTAAAACAACAACCAGATCTTTATGATATTACTATTTTTGGTGATGAACCTCATCCAAACTACAACCGCATTATGCTATCTCACGTCTTACAAGGAAAAACTACTACAAAAGATATCATCATGAATGAATATAGTTGGTATAAGGAAAATAACATTACCCTTTACCCAAATGAAAGGGTAATTACGATTAATCGGGAAAAACAAGTGGTTGTTACGGAAAAACAGCGTATTGTTACATATGACAAACTTATTATTGCAACAGGTTCTAGTGCCTTCATTCTGCCGATTGAAGGTTCAAATCTGCCGGGAGTAACAGGTTTTCGCACCATTGAAGATACACAATTTATGATAGATGCTGCTAAACAATACAAAAAAGCTGTTGTGATAGGTGGAGGACTACTTGGTCTTGAAGCTGCCAGAGGTCTCATTGACCTAGGAATGGATGTACATGTAGTTCATTTAATGCCGCACTTAATGGAGCAACAACTTGATGCGAAAGCAGCGTCATTATTACGTGAGGACTTAGAAGCGCAAGGTATGAAGTTTCTTATGGAAAAGAAAACCGTGAAAATTTTAGGAACAGACCGTGTAGAAGGTATCCAATTTGAAGATGGCGACATTGTACCATGCGATTTAGTTGTAATGGCCGTTGGGATACGTCCTAATACTCAATTAGCAAAAGACGCTGGGTTACTTGTTAATCGCGGAATTGTTGTTAACGACTATATGCAAACAGAAGACAACGCAATTTATGCTGTTGGTGAGTGTGCCGAACATAACGGGATTGCTTACGGACTTGTAGCTCCTTTATATGAACAAGGGATTGTATTAGGAAGACATATAACAAATACACAGACAGATAAATATAAAGGGAGCATCGTTGGTACGCAACTTAAAGTAGCTGGATGTGACTTGTTCTCTGCTGGACAAATCTATGAAGACGATCAAACAAAAGCCATTTCTATCTTTAATGAATGTACACGTTCTTATAAGAAAGTCTTCCTTCGTGACAATAAAGTTGTCGGGATTGTCTTATACGGTGATACTGCAGACGGCACACGTCTATTCCGCATGTTACAAAAAGAAGAGGACATACAAGAATATACAGCCGTTTCCCTTCTTCATAAAGCTGGTGAAGAGAGCGGGCTTAATGTTGCAAGTATGAGTGCTGATGATACCGTTTGTGGATGTAATGGTGTTACAAAAGGAACCATTGTTCATGCCATTTTGGAGCAAGGGTTAACTACTTTTGAAGAAGTAAAAGGATGTACAAAAGCAGCTGGTTCATGTGGGAAATGCCGCCCAATCGTTGAGCAAATTTTATCCCATACACTGGGCGATCATTTTGATCCTTCTGCTCAATCAATTGGTATGTGCGGGTGTACCTCTTTATCACGTGATGAAGTTGTCGCAGCTATTCATGAGAAAGCGTTAAAATCGCCAAAAGAAGTACGAAACGTCCTTGGTTTCGCACATGAAGATGGCTGCTCTAAATGTCGCCCTGCACTGAATTATTATTTACGTATGGCCAATCCAGAAGAATATGCTGATGACAAAACTTCACGCTTCGTGAACGAAAGAATGAATGGCAACATCCAGCATGATGGTACATTTTCTGTTATTCCTCGCATGTACAGTGGTGTGACTACCGCAGATGATTTAATGAGAATCGCAGAAGTGGCAAAGAAATATGATGTACCGCTCGTAAAAATAACAGGTGCAAGCCGCATTGGTTTATATGGTGTAAAAAAAGAGGATTTACCAAATGTTTGGGCAGATCTTGATATGACATCCGGTTATGCTTATGCAAAATCCCTTCGTAATGTTAAATCATGTGTCGGTTCTCGTTTCTGTCGCTTTGGTACAAAAGATTCCTTAGGACTTGGTATGTTGCTTGAACAATCATTAGAGATGGTAGATACACCCCACAAAATGAAAATGGGTGTTACAGGTTGTCCACGTAATTGTGCTGAGGCATTAACAAAAGACTTTGGAGTTGTCTGTGTTGAAAACGGCTTCCAGCTTTATATCGGTGGTAATGGCGGTACAGAAGTTCGTGAAGCTGATTTTCTTATGACTGTTCCGACGGAAGAAGATGTATTACGCATCGCAACCGCTTATGTACAGTATTATCGTGAAACAGGGATTTATGGCGAGCGAACAGCTCCTTGGGTAGAACGAATGGGCTTAGAACATGTAAAAGAAATACTGCAAAATGAAGACATGGTCACTGTGCTAAATGAACGTTTCCAAACTGCCCGCAGCACATATGAAGAAGCCTGGGGACAAACTCTAAAAACAAAGTCATTACAAGCTATGTATAAAGTGGAAACTGTACAATAAGGAGCGATTTATATGTTACACACAAAACAGAAAATAAAAATTATGCATGCAAAAGACCTTCCGGTGCAAATTGGTAAAGAAGTACGAATCGGTGACAAATCTATTGCATTATTTCGCCTTGCAAACGGGGATATTCGCGCTGTAGGAAATCGATGCCCGCATAAAAACGGACCATTAGCGGAAGGAATTGTTTCTGGTGAATTTGTCTTTTGTCCATTGCACGACTGGAAAATTTCATTACTTACAGGTGAAGTTCAAAAACCTGATGATGGTTGTATTCAAACCTATAAAGTAGAAGTCATTCAAGATGACATTTATATATATTTATAAATTGCAAAAGATTGGGATTTATTTTAAATCAAACAAGATGAGGTGAAGAGATGAACGGATACGTATATTTAATTGGTGCTGGACCTGGTGATGAAGGACTGATTACAAAAAAAGCAATAAACTGCTTAAAAAAGGCGGATATCGTGTTATATGACCGCTTATTAAACCCAAATTTACTTCGCTATACAAAGCCAACATGCGAACTCATATACTGCGGAAAAATGCCAACAAATCATATTATGCGTCAAAGCATGATTAACGCTTCTTTAATACAAGCAGCAAAGGAAGGCAAAATTGTCGTTCGTTTAAAAGGTGGCGACCCCTCCATCTTTGGCCGTGTTGGTGAAGAAGCAGCTGCTTTAGCTACAGAACATATTTCATATGAAATCGTCCCAGGGATTACCTCCAGCAGTGCCGCTGGTACGTACGCCGGTATCCCTCTCACTCATCGCGATTACAGTAATAGTGTAACTTTGCTAACTGGACATACAAAAGGTGCAATTTGTGATCAAGTCGATTACAGCGCTCTTTTAAATAGCGATACAATTGCCTTTTATATGGGGATTAAAAACTTACCAATGATTTGTAAAAATGTATTACAAGCTGGTAAAAGAAACGACACACCTGTAGCAGTCATTGAATGGGGTACAACTGGAAAGCAGCGAGTAGTAACAGGTACGCTCTCTACGATTGCGGAAGACGTAAAAAGAGAAAACATTTCGAATCCGTCCATGACCATTGTTGGGGAAGTCGTATCATTACGGAAACAACTTGCCTGGCAAGAACAGAAACCTCTTCATGGAAGAAAAATTTTATTCGCCTCTGCAACAAATAAAATAAGTAAATATGCAGAAACGCTGCGAGAAGCTGGAGCAGAAATATACCAAATACCTACTTTCAAAAAGCAAGAACATTCTTTAACAGCAAATGACCTCGGTGAAATATTCGAAGCGGAACGCCTTGTTTTCTGTTCACCAGAAAGTATGGGAATCTTCTTGCAATCGTGCACAAAACATGGAAAAGATATTCGTTCCTTACAAGCGAAACTTCAATATATGAATGCAAAGACAGAGCAAATGTTTATGAAGTACGGATTACTGGGCACACCTGCTACATTTTCTACAGAAACAACCGTTTATTTAGGGCGAAATATAAACCGGATTGAAGTCATCAAGAACAAAATAGGTGCTGGTTTTTACGTGATGACACATGAATATACAATTGACAATCGTTTTGATGAAATTCATGCGCGTATGCTCACTGAGTTTACATGGGATAGTATTTTCTTTGAAAGCCGCGCTACAATTGATACATTTTTAGCAGAAATCAATCGCCTTCGTTTTAACGATATTTCGAAATTACCATTTTCATATATGGACGAAGCAACTTTACAATATGCCAACAAAGTTGGGCTTCATTCTATTGATCATCAAGTACAGAGAGTAGTGGACCAAACAGAGGTGACTGTATCATGAAAGCCATCGTATATATTGGTCATGGTAGTCGTCTGCAAGAGGGCAACGAGCAATTCAAACATTTTATTCGTTCTGTTATGCAGGAGCGAAACGAGAAAATACAAAAGGTGGGATTTCTGGAACTTACGACTCCAACCGTTCAAGAGGCTATTTATGAAGCAATTACTGAAGGTGCCACTGAAATTGTAGTTGTCCCTGTTTTATTATTTGCAGCTGCTCATTATAAACGCGATGTCCCTTTTGAAATAAAAGCAATGCAACAACTCTATCCGCACATTTCATTTTCAGTTGCATCACCTTTTAGTATCCATCCATTCATGATTCAACTTGTAATAAAACGAATACGTGAAATGCAACCCATACAAGAAAGTGAAATACTACTCGTCGGCCGAGGCAGTAGTGATGCTCAGCCTATCTATGAATTAAAACAAATCGGTTTAGCTGTGGAACAAAAGTTACAAATCCCTGTAACGTGCACCTTTTTAACAAAAGGGACACCTTCTTTTATAGATACGTTAACTGAAACAGCATCTACTGCAAAACATGTATATATTATGCCTTATCTTCTCTTTACTGGATTACTGCTTCAAAAGATAAAAAAGTATGCAAAAAAATATGATAACGTGAGCACTTGTAACTGTCTTCAATTTGATCCTTATATGAAATTTACTTTGCTAGAACGAATGGAGGAACATATACATGTTTCAAACATACCCAATTATGTGCAACCTTGCAGGTAAGAATGTTGTCATTATTGGAGGCGGAACAATCGCTTATCGAAAAGCAGCTAGTTTACAAAATACTAGAGCCCGTGTCACGATTGTAAGCCCTCATATTTGTGATGAAATGAAAGAGTTATCCTATATTGAATGGAAGAAAAAAGAGTTTACAGAAAAGGATCTTCGAGGGGCCCATCTTATTTATGCAGCCACGAATCATCATGAAATCAATATGATGGTCAAACGAGCTGCTCATGATTTCCAGTGGGTCAATGTTGTAAGCGATGGAACAAAATCCTCCTTCCATACACCAGCAGTCATTCGAAAGAATGACTATATGATAAGCATTTCAACCTTTGGCAAAAGTCCATCACTTGCAAAGAAAATAAAACAAAAATTATTAGCTCACTTGCCTCAAATATTAAAATAATAAAAAGATGAACGAATCGAATCGTTCATCTTTTTAACTTGCTTTAAAGCCACCGCCAAGTACATCCCGTACATCATGAATCACGACGAATGCTTCTTCATCTACATCACGAATCACTTGTTTTAACTTAACAAGCTCTTGTTTATTAATTACAACATACAATACTTCTTTATTTTTCCCTGTATATCCGCCTCGTCCTTCTAGAACGGTCACACCACGTGTCATATGTTTTGTAATTGTCTCACGTATTAAATTTGGCTGATCCGATATAATCGTCACTGCCGTTTTCGTATTAATTCCTTCTACAATGAAGTCAATTACCTTCGCTCCGATGAAGACTGCGACAAGTGTATACATCGCCTTTTCTTGACCGATGATAAAGACAGACCCAGCAATCACAACAATATCAATAATAAGAACACCTTTTCCAACACTCCATCCTAAATATTGATTTGCCAATTGCGCTAAAATTGCTGATCCCCCTGATGTACCTCCTGCCCGGAACATACATCCTAATCCAACTCCAACAAACACTCCAGCAAATAAAGCGGCTAGTAATGTATCGCTATTTACTCGATGTCCAATATGTTCGGTAACATATAAAAATAAAGATGTCTCTACAATTCCAATAATTGTATACATCATCGTTTTTTTATCAAAAAATTTATATCCGATCGCTAATAAAATTGCATTTAAAGCAAAGTTCACAACCCCTGGTGACCATCCAAATAAATAATACGTAACAACCGTTAACCCGATAATTCCACCCTCTGACAAACGGTTTGGAATTGCAAAATAGTTAATACCGATTGCAAATAATAATGAACCAATTGTAATGAGTGTAATTTCTTTTATTCGTTGAGTAACCATAGTTCGTACCTCCCCCCCATTTGACATTGTATCACCATCTCCTAGAGGTATAGAAGTGGTTTTTACCACCCATTTTGTTATACGCTATTTACAAAATTATGATTAAACAAATGATTGGTTAATTATTCAAATTCTCCCTCACAACCCACATTCATCCCTGTACTTCCCCTTACTAAATATGCTTTCCCACAAAGGTTTCTTCTGCATCCGTACATATTACATATATGTCTCTCATATACAAATAAAAATTTTTCTATTTCGTATAAAAATAACCGTCTACATCAAAGACACTGAAAAAAGGGAGTGCTCTCTAAAAAAACAACGCGCCTTTTATCCCGCATTAACGGGCAGTAAGACTCCCACCTCAAGATTCAGAGAAAAGCAAGGAAGATAGGTGGGAGTAGGGCTGCCCGTAACAGCCCGATTGGTGAGGGCTCATAATCAGTGGGGGATGAAGAAAACCCCCACTGATTAAAGTTTCACTTTATAAAAATGTTGAAAATAAACAGGAGTCCGTCACCTATATAGTAGATGATGGACTCCTGCTTTATTATGAAGTAGGTTTTTTTAGTGGCCTCTCTATATCCGATTGTTTTTTCCTATTTCTTTATTAACATGTCCTTTAATTCTTCAAATTTCGTATTTAATTGATCTGTCATCTTTTGCATAATTGCTTTCCGATCCATCGTTTCTTCCGTCTCTACTTGAATTGGATCTCCAAAGATAAGTTGTGCTCTCTTACCTTTTATCAATTCTTTTATACTTGTCGGGCCAATATATGCTGCCGGTACTAACGGCACACGAGAACGCATCGCAATTGTTACAGCACCAGCTTTTAAAGAGACATCTTCTGTAGATCTTGTTCCACTTGGAAAAATCCCAACGACTTTTCCTTCTTTTAATAAGCGCGATGGGATTTTCAATGTACTTGGCCCTGGATTTGCTCGATCCACAGGAAAAGCATTTACATTCTTAAAAAACCAGTTCAAAAACTTTTTTTCAAATAACTCCTTTTTGGCCATGTAATGGATTTCCGTCGGATACATTCCTGTTGCTAACATTAACACATCCATAAAACTTGTATGCGTACATGCTACGACATACGGTCCTTCTTTCGGTAATTTCTCTTTCCCTTGTACTTCTACTTTTCCAACAGTCTTAAATATATATTTCAACAAACATGTAATTGGTTTATACATTTCGTTCGTTCCTTTCTCGCCTTCCAAATTGAACTTCACTTTTAAAACCATTATAACACTAACTTTTAATAGTTGATAATAAAATTAGGTATCAATTTCAAAAAAGCGGATCTATATGAAACAAAGAAGGAAAGAGACATGTATGTATCCCCCTGCAATATCTTTCCTAACATATATAGAAAAAAGCTGTGCACCCTATAGGCACGCAACTTTTTTAGTTTGTTTCATATATAATTTGACCTGTTTTCCTTACATCGTAACCACCAATTGCTAGCAATTCATTTTGAAATTCTATAGATTGCAAAATATCTTTTACCGCTTCAATTAATTGTTCATTCCCCTTGTTTTTCAAAATGACTAAGTCATATTGTTCTTTCATAAGTGGAATAAAGTCTACATTTACAATTTGCGCTACTTTTTCTGCCCCTACACCAACATTAGCTTTCCCGCTAGCAATTTGCGAAGCAACACCAAAATGGTTTGATTCTTCCCATTCATATCCTTGAACATGTTCCTTGCTTAAGCTTTGAATGCGAAGTTGCTCATCTACTAATACACGAATTCCTGATCCTTTTTCGCGGTTTACAAATTGTATAGACGGTTTAACTAAGTCACTCCAATTTTGTATTTCATTTGGATTTCCTTTTTGAACATAAAATCCAACATTTCTTGCTAATAAATTGATGACAACACAAGGCTGTCCAACTAAAATTCGTTTTACATATGGAATATTATATTCTTTTGTATCTCCATCAAATAAGTGTAGACTAACAACGCTTCGTTCCCCATGATACATTTTGATTAAACTTGCTAAACTACCTTGATACGCTCGAAGTATATTAGAATTTGGCATTCGATTTTCTATATGTTTTGCTAGCATATCTAACGTTAATTCTTGTCCGCTAATTACACAGTGCTCTGCACTTTTGTTCTCTACTTTTACAAAGGATGTTTGTAACGTTCCTGTCTTCATCTGTCTAATATATTGTTCTAAATCCCCCGCATCAATACGCATTTGCCTGCCGACTCTATAAGAAGGAAGCTCTCCTTTTTTTATTAAGTCGTATACGGTTAACTTTGATACCTTTAATTGTTTCGCTACTTCTTCCGTTGTGTAGGAATGATGGTCCATAGGCGATTCCTCACTTTCTTACTCTATTGTAACAAAGAAGTGAAACTTTCTCCTATTTTTTCAAACAGTGACTTATTTCACATTATATTTAATTATAACTATTTATAATTAAATATAATTAGTTATAATTGATATGGTAAGAAGGAAAGGAGATTATACGTTATGAACAAATTTGTATTGCGGTATATTGGGGTACTTACACTTTCATTTTTCCTTATTTTCAGTAGCGCTTGTGCAAACGGAGACAAGAAAGAGAAAACAAATGCAAAAGAAGAACAAACAATTGAACTGACAATATCAGCAGCCGCTAGTCTACAAGATGCTTTTAAAGAAATTGAAAAACAATATAAGCAAAAAGAACCTAACATAAAGCTATCATTTAACTTTGGTGGTTCCGGTGCACTTCAGCAACAAATTGAACAAGGTGCTCCTGCTGATTTATTTTTTTCTGCGGCAGAAGATAAATTTCAAACGCTTGTAAAGAAAGGATTTATCAATAAAAAAGAAGGAAAAGATCTTCTAGGAAATAAGCTTGTATTAGTCGTCCCAAAAGAAAGTTCTATTCAAACATTCCAAGAATTGAAAGAAGAGAAAGTGAAAAAACTAGCAATTGGTACACCTGAATCTGTACCGGCCGGAAAGTACGCAAAAGCTCTTCTTACACACGAAAACTTATGGAATGATCTTCAAGACAAAATTGTACCTACAAAAGACGTTCGTCAAGTATTAACATATGTAGAGACTGGAAATGTAGATGCTGGTATTGTATATAAAACAGATGCTCTCATTTCAGATAAAGTAAAAATAGCTGCTGTAGCGCCAGCTAACTCTCATGAACCGATTCGTTATCCTGTTGGAGTTATAAAAGAATCTAAGCATAAAAAAGAGGCGACTTTATTCTATGAATATTTACAATCGAAAGATGCACAAACAATCTTTAAAAAGTATGGATTTACAACCTTACCTTAACTACTATGACATTTGATACACTTTGGCCGCCTGTTTTTCTTTCTTTACGAGTCGCTGCACTCGCTACTATTATTTCTATGATTTTCGGTACAATTATTGGTCGAATATTAGCACGCTCCTCTTCGCGTTATAAAGTGTTATTAGAAACCATTTTTCTATTGCCGATGGTGCTTCCGCCAACTGTGATTGGGTTCTTTCTCATCATTATTTTTGGAAATCATAGCCCGATTGGGCAATGGATTGAAACATTATTTCAACAATCGATTATGTTTACATCATGGGCAGCAGTCATTGCCTCAACAGTTGTTTCATTTCCGCTTATGTACCAATCGGCAAAAACAGGTTTCTCTATTGCAAATGAACAAATTGAAGACGGGGCCCGTGACCTCGGAGCAAGTGAATATCAAGTCTTTTTACACGTCACACTACCACTTGCATTCCCTGCATTACTTAGCGGAATGATTTTAAGTTTCGTACGAGCATTAGGAGAATTTGGTGCAACACTCATGTTTGCAGGAAACATTCCTGGTAAAACACAAACGATTCCAACAGCCATTTATATGGCAATTGATGCAAGTAATATGTCCCTTGCTTGGACACTTGTTATCATAACAGTTAGTATGTCGCTCATTTTCTTATTGTGCATGCAATTCATTAATAAACGAATTACTTTTTAAAGCAGCTTTCGACAAAAAGCTGCTTTTTTATTTCCCGAAAAATAAATTATTTTGTAAAACGAGGAAATGCGTATCTTACAAAAATGTAATCTTCTTGTAAGCTAATTCGATAGTTGCTCCCAATCACATCTCATATAATGAATACATGAGATACCCCCTCAAGAAGTGGATTGTCCCCCCACATCTTGTTGTTAAAAAAGTTAACAAATTTATTTCCCTATTCCCCTCAAAAGATCCCAATTTGGGATCTTTTTTATCGTGAAACAATAACGAAATTTTCCCATTTATAAAAATATACATTTTATTTGAATTCACTTTCTAAAATGAGGGCTTTCCTGTTATTATATGGAGGTGTTTGAAAAAACAAAGAAATGAAAACGCATTTATAATGTAAATTCTTCATTATATTTTAATGATCAGTAATCTTCTACTCTACTAATGGAGAATTACCAATTTTTAGAGTGGCTTTCAACTATATTGATATAGTAAAAACGAAGGGAGTCTTGTGATGGACATTTTATTAGCTCTTCTTCCTGCAATTGCATGGGGGAATATCTTATTAGTAAGTGTAAAAGCTGGTGGCGGTGCCTATAGTCAAACGCTTGGTATGACAATGGGCGCTCTATTCTTTGCAATTGTTATGTATGTATTTACTCAGCCGGCTTTAACGATGACAATCTTAATCGTCGGTTTTATCTCTGGTGTATTCTGGGCTTTAGGACAAGCAAACCAATTAAAAACTGTTGAAAGACTAGGGGTTTCGACAACAGTAACCATTTCAACCGGGATGCAACTTGTTGCAACTTCTATCTTTGGAGTAATCGCTTTTCATGAGTGGACTACTACTACTACGATTATTATGGGAACGATTGCAATTCTTTTAATTGTAGTTGGTGTTGTCTTCACTTCATTAGATGATAAAGAAAATGCACAGCCACCAGGACAATTAAAAAAAGGACTTTTCACTTTAATTATTTCTACTTTCGGCTATCTTGTATATGTAATTATTATTCGCTGGTATAACATTGATGGTTGGTCAGCTATTTTACCACAAGCGGTTGGTATGTTTGTTGGAGCAATCATACTGACATCTAAACATAAACCATTTAATAAATATGCAATTCGCAATACAATATCTGGTATACTTTGGGGAACAGGAAACTTATTCTTACTTCTTTCATTACCAAAAGTTGGAGTCGCAACAAGTTTCCCATTATCACAAACAGGTATTGTTATCTCTACATTTGGTGCAATTGTCTTTTTAGGTGAGAAAAAAACAAAACGCCAAATGGTATTTATCGCATTAGGCAGTGTTCTCATTATTGGTGGCGCTGTTTTACTCGGTATGACAAAAGCATAAACTCACAATTGATTATCGCACCCTAAAAGTATAGTAAACTTTTAGGGTGTTTTGCTATCTATTTTTCCGCATAAACCATGGCTACAAAATCTAAAAATGCTCTTCTCCTCTCAAAACTTTTCTATCATTTTTACATTCATCTAATAGACCTTTTCTTTTTACACGCTCTCTTATCAATGTTATTGTTTTTATAACTTACTTTATAAGAAAGGATTAGAGGATATGCCAAAGAAACAGCGAATTTTATTTATTGGTGCTGGACGTATGGCCGAAGCAATCTTTGCTGGTTTACTTAAGACAAGCAAACAACACATCGAAGAAATTATTGTATCTAACCGAAGCAATACAAAAAAACTCCAGCAATTACAAGAACAATATCCTATTTCAACAACAACTGATTGGAAAGAATGCATCAAGTCTGTAGACACGATCGTTCTAGCAATGCCACCAGCTGCACATGAACAACTATTAACAGAACTAGCATCTCTTCTTACGCATCAACTTGTCGTGACCATTGCTGCTGGAATTGGACCATCTTACTTAGAGAAAAGATTACCTCAAGGCACACCAGTTGCTTGGATTATGCCAAATACGGCCGCTAGCATTGGACAGTCTATCAGCTTGTATACGACGGGGCACTTCGTAAATGAAAATCATAAAAAAACATTACAGCTTCTTTTAAAAGGAATTGGCACATCACAGCTTTGCACAGAAGAAGAAATTCATCAGCTAACCGCTGTTACTGGTAGCGCACCAGCATTTCTTTACCACTTTGCAGAAAGTCTAATTGCAGCTACGAAAAGTTATGGTATTGATGAAACAACAGCACATCACCTTGTTATTCAAATGATTGCCGGCTCAGCTACGATGCTTGAGCAAGCACAAAATCCAGCACTTCTTCAGGAACAAGTGACCACACCTGGTGGTTCAACTGCGGAAGGCTTAAAAGTGCTCTATGAACATCATTTTTCCGAAATCATTCAGCAAGCAATTGAAGCTACAAATAAAAAGGCAAGGGGGAACTAATATGAAAATTACAAGTTTACAAGATTACACTACATTACATAACGGGGTAAAAATACCTTGGTTTGGTTTAGGAGTATTTAAAGTGGAAGATGGCACAGAAGTAATTGATTCTGTAAAAGCTGCTATCAAAAACGGGTACCGTAGCATTGATACAGCTGCTATTTATAAGAACGAAGAAGGTGTGGGACAAGCAATTCGTGAGTCCGGCGTTCCTCGTGAAGAGCTATTTATTACATCAAAAGTATGGAATAGCGATCAAGGATATGAATCGACATTACAAGCGTTCGAAACTTCCTTACAAAAATTAGGTTTAGAGTATTTAGACTTATATTTAGTTCACTGGCCTGTACAAGGAAAATATACCGAAACGTGGAAAGCATTAGAAAAACTTTATACAGATGGCCGCGTTCGTGCGATTGGTGTAAGTAATTTCCACATTCATCACTTACAAGATATATTCGAAATTGCAGAAATTAAACCGATGGTGAACCAAGTTGAATATCACCCTCGCTTAACACAAGAAGAATTACATGCTTTTTGTAAAGAAAACCATATCCAACTAGAAGCATGGTCACCGTTAATGCAAGGACAACTCCTTGATCATCCAACATTGCAAGAGATTGCAAAAAAGTACAATAAATCAACAGCACAAATTATTTTACGTTGGGATCTTCAAAATGCAGTGGTAACTATCCCAAAATCAATTAAAGAACACCGCATCATCGAAAACGCAAATATTTTTGATTTCGAATTAAGCTCTGAAGATATGAAAACAATTCAATCTTTAAATGAAAATCATCGCGTTGGTCCAGATCCTGATCATTTTGATTTTTAATAAGAGTTTAGCTGTTACATCTACTGAAGAAGCATAAAAGTTGTCCATGAAGAATAGAAAGGTATCCGTTCGTCGGATACCTTTTTTTATTACGCTTCTGTTCCTACAGCCCTTTCTCTCTTTAATACAAATGATACCCCTACTACACTTAGTGCTACAATTTGTGTAATCGCAATTATAAATAATAGAGAAATAATATTTTCACTTAAATTCCCACCACCAAATATTATTGCGAAATAACCCTTCGCAGCATAAGTTGCGGGAAATAATTCTCCGATTGTTTGATATGTTTTGGATAACATAGCCTGCGGGACCATTACACCAGAACTTACAAGTTGCAACGAGAGTGATATAATATTAAAAATCATACCTGCATTTCCGAATAGAGTAAGAAACATTTGCGTTAATGATAGGAAAGCAAAAAAGACAATGGTTTGGAATAGCCATACATTTCCGATCGTTTCTTGGGTTCCAACGTGAAAAATTTTCATTAAGCCAATGGTAATACATGCAAGTAGAATAGATACTACACCGTTAATCACTTGTCTTGAAAGAAAATTTCTCCAATCTCTTCCGACTTGTTTTGCCACTTTCGATAATTCCATACTCATAATCATTGCTCCAACGAATGAAGCTAACACAATCATAAGCGGCACCATATTTACAGAAAACCCTTTTGCATCATTTACTTTATGCACTTTAAGTCCAACTGATTCTTTTGTTAGCCCCTTTAGCATTTCAATGCTTTCTGGCCCTACAGCTTGTAACTTTCCTGCAATAGCTTGTTGTTTATTGTTTGCAATTTCTTTATTTACATTACTATGAACTTGTTTTGCTATGCTTTCCATCATCTGCTTTGCCATCATCGAGCTTGCTTGGTTAATATGAAAGTTTAAATCTGTTTTACCTTTTTCGCTTATATCCTTTGAAAAAGAGGCTGGAATTTCAATAATCATATCGTATGCATACTGATCCATTTCTTCTTTTGCCTTTTCCATAGACTTCTCTTTTGTCACTTGAAAAGGTAAACTTTTCTGTAAACCGTCTCCTATTTTACTTTCCATACTCGTATCTTGGTTTACAATCGCAATTTTCAGTTTATCTGCTCTTTCATTAACTCCATCATAAGCTGTTAGCCAAATACAAAAGAAAATGAGCTGGAATGCTAAAGCTACTACAATCCCTATATACGTACCTGGTATTCTTAAAAATTGTTTCATCGTATTCATTTTCTTAACTCCTTTTAGCAAGCAAGTACATACTTGCATTTTATTTTAAATAAATACTAGGGTTTTAATGCCCTAGCATATAAAGTTATATTATTTTCAATAAAATCTTCATCATTCATCTCCATCAAGCGATTTTCAAAACGCATTTTAGAGAGAAAATATCCAAAGTTAATCCATATAAAATTCATGACTTGTGCTTCAATATTCGTATCAATGACTTTTCCCTTTTTCTGCATTTCTGCAAAATAAATCATTAATTCTTCCTTTAAACCTTTCGGTATTTTAGCGATTTCATCATCTAACTCCGGAAACGCACCTGTTTCACGAATACCGATCGCAATGATATCTTTCACTTCATTCAAAAATTGATGATAATGCCTTGCTAAGTTTTTTAAGTCTGTCTCTAATTCCCATACAATTCCTGTTTGTAAAAAATGTTTTAAATGCGGCACATATGAAAATTCAGCAACGGCTGCTTCAATGACCCCTTTCTTATTTTTAAAATTACGAAAGATTGTCACTTCATTGACACCAGCACGCATTGCAATTTCTTTCGTTGTCGCTGCTGTATATCCTCTTTCTTTCACTAATTCAATTGCTGCTTGAATAATTTTTTCTGCTGTCTTTGAGCGCGCCATACAATCCTCTCTTCCTTATGCAAGTGATCACTTACATTCAGAATATACTTTTTTCTAATTATTGTCAATTCATTTCCTGTAAATTAGTAAGATTGATATTCGTATAAGCAACCAATGAACTGAAATACGGTTAATACGCAACTAAACAGAATCATAACGAACATGCTCATATGTAACGTTGGTTGAAATATAGCATTTGCTATCCATATGCTAATACTAAAAAAGAAAAATTGCGCAAGAACCCCTATTGGCTTCAACCATATTCTCGTTTTTTTCTTTGTTACTTTTACAATCCATCCAAGTATGAAAACTAAAGTTAATATAATAAATGCTAGCCATCTTCCATACTTCGCATCATAAGGTGTCACTTGATTCGGGAAAATGAAGTGCATCATGCGGAATAATAAAAGACTAATACCGAGACAAATAATAAGTGACAGGAACGATTCTATCGTGACTTTGAAGAGGGCATATGAAAATGAATATTTCTTTCCTGTTGTATCCATCATTTCACATATAACCATCGCAATGAAAAGCACGAAAAACCATATAAAAAAATAAATAGGCGTTTCTACTTTGAACAATTCTGCTATTGAATAGAATAACAGCTTCCACATATATTCATTTTCACCTCTGCTATTCTTCTATCTCTTCAAATTGCAAATTCATTGGTTCACTGGAGAGGGTTTCATAGAAACTTTCTGTCAAATCTGTCGACGGTACCTTTTCATCTACTTCATCTAACCGAAAACTATCTGCCCATATACATCCTTCCCCTGACAACAAAATACCAAATGCAATCCCAATTGCTTCTTCTTTTACATCGAGTACAACTGAATAAGGTTGCCAACTTGTAGTATGTTTTATAGGACGATTTTGCATATTATCCATAGCTAGTGGTTCTGTATCTTTCCCATCTACACGCATCCATAGCCCTGCCCAATCTTTCACATTTTCACTTTTGATAAACGCTGTTAACCGCAAGCGCTTTCCTTTATATTTATCCGCTTTAAACATTTGCATTAGCGTCGTAAATCCGCCATGGGTCACACCTTCTTTTGCTTGAATATAAGCTGATACTTTTCCTTGGTGAACTGTTTTATAATCTAAGCCCATTTCATATTCTGTAGGGTGACTTCCGCTCAATACCCATCCTTTCGGTAAACCTTTTTGCATTGAAATTTCCCCTCTTTCTATATAAAATGATTGAAAATAGTTACGGTATTTTTTCGGTGGCAAATGATACATTCTTTTAAACGCTCTAGTAAATGCCTCTTGTGAAGAAAAACCATATTGCAGTGCAATATCAAGAATCGGTCTATTTGTCGTTACTAAAGCTTGTGCAGCATATGTAAGTCTTCTTTTTCGAATATAATCTGTTACACTCATTCCCAAATTACTTTGAAAAATACGATGAAAGTGATACATAGATATCGCACTATACGAAGCGACTTTTGCAATTGTCAATTCTTCTTCTAAATGATTTTCTATATACGCAATTGCTTTTTTGACTAAACTACTATATTCATCATACATATCCGCGCCTCCTTACATTTCCAATTTACCACATACATCCAAATCATTTTTTGATTTAATTTGCGAAGTCTTCTACCTATTACATAGAAAATATCTTTCTAATTGATACATAATTAAGGGCATTTAGGGAAAAATTGTATAGAAGGAAGCTATACTAAGGAGGAAGATATCATGAGAATTTTACTTTCAGCTTTATTAGCTCTTATGTTAATACCTGCATTAACAGGGTGTAACGCACCAGCAAAAGAAGATACGACTTCTAACAAGAAAACAACGGAAGAAGCAAAGAATGAAACATCTGCTGATTTAAAGCTTAACTTTAATGAATTCGATTTAGATGTTGACTACCAAGATACAAAAAAAGATTATGAAGCTGACTATAAACATAAATCTGCTGATCAAAAAATGGAAGCAAAAATTGAAGACCATAAAGCTAATGTAAACTTAACTAGCGATGAAGCAATTGCAAAGTTAAGCCCACTTCTTAAAAAGCTAACATTTGATAAAAACACACCAGATCAAGAAGTGATTGACCAAGTAGTCGACGTCTTCCAACTCGATAAAGATTATCAAAAATTCGAATTAGAAGTTGTCTTCTCTGATGGAACGAAGAAAGAATATAAGAAGGAAGCAAAATAAAGAAGTAGGCGTTTGCCTACTTCTTTATTTTTTCATCATTTCTTGATTTTCACATAACGTAAATCTGGCTCACCTCCAACATCATACTGAACCCCAGACACTGATTCTTTTTGTAAATAGGATGATGATGGGAATAAAATTGGGATTAATGGCGTTTCAGCAAACATAATATCTTCTGCTTTATGCAATAAATCAAAGCGCTTTTCTTCATCTCTTTCAACTTTCGCTTCTTTTATTAAAGCATCAAATTCTTTATTATGCCATTTTGCATAGTTATTCGGTCCATCACCTGCATATAATTCAAGTTTTTTAGCTGGATCTACAGCTCCACCCCATCCCATATAAGCTAATTGAAAGTCACTTTGTTTATACGTATCAATGTAACTTTTCCACTCTTTATTTTCTATTTTTACATCTACACCAAGATTTTTCTTGAACATTTCTTGCATTGCTTCTGCTACTTTTTTATGCTGTGTATCTGTTGTATACTTCAATGTTACTTGAGGAAGTTCTGTCCATCCTTGTTCTTTCATGCCTTCTTCTAATAATTTTTTCGCTTCTGCTGGGTCAAATTTTAAATAATCCCCTTTTTCTTTACGGAAATCACGGCCGCTTTGTGTTTTCGCTCCTTCTGGAACAAAAGCATATGCTTCTTGTGCATTCCCTTTATACAATTTTTCAACAATAAATTTACGATCAAGCGCTAACGCAAATGCTTTTCGTACTTTTGCATTAGTAAACGGTTCTTTTTCAACATTAAATGAATAAATGTAAGATGAAAATCCTGCAATGCGTTTATATTCTTTATTTTTCTTTTCTTTTTCAACCATCTCTTGTGGCAATCCGCCTAATAAGTCTAGTTCTTTTGACTTATACAATTGATACGCCGTATTAGTATCTGGAATAATACGAAACTCCAATTCTTTTAATGTTACTTTTTTATCATAAAACTCTTTGTTCTTCTGTAAAATAATTGCTTGGTTATGCTTCCATTCTTTTAATTTGAATGGTCCGTTTGTAAGTAATTCTTTTGGACTTGTTTTTAATTTATTTTTATCATCAATAGATTTCTTTGAAAGTGGAATAAATAAAGAACTCGCTAATTGTTGTTTGATAGATGCAACTGGATGTTCAAGCGCTACTTTTAAAGTTTGCGAATCTACCACTTGAATACCTACTTGTCCTTCTTCCCCTTTTCCAGTATTATACGCTTCTGCGCCCTTAATAAAATACATTTCTGTTGCATTCATAGATCCTGTTTTAGGATTTAATATACGTTTCCATGCAAATTCAAAATCATTAGCCGTAATAGGTGAACCATCTGACCATTTTATATCTTTCTTTAAATGAATTGTATATTCTGTTCCATCTGCATTTACTTCTTCTTTCTCTGCCAACTCATTTTGGTATTTTCCATCCGTATCCTTTGTATATAGACCACTAAATAAATGTCCAATTACATAACTTGACGTACTATCTGTCGCAATTGCTGAATCAAGTGTATATGGGTCGCTACTAATATTTGTTACTAAGCGATCTCCTTTATCTGCACTTGCCTTTGACGCTTCTTTTTTACCGCAGCCGACAGAAGCAATCGCTAAAACTGTCATAATGGCAAAAAGTAAAAACTTCTTCATTCTACATTCTCCTTTAGCCTGAAATTTTTGGTGTCGATTCTAACAATGTTTTTGTATAAGAGTGTTGTGGATTACGAAATACTTCATCCGTATCTCCAAATTCAACAAGTTCTCCTTTGTATAAAACAGCTACTTTTTCACATAAATAATGAACCATCGGTAAATCGTGAGCGATAAATAAATATGTATAGCCCTGTTCTCTTTGAATTTGCTGCAAGAGATGAACAATTTGAATTTGTAAGGAAACATCCAATGCTGAAATTGGTTCATCTAGTATTAACACTTCAGGCTCACATATAAGCGCCCTAGCAATAGCAATCCGTTGACGTTGCCCGCCGCTAAATTCATGCGGATAGCGATCGATATACCCTCTATCTAATCCGACGCGTTCTAACGCATCACCAGCAACTCTATCCTTCTCCTTCTTATCGCCTAACCCAAATGAAATATATCCTTCTGTAACACTATCTCGAACTTTCCACCGCGGATTTAAAGCCGCGGTAGAATCTTGAAAAATAAATTGTACTTTTTGTAAAAAATCTCGCTTTTCTTTTCGATTCAGCGCATGGACAATTTGACCGTTATACGCAATCTCTCCTGATGAAGGTTTTTCAATACCAGCTATTAACTTACCAAGCGTTGTTTTCCCTGAACCACTTTCTCCAATAATGCCAAGTGTAGTTCCCTTTGGAATGGATAGTGATATATCTTTCAGCGCCGTAAGCTCCTTCTCCTTACTCCCATATGTTTTCGTCACCTGTTTTACTGTAATTAGCTCTGTCGTCATGAAGCGCTCACCTTCTCTTTCGCTTTCTCTTTACGCTGCTCAATAATATGTTTCCAGCAGAATGAACTATGTTCCGGCGAAAATACTGTTTTCTCTGGGAAGCGATGAACACATTCTTTCATCGCAACTGGGCAACGGTTCACAAACGGACATCCAATGCTATTTAATATTTCAAGCGATGGTGTTGTTCCATCGATCGCCCGCAATATCTTCTCTGAATCGTCCATATTCGGAATAGCTTGTAATAAACTTTTCGTATACGGATGCTTCGGTGACTCAATGACTTCTTGAATCGTTCCTTTTTCTACAACACGGCCGCCATACATCACAACAACCCGGTCAGCTACTTCACGCACAAGCGCAAGATCATGTGTAATTAATAGAATACTTGTATGTTGTTTTTCTTTTCTCTCTTTTAATAACCCCATAATTTGTTTTTGAATTGTTACATCCAGCGCTGTTGTCGGCTCATCCGCAATTACGAGCTTTGGGTGACAAGCGAACGCAATTGCTAAACAAATGCGCTGCCTCATACCGCCACTTAGTTGATACGGATATTGCTCGAAACGCTTTTCTGCTTCATGTATGCCTAAATCATTTAATAACTGAATCGCAATTGCTTTTGCTTCTTGCTTTGATTTCTTTTCATGCTGCAAGATCACTTCTGTAATTTGTTTTCCTACTTTCATTGTTGGATTTAATGAAGAAAGCGGGTCTTGAAATATAAAAGAAATATCTTTTCCCCGTATGTGATTCCATTCAGCTTCTTGCAAGTTTGTTAATTCGCTATTCTGAAAGGAAATTTTTCCTTCCTCAGTGCGAATTGACTCTTGATTTAAGCCAATAATCGATTGCGCTGTTACACTTTTTCCCGAACCACTTTCTCCTACAAGTGCAACAATTTCACCTTCATGAATGGAAAAAGAAACATGTTTTACAATCGCTTGTTTACGATCCTCTTTTTCAACGGCTAACGTTACGTTTTCTAAAGATAAGAGCTGTCCCATGTTTTTTCTCCTTCCGATTTTGTTTCACAATTTTTGGATCAATCGCATCCTGCAAACCATCTCCAATCGCATTAAAAGCAAACATAATTAATGCAATCAGTAACGCTGGGAAAAACAGTTGCCACCATTCCCCACTTAACAATGTTCCTAGTGCATCGTTTGTCATCGTTCCCCAACTTGCTGCTGGCGATTGTACACCCAATCCGATAAAACTTAAAAATGATTCTGAGAAAATAGCAGATGGAATCGTAAAAGATAAATTCACAATAATAATTCCAGTTAAATTCGGAATTAGGTGTTTATAAATAATTTTCATATGAGATGTTCCTAATCTCTCAGCGGCAATGACAAATTCTTTTTGTTTTAATGACAGCACTTGCGCTCGTACAAGTCGTGCCATTCCAATCCAACCTGTTAATGCAAGAGCAAGAATAATTGTAAAAAGTCCTGGCTTCATAACAATTAATAGTAAAATAACAATTAATAAATACGGTATACCATACATCACTTCGATTCCTCTTACAATCCACTCATCAATTAACGTACCGAGACGATTACGCCCTCTCACATATCCACTAAAACCACCAATCAGTACACCTAATCCGATATCAAGAGCTGCTGCGATCAATCCGACTGCTAATGAAATTTTCCCACCAGCCCATGTTCGTGCCCAAATATCCCTTCCTAAATCATCTGTACCAAACCAATGTTCACTACTTGGTTGGAGGTTTGTTGCTTCTTTTATTTGCTCATTTGCACTATATGGCGTTAAACTTTCTCCAATAAGAGAGAAAATAACGATTAAAAGTAAAGTGACTCCCCCTATCATTGCTATTGGGTTTGATATGAGTTTTTGAAATACTTCCTTTTTCCGACTAATCGTTTGCTGTTCTTTATTAGCTGTTAATGTTTTCTTATCTTCAGCCGTCAATAACTGATCATCAATTTCGTAAGCCCCCATTTTAATTTTCCTCCTCACGTAATAGAACGAATGCGCGGATCAATCATACGATGAATGATATCCGTAACGAAAATGCATATAATGAGCAGTGCACTATAAAAAATAGTGGTTCCCATGATAACTGGATAATCTCGGTTAAAAATACTATCTACAAAATATTTTCCTAACCCTGGAATGGAAAATATTTTCTCAATCACGAATGTTCCTGTTAACAAACCAGCCATAAGTGGTCCGACAAAAGTAAGAACCGGAACAATCGCATTTCGAAGCGCATGTCTTATAATAATTGCTCGAATCGGTATTCCTTTTGCACGTGCTAGTTTAATATACTCACTTTGTAAAACTTCAATCATATTCGAACGAACAAATCTTGTAATAACGGCAATCGGCCCAAGCGCTAACGCAAAGGAAGGTAATATAGTATGAGCAAATGTTCCCCAAGAGGCAACCGGAAGCAACTCAAGCTGAATTGCAAACAACTGAATAAATAACGGCGCTAAGATGAAACTTGGGATTGAGATCCCTAAAATCGCCAGTAGACTCACACTATAGTCAATTATTTTCCCATGATATAAAGCCGCAAACGTTCCAGCTGCAATTCCAACTAACAACGAAATAACAAATGCTTGTAATCCAATAACAGCAGATGGACCAAAGCCAGTTGTTATGATTTCTGCTACTCCTTGACCCGTGGACTGAACAGATTCTCCAAAGTCAAAATGAATAACCCCTTCCAAGTAAGCTACATATTGATTCCATAAAGGTTCATCGAGGTGATATTTAGCCCTCATATTTTGGACAACTTCCTCAGGAAAAATCTTTGCATCTGATGAAAACGGATCACCAGGTATAATATGCATAATTAAAAAAGTAGCTGTAATAATAACCCATAGTGTAAACACCATAACTGATAGTTTTTTTACAACATACACCAATATAACCCCCTAAACACATAAATTTACCTTGTTTTATTCGCAAATTTTTGCCAATTCCTCTCCTTATCCCGCAATATAAAAAGCCTTGATCTTAAAAAATAAGATCAAGGCTTTTTAATCTATTCTATGCCTATCACTTATCTTTCAAGCTTTGGTTGCTTGCTGGAATTAGCACGGTATTCTTCTTTCAGAACCCGCTGCTGAGGTTTCATAGGGCCAGTCCCTCTACCTCTCTGGATAAGTAAATTACTATATTATTCTGTAGTTCGAATTGTATATTTTGAATTATAATTCTGAAAAAACAAAAAGTCAATCCAAATGGATATTTTTAGAAAAATCAGTTTTTGCATTTTTACTTAATAGGAATATCTATCTTTCCATTCTATCGACGTTTCGACAAGAAATAATCTGCCATACACAAAACTAACCTTGCAATATGCAAGGTTAGTTTTGTGCTTCTTTTTGAAAACGTTTATAGTATGTAGAAGCTGTTGAAAAATGAACTTCTATATCACGAATTAATGATGAGTCTTCTTCTTTTGCTAATTGATCTAGCTTTTTCATCGCTTGTTCTGTTTCGTTTAAGAACCCTACATATAACTTATGCTCTTGTTCTTTTGACTTTGGTACGCGAATTTCTGTGCGAATATGCTCAATGTCTTCTAACATGCTCTTTGTTACTTTCTGAACATCTTCTTTAAATTGCTTGTTGGATATCGATTTCCCGCCTTTTTCCTTCGCTTGTCCCCATAATTGCAAAGATTGATTTAATTCCTTATTCATTTTCTCATCATACTTTTCATGTACACCTTGATATACCTTCATAGCTTCTTTTTCATCTGCTGATTGTTGCACATTTTCTTTTGTTTCCTTTGTATGTTGATTTCCACCGCACCCTGCTAAAAGCAGCATGCTCCCAAGTAAGGCTATGCCCCATATTTTCTTCATCTTTTACTCTCCTTTTATCTACCTGACAATCTTTCTATAGAAACTTACGTCATATCTCCACTTGTTATTATAACGAGAACACTTCACACTTTGCACTTTTGACCGTCATTTTCTATGCACATACCATCATTTTTGTCACAGTATCGTCACTTTATGCAGCCAATCTCACCATAGTTATCATGCGAAAAGAGGTGATTCAATTTATGTTTGAATCACCTCTTTTTTATGCGTCTATATCTTGTTTTTCCTGCAATACAAGTTTTCTTTCACTAGGCTTTGCCATGAGTAAATAACATAAAACGGCGCCTACTTCACATAACGCAATAACAACACCCATAGGAAACGCTGTATTACTTCCCCCGATACCTACTAAAGGTGCAACAAGTGCCCCGGAGATAAATTGTAGTAGACCAAGTAATGCAGAAGCTGTTCCAGCCGCTTGTTTTTGATTTCTCATCGCAAGCGAAAAACCTGTTGTTGATACAACGCCGACACTCGACACAACAAGAAATAAAGAACATAATACACCGATTAATCCGATTCCAAATACAATCGTAAGTAGTAAGGAAATGCCTCCAACAGCCGCAATTCCAATACCTACTACAAATAGTGTTTTTTCACTTAACTTTCCTGCCAAGCGGCCCGTAATTTGACTAGCAATAATAATACCGATTCCGTTAATCGCAAAAAATAAGCTAAATGCTTGTGGCGATGCTCCATATATATTTTGCAGCACAAACGGCGATCCAGAAATATAGGCAAACATCGCCGCTGAAACAAATCCCTGTGATACGGCATATCCCATAAATAAGCGGTCTTTCAATAACTTCCCATATATCGATAGCGTCCCTGCTAATCCGCCTGTTACTCTTTCTTCAAATGGCAGTGTCTCATGTAGTACAAAAACAGCTGATATTAACATACAGATACTGATTGCACCAAGAACAATAAACACACCATGCCACGAAGTAAATTGCAACAATTGTCCACCAATAATAGGTGCCAAAATCGGTGCTACTCCATTTACTAACATAAGCAATGAAAAGAACTTTGTCATCTCAGGACCTGCATACATATCACGTACCATCGCACGCGATATGACAATACCCGCTGAACCTGACGCTCCTTGTAGAAATCGTAACAGAACTAGAGTCCAAATAGATGGAGCAACCGCACAAAGTAAAGAAGATACAACATAAATAATAAGGGCAATAATTAAAGGTTTACGCCGTCCATAAATATCACTAATGGAGCCAACAAATAATTGCCCTACTGAAAGCCCCAGTAAACATGCTGTTAATGTAAGCTGAGCAAGGGAGGCACTCGTTTGCAAATCCCCCATTAATTTTGGCAATGAAGGCAAGTACATATCAATAGATAATGGGCCAATTGCTGTGAGTGTCCCTAAAACAATAATCATCCAAAACCTGTTTGTTTTTACAGGCTTATATACACCATGATTCATTTCATTCACTTGTAACATTCATCCTTTCTACTATAAATATAAGATAAAATTGATATATTTCAAACAAACGTAACAATTATAGTTACATCAATAAAGATACGTCAAGTATATGCTACTTTCCTTTTTATAACATAAAAAAGCGATAGAAAATCTATCGCTCTACTTTTTTAAATTTTCATTTGTGAATTTAGATACTGAAGACATCGTTTCCCCTGTGTCCAAATACGTCATTTTAATGGAATCTCCTACTTCAGTAAACATCGCATACGGGAAGTCTTTTGCAGAAACCATAAATACTTTGTTCTCATTTTCTAATAAGATGAAGACAAGCGTATTTTCTCCCGATTTCTCCTTATAAACACGCTGTACAATCCCTTCTTTTTGAGCTTCTTTCCCGCTAGAAGTCGGACGGAATGAACCTCCACTTCCAGTTAGCACACTCTTATATTTCTCTAGTGCTTCTTTTTGAGTGGAACCTGTCGCAAATATTTTTGCATTGGAAGCATAAATCACTGTATGTGCTCGCACTAAACCGCCATCATCAATAACAGGCACGATCCAAGAAGGCTTCCCATACACGTTATAAATAACCGGCATCGTTCCGTGCCATTTCTCTCTCTTAAAAGAATTATCTACTACCTCTGTCGCAGCTGAGCCATCCATAATTCCTTTTACTTCTTTTCCATTATAGTAATACAGCTTCCCTGTACGTGCATCTACTAAAGAATAACCTAAAGCAGAATCGACCCCTTCTTTTGGAGAAGTAAAATCAGTAAAGTAATATAATGTTCCGTCCTTCCCAAAGATTGGTGTTACTCCTTCTTTTGTTCCCCATTCAGTTGGAATCTTCACATCACTTTGAGAAAATTTCGTATTCCAAAAACCATGCACAAACTTACCGAAGTACGTATTTAATATGGATGCCGTTTCATGATTTAACACACCATCAATAAATTTAGGTGCTTTTCCTTTATCATATCGCTTTACATCACCTGTTTGTGCATCCACAACGACAACGCCTTTTACTTCAAATCCAGATCGCCCAGAAATAAATTCACCGTATGTCATTGTATAATACGGTTTTCCTTTATCATCTATTTCAAACTTCGGTTTCCCTTTAAAAATAAGATTTGGCTCTGCCTTTCGAACAACACGTTCTAAATGATTACCAAAAAACATACTTGGTACATATTTCATTTTATACCCAAGATGTAATTTCGCCTCCGCATCAGGATTTGTACCTGACATCGTCACGTAACCAGGAATCGTTCCTGCCTTACGTGCCTTAAAAAATCCTGAAACCTCAATTGGAGCCACATACAAAGCTTTCCCATCTACCATTTGTGGAGTAAGTTCTCCTAATTCAAAGTAGGCTACTTTTGGAATATCACCAAATACCTTCTTCATCTTATTTTCCGCTGTTTTCGGTGGAACGGTAAACGGCTGATCATTTTCTGTGAAAGGCTCTGAAATATCTTTTTCTACCTTTATAACAGAATCATATTTATTTTGTGAGATTACGATATCATGTACATAAGTAAAATAACCGTAAGCTAAAAGTAAAACTAGCATTACACTTGCTTTCACCTTAACTTCTAATCTCCCTCTTCTACCTTGCAACACGAGAACCATTCCAATGAGTACTGCAATAACAACCGTGTAATGCGTAAGAATCGAGTCTACACGGTCATCGATTAGCCAAAAATATTCATAGATTGCAATGCCAATCCAAAGAAAAACGGGAATGGCTAAAACAGGTGCAGCCTTCTTTTTTATAACTGTCTCAGAATCTTTTTTATCCACGGTACGAAGTGCTTTTCTCCCTCTTGTCCATGGAATTAAAAATAATGTAAGAATCACTAAAACTAAAAATTTAATCAAAGGCAATATCCCCTTTTCTTTTGTTATTCCTTTCAGTATAACAAATTAAGGAAATGTGAAAATCAAAACTTTAGATATATACAAAAAAAGACTGCCTATCAATGAATTTGATAGGCAGCCTCTTTTCATTTCTTATTTATAAAATTTTACGCGATTTTCTAATGGTTGGAATTCTTTTTCTCCAGCTGGTGCTACTGGTTTACCAAATGGCATTTGTGCAATGAGTTTCCAGCTTCCTGGAACATTCCATTCTTTTTTCACTTCATCATCAATTAATGGATTATAGTGCTGTAGTGTTGCACCGAATCCTTCGATTTCTAATGCTGTCCAAATGGCAAATTGTAACATACCTGATGATTGCTCAGACCATTTTGGGAAATTGTCTTTATATAATGCAAATTGTTCTTGAAGCCCTTCCACTACTTTGCTGTCTTCAAAGAATAAAACAGTTCCATAACCGCTTTTAAATGCGTTCATTTTTTCTTCAGTTGCTCCAAAATTGTTTTCAGGAACAATTTTTCGCAATGTTTCTTTTGTCAGATCCCATAATTTATCATGCTGTTCTCCTAGTAAAACAACAACACGTGCACTTTGAGAGTTAAAAGCTGAAGGTGTATGCTTTACAGCGTGCTGAATTACCTCTTGAATTTTTTCGTCAGAAACTACTTGTTCTTTACTAATTGCATAAACAGATCTTCTGTCTTCAATTGCTGTATAAAAATCTTTTGCCATCTTAAGTCCCTCCAATTTTTATCTTAAAGCTAAAAAATATGTAGATTAATACTAAAAATAAATTACTTATTAATAGTAAGTTTATAATTTAATTATATATACAAACAAAAATAAAATCAAGTTATAAAACCCATTCTTTTTGTCTATTTATTAAAATAACAAAACCCGTAGAGTAAAGAAATCATCTCTGCGGGCTTGTTATTTCAAGAGGATTGACCCTCTTTCATTTTTTATCCCACATTAACGGGCAGTAAGACTCCCACCTCAAGATTCAGAGAGAAGCAAAGAAGATAGGTGGGAGATTAACTGCCCGTAACAGCCCGATTGGTGAGGGCTCATAATCAGTGGGGGATGAAAAAAACCCCCACTGATTAAAGTTTCACTTTATAAATCAACCACGTCCAGCTTGGAATGATGGATATAGAGTCATTCCGCCATCAGCAAATAATGTAATTCCTGTTACATAGCTAGCTTGCTCGGAAGCTAACCACGCTGCAACCGCAGCAATTTCTTCTGATTCTCCAATATGTCCCATCGGAACCATGCTTTCAACATCTGCACGTTTTTCTGGATCTGCAAATTTTTCAGCATTAATTGGTGTATTGATTGCACCTGGACCAATAGCGTTTACACGAATTCCTTTTGGTGCATATTCTAAAGCTAGCGTTTCTGTCATTAACTTCACGCCACCTTTACTTGCTGCATAGTGTACAAATAATGGCCATGGAATTTGTTCATGAACACTAGACATGTTAATAACGCTACCCTTAATATCGTGCTCAACAAAATATTTAATTGCTTCTCGGCTTCCTAAGAAAGCACCTGTTAAATTCGTATCAATTACTCTCTGCCAATCGCTTAGCGGCATTTCATGGGAAGCCACTGGATTTTCAATACCAGCATTATTGATCATGATATTTAATGTTCCAAACTCTTTCACTGCTGCCTGAACCAGATGAATCATATCTGATTCCACTCTGACATCCCCTTGTACAGCAATAGCTTCTCCTCCTGCTTTTTTAACTGCCTCTACTACTTCATTTGCTTCTGCTTCATTTGAATAATAGTTAACGACAACTTTTGCTTTTTCCTCTCCAAAACGAATTGCCATCGCTCTTCCTAATCCTGTTGATGCACCTGTAATAACAACTACTTTTCCTTTTAAATCTGTATACATAATATATTCCTCCTTTTTATCCTTTCGCGATTCCTAACATAATTCCAGCTGCGACAATGAAAATAATTCCAATGATAATCGCAATGAATTGCTGTTTTGTTTTCTTCTCACCTAAAATGAAAATTCCACCTAAAGTTGAGATCACAATCCCCATTTGAGAAAGGGAAAAACTTGTCGCTACCCCTACCCGTGGCTGCGAAATAAATAAAAACATATTTCCAGCTGCCCAAATTAAACCAGGTATAATATTGCGAACTGCATATTTATTAAACGGTTTATGTTTGAATGTTAATACAATTCCGCCTAATACCATTCCTATTGCTTGCGGCAATAACGCGGACCATCCATCTACATTAAGTAAACGTATGATCACGACATATACTAAATAGCCAAATGTAGAAACGAGTAAAATCAAAATACCTTTTTTAAAATTCCCTGCTTGTTCTGCATTCTTTTCTTCTTTACTTGGTAACGATGTGAGAACGATTCCAACAATGATAGAAATAAGTGCAAGAACACCTAATATAACAGACATTGTTGTTGACCATTCATGGAATACAATCACCCCGAATAAAGTAGCTGACACCAATTGCAATCCTGTTGAAATAGGCATTGTTTTAGAAACTCCCATTAAATCAACACTTTTCAATTGATTCGCTTGTCCTAATGCCCAAAATAAACCTGATACAATTCCTACTCCAATCACCAAAGGTGTTAACGTAGGCTGAACAAAAATATAAATACCTATGGAGAAAATCAGTGCGCCAAGAGTCGTTCCAAGTATTTGACTATACGGCCCACCACCAAGTTTAACGTTAAATAGCACAATACTTCCCCAAAACAGCGCTGGTAAAATTGCTAACAAAATATCCATTGTTCCAAACCTTTCTAGATGAAGTTTCATCTTTGTTTTCTATACCTCATAAAAGAGGAGAGTTTAATTTTTCTATATAAAGAAAAATGCTAAAAACTTTTTTTCAATACTTTTTATCTCTTTATCTTGTTATTTGTGTCTCTTTGCAATTAGAAAGAGCGAGGAAATTTTTTCTTCACTGACTCCAAATAAGACAACGATGATCTGTTTCATTCCTCCCTTAAATAGAAAACATTTGTTTAAAACACTTCCTTATCATAATCTAAAAACAAATGTTTATCTAATAACTTTTTTATAGTTTAGTTACTTTATGTAACCAATAATAACTTTACGCGAATCCTTTGTCAATAAATATTTGGTGGTAATAAAATCCAAACCACATATAAAGTGTGCACATTCAAATCAAATGCCTATTTTCATTTCAGTCCTTTCTACTATATTGCTAAAACATATACTTTTTCTTCAAATAAAAAACCGCCCTCTAAATGTCCATATTAAAAATACAAATTTGGGCGTTGTTTTTGTTTCTATTATCTTTTTCTTATTTTCCAGCACCGTTACTATCCATTTCACTTGATGCTTTGCTGCAGTTTCCCTTTGTTAACATCTGTCATTATTGATATAATTTCAGAAGCATATATAAATTTTGGTTACCATGAATACATAAGAAACTTACTATCATAAACTACGTGTAAGGTGGTGTGAGAAATGAAGGAACAACCTGATGTGGGGTCTAAATTAAAAAATAGTTTCGAACTAATCGGAAAAAGATGGACGGGATTAATTATTTATGTGTTAATGAGTGGTCCGAAACGCTTTAGTGACATTCATGCAACAATTCCAGATTTAAGTAAGCGCATGCTAACAGAAAGAATGAAGGAACTTGAGGATAATGGCATCGTCATTCGCCGCGCAACAGAGGAACGTCCTGTACGAATAGAATATCTATTAACAAAAAAGGGAATTGAACTAGGGAAAATTCTTGGTCCGATTAATCAATGGGCTGAAAGCTGGATGCAAGAGTAAGGAATATATGCACAAAATCATATAGCTTTTTCAATGGGTCCAATCATTGGACAATACCTATAAAAGAACTTACACTGTTGAATATAAAAATTGACCCCGTTTTAGAAAGGAAGGAATAAATGGCAAATCTTCTTTATATTACAGCACATCCGTTTGATGAAACTCGGTCATACAGTATGGAAGTCGGGAAAGTATTCCTTGAATCATATAAAGAACTACATCCCAATGATGAAATTGTTCATCTTGATTTATACAAGGCGGATATTCCTTACCTTGATACTGATGTATTCAATGGTTGGGAAAAGCTCCGATTAGGCATACCACTTCATGAGTTATCACCAATTGAAATTTCAAAAGTTGGACGTCTAGCTGAACTAGGTGGACAATTTATTTTGGCGGACAAGTATGTATTTGTCACACCGATGTGGAATTTCTCTATTCCAGCTATTTTGAAAACATATCTTGACGCTGTAGCTGTATCTGGGAAAACGTTTAAATATACAAAACAAGGTGCAACCGGACTATTAACAGGAAAAAAAGCACTACACATTCAAGCACGCGGTGATATTTATTCGGAAGAACCAGAAGCACATAAAGAAATGGGACACCGTTATTTACAAGTGATGATGGAATTTTTCGGAACCTCTTTCTTTGAAGGAATATTTATCGAGGGACATAATAAATATCCAGAGAAAGCAGAAGAAATTAAAGAAAATGCTATGAAAAGAGCGAAAGAAGTCGCACGCTATTTTTAACTTTGTTTAAGAGGAGAACGTTTAAAAGTTCCCCTCTTAAGTAGAGTTTCACCTTTTTTCATTCTCGTTTCCCAACACTAATGAAATCCATAAACATATCTGATTTAAGAAAGCGGTCCATTAAAAATCATTCCGCCCCCATTTATTTTAATAATTTTAAGGCGATTCGTATTTTTAATGAATATTGTTTTATATTGCTTTTGGCCATCCTTATCAAGAATGTGAAGAACACGTTTCCCCTCGTTATCTGTTACCGTTTGAAAGTTATAATCTTCGTTGCCAATTTGTTCAACAATCTTATTATATTCAGGTAATGAAGCCCACTTCTCATGATTTTCATTTTCTTTCGGATTGTTTTCGGATTGTTCTTTCGGCTCTTCCTCCTTTACTTGCTCTGCCGTTTGTTCATCTTTTGTTTGGTCTATATCTTTCTTCTCTTGTTGTGAGGACTCCTCTTTTTTCACTGTAACATCATGATTGTCTTTAGCTGTTTCCGCACGGTTGCAAGCTGTTAACACTGTTAACATAGCAATTAAGGCAAGAATGATCTTATACACTATTTTTCAGCTCCTTTTTTATTTCATTGTAACAACAAATGCTTCTTATTATCTAGAAACTCATTCACAAAACATGCCTCTCAACTAAATATGTAATGATATAACACCAAAATGAATATACCCGTCCCCTTCCAGCCTATGCCACCTACTAAATCTACTTTTACTCCATCATTTAGAGAGCCTGTAGGGTTATGTTTTCATTCTTTTTGCCTTAAGTGTTCTCTTTTTTCCTTTGAATCCATGTCATCCCCCCACGGTTCATTCATCCTTTGCTTCATTATATATATTTAGGATTCATTTTATATTCCCTTCATTTTCTTAAGGGATAAAGTGAAACTTTAATCTAATAGGGGAGTTTCCTCCTCCCTCGCTGATGATGAGCCCTTACTAATTGAGCTGTTACTTACTTTTTTCTGAATCTTGAGGTGGACCTAAAATGGCGAGAGAAAGAAAAGCAGTAGGTTAATGGTGACTAACAATCTAAAAGAGGGAGTTATTATGTTTGGTACTGTAAGAACTATGAGGCTATTTTATAAGAATTTCTCGATTTTATTGACATAGACTTTAAAAGAAAATAACTTCTCTGTCTGAACATCCTGCAATAATGAACTACTGACATACAAGGGGTTCCACAACCCAAAATGTTCAGTCCAAATGCAAAGAGAGGGTTACATTCAAAAAATAAATTTGTAGAAAGATTAAGGCACAAAACATGATAGATACATACAATATTTCATAATCATAGGAATATATAGGAGGTTTTTTATGGGTTATAATAAAAAATCGAATCCACCAGATCCTTGTAAAAAATTTTGGCCGCCTTATGTTTCTTCTTGTGATACTAGCAATTGTTGTACACCTATCTTCTTGTCACTCTCTCAACAACAAGACTTATTACAAATCATAAACTTGTTAAATCATGCTATTCTTTCCTTTTTCACAACCCCAAACCCAACAACGGCACAAGCACTTCAATCTGCCTTACAGTCATTATACGATTTATTAGCAGCAGTAAAACCAAATACTCCCCAACAAAGTTTAGTTCTACAAACCATCCAACAACTAATCCGTTCCTTACTCACTGCCTCTCTCACTCAAATCTCAGCATTATTTAAATTTCTATTTCAAAACTTATCTTTACTTGTTGGTTGTTCAAATATATCGAATACTTCATTGCATCAAATATTTGAATTGATTTTACAAGGAATCTTAAACAGTTCACTCATAAATAGTACGGGGCCAACTGGACCGACCGGTGCTACAGGACCGACTGGAGCTACGGGACCAACCGGTGCTACGGGACCGACCGGTGCTACGGGATCCACCGGTGCTACGGGACCAACCGGTGCTACGGGACCGACCGGTGCTACGGGATCCACCGGTGCTACGGGACCAACCGGTGCTACGGGACCGACCGGTGCTACGGGATCCACCGGAGTTACGGGGCCGACCGGAATTACGGGACCGACCGGTGCTACGGGATTCACCGGAATTACGGGGCCGACCGGAATTACGGGACCGACCGGCGCTACGGGATCCACCGGAATTACAGGACCAACCGGCGCTACGGGATCCACCGGAATTACGGGGCCAACCGGAACAACAGGATCCACCGGAATTACGGGACCGACCGGTGCTACGGGATTCACCGGAATTACGGGGCCAACCGGAACAACAGGATCCACCGGAATTACGGGACCGACCGGCGCTACAGGATTGACCGGAATTACGGGGCCGACTGGACCAACTGGACCAACTGGACCAACTGGACCGACTGGGCCGACTGGGCCGACTGGGCCGACTGGGCCGACGTGTAATTTTCTTGTTTATGTCACCAATGCAGGAGCTATGGGTGATCCAGCAAATGATACCGTATCTGTCATTCATTCAGTAACAAATACGGTAACCGCTACAATTCCTGTAGGAGATGCGCCCCTTGAAGTAGCGGTTTCACCAGATGGAACAAGAGCTTATGTTTCAAACATTTTCTCTAATACAGTCTCCGTTATTGATACTACTACCAATGCAGTTATTGCTACGGTTGCCGTTGGAGAAGATCCACTTGGTGTAGCAATTTCTCCAAACGGAGCAACTGCTTATATTTCAAATCATGGCACCAATACCGTTTCCGTTATTGATACTGCTACCAATACCGTGATTGGTACAATTATCGTTGGGAATGCTCCACAAGGAATCGCTTTTTCTCCAGATGGTACTCGTGCTTACGTGGCAAACGAATTAGATGATACAGTCTCCGTTATTGATACTACTACCAACACCACTATTGCTACGATTGCCGTTGGAGATCGTCCTAGATCTATCATCCTTACACCAGATGGAACTCGTGCTTATGTTACAAATCAAGGTAATGATATAACCTTAACTGATACAGTCTCCGTCATTGATACTGCTACCAATACGGTTATCAATACCATTGACGTGGGGAACGCTCCTGTCGGTGCAGACATTACACCAGATGGAACTCTTATTTACATTGTAAATAAAGAGAGTAACAATGTATCCGTTATTGATACTGCTACGAATACAGTAATTGCTACTATCCCTGTTGGACTATCACCTGACCAAGTAGCTATTTTGCCAGATGGATCTCTTGCCTATGTTACAAATCAAGGTGATGATACAGTCTCGGTTATTGATACTACTACCAATACGGTTAGTAATATCATTCCAGTAGATGATGCCCCAACTGGTATTGCAACTGGAACGGTTTGCGAATAACACTAAGATTTTAGAAGACATCATCCGATAATGAAAAAAGTCCAAACGAGCAAATTACTAGTCTTACATTAAAATCTTTCAAATTCTCATGTACTATACAAAACAATAATTTTCTCCCTCTAAGACTAGATCTACAACTGAACAACAAAAAAATTTATTTTTATAAAAGGTGAACCACTTCCTAAAAATTGAAGATTCAGCAATTTTTCCAACTAACTTTCCATCAATATCTCCCAAATTAGGTATCCAACCCGTGACTCCTAATACAATGAAAAATAGCTGTGACAATAAAAATTAAATTATAATATTAGTATGAATCTTATCATGTTAAGTATCTACGGTTTATCATCTGAACCTCAATCTTATTTTTAATTTTAAAAATACCCCTTTAGATAGGATGATCTAAAGGGGTAAAATAGTACGACTTTATTTTTAAAACTACAGCAACTATTGGTTTAAAAAATTCGTTCAAAAACATTGATCTTGCTATTTTAGAGCAATAACAGCCCAAATGGTGAGGGCTCATAATCAGTGGAGAATGAAGCTCCTCGATAAAAGATTCATTAAAAAATGTCTTACTTTGCTTATTATGAGAAGATATCCTCTTCTTTCGATTAACGTGCCGTATAGCCACCATCAACAAGAAGGGTTGTACCATTCACAAAGCTAGCGTCGTCACTTGCTAAAAATAGGACAGCTTTAGCTATTTCCTCTGGTTTTCCAAGTCTACCTTGTGGATGAAGAGAACTTAAATATTCTTTCTTTTGAGGATCAACACTTGCAAGTAAAGGAGTATCAATATACCCAGGGCAAACCGCATTAACACGAATGCCATCTTTCGCATAAGCAGTACATAAGTTTTGAGTTAATAGCTTCACACCACCTTTTGCAGACGAATAAGCTGTTGGAGCTGGTAATGAAACAAAACTATGAATGGAACCAGCATTAACAATGACACCGCCTGTTCCTTGTTTAAGAAACTGTTCAATTGAATATTTATCAGAAAGAAACACTCCTGACAAGTTAATGTCAATAATTCTTTTCCATTTTTCATAGGATAATTCATTTGCTGGTGCATCATCAGCAATACCAGCATTTGCATACATAATATCTAACTTACCGTATGTATTCACGGTTTCATGAATCATCTGTTTTACATCTTCTTCTTTTGTTACGTCCGTTTTAACAAATAACGTATTATATCCATTCGCATTTAATTCTTCTGATAAATCTTTACCACGTTCTGAAAAATCAGCAATAACTACCTTTGCTCCTTCTTCAACAAACAGGCGAACAGTCGCTTCACCAATTCCACTTGCGCCACCTGTTACAATTGCTACTTTATCTTTTAATCTCATCGCAATCTCTCCATTCTCTTCCTTTTAAACATTCTTACATTTATCTAGCTGCTCCACCATCAATTACAAATTCTGCACTTATCGAGTAATCCGATTATACCGCTAGTTTTTTTACTGATCCTTGCATACTCACCTGTTATAATAGCTACTTTATTTTCTAGCCCATAACAAAGTACGCATCATTACAACGATGTTTATAGTGTAAAATAAAGAATCTTTTTGATCATTTATAATCAGATTCAAAAAGATTCACTAAGCTATACTCTTCCATTTTACTGCTTTCATTTTGAAATACTATCCTATAAGATGCTGTATAATAATAAGATAAACATCCTCCATTTATAGGGTTATTTTATGTAAAGGAGAAAAAGTTCTTATGACTCAACCATTTCATCCTTATGAAGGCATTACGTTTCAAGAATTTGTATTGTTTATTAAAACTCATCGCAAACAGATCGAAGAAAATATAAATATCTACCTCAATCTAGAACCTTCCATTTCCGAGTCAGATCGAAACATAACTGATGTGTTGCTACATTCATTTTTTCAGACTTTACATCTCTCGAATATGGAAGATATAAACGAAGATTATACGAATCACTTAGATACTTGGCTGCAATCCCAGTTATCGATTTTAAATATGAAAAGTTTTAACCTGTTTCAATTGATTTTCAAAAAAGCTTTGATCACACTCATGATTCAAATAAAATATGACAGAATGATTGCTATACTAATGTTTTTATTATCCATCTTCACTCACCTTGTCCATCGTTATAACAATTGGATAGATGAAAATATAACAGACCTTACTCAGAAACATTCCCATAACAATAAGGAGCTTAAAAAACTCCAATCGTTGGACAAATTAAATAAACTCCTTATTCGCTCTTCAGGAGTTCAAAATCTAGCCTATATATTAAAAAAATGTGAAGAGTATTTTCATTATAAACGATGTGTTTTTTACGCTTATGTCCCTTGGTCAAATCAATTCTATGGTGTGATTGGCGCAGAGCTTCCAAAAGTACAGAGTATGAAAGGACAGCTTAATGAGCAGAATACTGTTTTTCACTTCAAAAAACCTATTTATCTAAAAAAACCGAAAAACTATATAAAAGAGGAACATATACAATTATTTAATCTATCTTCCATCATCTTTATACCGATTACCTATCAAGACCAATTGTTTGGATGGCTTACTTTTGATCAGTTAGGAGAAGAATTTGACTGTTCGAAAGATGAGTTAGATTTACTCGAACAAGTAGGAAAACGTCTCGGCTTATTTTTATCGAGAAAAGGTGAAAAAGTACAAAAAACTTCAGAGATTCACTTAACAGAAAGAGAATCCACAATTCTTGATTTACTAGCAGAAGGGTACGACAATAAAAAAATAGGCGGATTATTGTTCTTAAGTGAGCATACAGTAAGAGATTATGTAAGCAGTTTAATGACCAAACTAAAAGCAAAGAATCGCACACAAGTCGTCGCTTCTGCTTTTCGATTAGGGTTATTACATTGATTCATAACTACTCAGCCACCCTAAGTTGTTAATGGTTTAGCACTTTAATGCTCATATTCACCTCCACAAATCAATCCGAATACCCTTAAGTAAACGATCATAAAAAAAGGGTTATCAAGACCTTAATCGTAAAAAGTCAAAAAATAAAGATCGATATATATTAGACATAACTAATATATATCGATCTTTTACTTCTTTTCCTAAATCGTGTCCTTTAACGGGACAACTATGATATCACTCAACAGTTCTTTAATCCAAATTATTGTTACTATTGTTGATTTGAAATAAAGTACATATTTCGGAAATTAAAAACTTGATTCTAGTACGTTAAAGGTTGCAATTAAAATGAATATTTATGTTACATGAATCGTGTAAAAATTATATAGGCAAATATGTAATATTGCATATTCAATTTCAAAATTAAAAACACCCTCCTTCCTTAAGTGAAATTATGTTAACATTCAGAGATTAATATCATTTTATCGTTATATTAATCTATTTTAGGAGGAAATTAGAATTACTATGGAGACCATTATCAACAGCCACATGGATTAATGAATATAAGAAAAAAGGGTGGGTTAAAGTTTACCGATTAAGTAATAATAGTTTAGCAAGACAGGCCGCATCTTGGGCTGATAGAAATTACTATTCTACTACAGGAAGTGCTAAACAAAATATTTTTCCTAGATATGGAATAGATCATCATTTATATAGTAAGAATCCTACCTATTGTTTTAAAATCGTTTATCAAGCTTACTATTATGGTACTGGATCAGCTCCAGTAATGATTCCTTCGAGTGGATTTGTAGCTCCATATGGTTTAATCGATAAATTTCAAATGAAACCTAGCTTAGTTAAAACATACAATTAAAAGGGGTTAATATGTCCAAAAAAATGATTATTTTACTAGTTTTGTTACTATCACTAGGAGTCATTTTTTCTTATTTCTCATATCATCGTTACAAAGCTTCAAATTCTATTCATGAATACATGGATAAACAGGGTATTAAGAAAGAAGATATAGTGATTGAAGACTTTAATAAAGATTGGAAGCAAGGTGGTTATTGGTATTGTGTATTTATAAAAGGAGAAGATTCCAATATTTATTATCAGTATCAATACCAAGATGGAGTAGTTTATTTTTCTGCTTATCATAGCAAAGCAGATGTTATTCAGAAGAAAATATGGGGTGGTAATGGACTTACCTCAAAAGAATTAAAAGATTTAAAATATCCACCTTTAAAGTGATAAATAAAAAAGTCGATTCCTTATAGGGTTATCACTAATCAAATATCTGAACGTGAGTTTTATGTCTTTTGCTTGACGGAACCTCCTTTAGACAATGTGTATCTAAAAGGATAAACGGTACGACTTTATTGCCATTCCATAGTAGAAATAAATAGCCATTCTATTATTGTATAAAAGAGCCGACACTGAATATTTTTAGAGTCGGCTCTTTTCTTTAGATACTACAGAAACTTTATTTATTTTTAAAAAACATCGTAACTTTATTTCAAATCACAACATGTAAAATAACAATATAGCCATGTAAATTAGATTGTTTATTCGGCCCGAATTATTTAATTTTTCGTTGCCTTATTATCCCAATAACAATTGGAATAACTGTCCCGATTGTTGAATAATTCTATTTTTATCTAATACTCTACACCCTATAAATAATCCAGGCTATTCAAAATCAGGAGAATTCCAACTATACACATAATCCACGAAAGAGCCGATCCTGTATGATTAGCGATTTTCACTCGAAGCTTCTCGAGAGATGTTTGCATTCGCCTTCCAAACAGGAGATAGAAGAGAAACAGCACAAGGGAAGGAAACACCATAATAAAGTTGTATCCAGCTAAAATAGAAGACCATTCCACCCACGATAGATTAGAAGTAGTCATTATGCCAATTGCTGCAAAATAAGGAAGTGCAGTACCTACTTCAATGAATGAAGTAGTGAATCCTAGAGCTACCATTGAAAGAATACTTTTTGATTTTGGTACAGGTAGGTCTGAACTTTTCTTTGTTGGAACATAAAAACTCGCTATGAACAATATTACCCCAATAATAAAGAACGCCCAGCTTACGATTCGATTTTGAAATACGCCAGAAATCATCTCAAGCAAGAAATCTAACCCTAACATGAGTGAAACTCCAACAGCAAAATAAAATCCTGCTACCGTCAATACATAAACCAATAAACGTTTAGTAAGTTTCTCTTTATCTGTTAAAAGCAAATATACTGTTACCCCTAATGTGGCTGGGCTTAGCGTATCCAATAAAGCCAATCCCCCTATTAGGAGAAGTAGTTCTGTACTCATCCTTCTTTCCCCCTTATTCCGGTTGGGGATTATTCTTTTCAGCGATAAAAATGGCATATGCCTGATCCATAAACTCAAGCACATCTTGGTCAATTGGATATAATCTCAGTTTCTCTGATTGTTTTGGCGACATCCTTATTTCCCAAAGCTTATCTAAAAATTCATCCTCACCTTCAAATTCCTCTAAGCGCTTTTCATCCATTCTTCTAATGACATTTTGGACTTTGGTTGCTTTTGGACCATCCTTCATATAACGCTTTAACTGACCTATCAAAGCAATCCATTCTAGTGAATCAGCGTTCTCACTTGTCATATTGGGAACCTTTTCCCATAGTTTCATTTCTCTGTCTTTAAATACAGATTCAAGATAATATTGCTGTATTTCTTTATCTTTTTTACTAGATAGTTGCATAATCTTCTGAATCGCAGCCCAGTTTTCTTCTCCTTCTATCGCGATTCCATGTATCATTTCACGTAAGGATAACTCTATTCTCTTTAAATTTTCCTGTTCTTTTATTACAAAAGATAATTGTCTCCTTAAACTATCTGACCAATCCCATGCACTGGAAGCAAGCATATTCTTAATCTCATGTAACGAAAATCCAACCTTTTTTAAAAATTGAACCTGCTGTAATTTTTTTATTTCTTCATTCGTATATAAACGATGGCCACCCTCTGTTTTGGACGCAGGTTTTAATAATCCGATTTGATCATAGTAACGCAGTGTTCTTACTGTAACACCTGTCAGCTCCCCAACCTTATTAATGTGTATCAACGGATAAACCTACCTTTCTGTACGTTATCGTTAACCATTATTTTATTCATTCCACATTTATTCTTCTTTACCAAAAAAATTTTTAATTAAGTATCCTGCTCCTAAGCCAATCAGTACACCAGGAAATGCATGATCCAATGTCAGTCCGATACCTGCACCTATAATGACACACCCATAAATAATAATATCTCCCTGTTTCATCTAAAAACCTCCTATTCTCCTAATCCCTTTTATCTAAGTATCTCTAAATATATAAATACAAATTAAAAAACGATATAAAGCTCTTCTTTTTAGGCGGAGAGTGCATTCGTTCATGTATAGAAGCGATTAGATCCTTTTTCCGTACCCCATACCAAGAGAAAAAACAAGTGTAGGTTATCTTTTGTTATCCATAGCTGCAACTTATATGTCGAAAGACAATATGGATATATATAGTAGTTATTGAACAGTATATAAAATGACGCAACGTAAACTTCAAGGCTTTTTAATTTTTATTAACAAATTTATATAAAATTTGATTTTAAGGCGGTCTCCACGTTTTGTCCCATCGTTACTTCCTGTCCCATATATGTGCTGAAGTTTTTGAAGGAAATCGTGTTTGATAAATGTCGAAATCACAATGGTGATGTAAAGCCCTTTTCTTACAAAAACATCTGCTATGCCTAAAAAAATTTTTGATTCGGTATGCTAACATTAATAAAAAAAGAATAATAGTTCTTTTTTTATAAAAAATATCATTTAATATGTAAGCTAATTACTTTCATTCGTTACCTTATCATAATATAATATTTATGTTCATTAAATATTATATTCGTTAATAAAGGGGACATCGATATGAACTATAAAAATATTACTGTTGCTGGTAGCGGCGTTTTAGGTAGTCAAATTGCGTTTCAAACAGCTTTTAAAGGATTCCATGTATTTGTATATGACATCAATGATGAAGCATTAGAACGTGCTAAAAAACACTTCAATCAATTAATGATGAACTATCAGAAAGATTTAAATGCGACAGAGGAAGATGTACGTGTAGCTTATAACCGTCTTTCTTTTACCTCTGATTTAGCAACAGCAGTTGCAGATGCTGATCTTGTGATTGAAGCAATACCAGAAGTCGCTCAAATTAAAACGGATTTTTACACGAAGCTAGGAAATTTAGCACCTGAGAAAACTATTTTTACAACGAACACTTCTACATTGTTACCAAGCCAGTTTGCAGAAGCAACAGGACGCCCAGAGAAATTTTTAGCTTTACACTTCGCTAATGAAATTTGGAAAAATAACACAGCCGAAGTTATGAGACATCCAAAAACAGATATGAAAGTATTTGATGAAGTAATCGAATTTGCAAAAGCTATTGGAATGGTTGCTTTACCTTTACACAAAGAACAACCAGGTTATATTTTAAATTCTTTATTAGTTCCATTTTTAGAGGCAGCTCAGATGCTTTTATTAAACGAAGTAGCTGATCCAGAAACAATTGATAAAACATGGATGGTTGCAACAGGAGCACCAAACGGCCCATTTGCAATTTTAGATATAGTAGGAATTACTACCGCTTATAATATTTCATATGAAAAAGGAAAAGCAGGGGACAAAAAATCTGAAAAACTAGCTAAACTCTTAAAAACCGAGTACATCGATAAAGGAAAACTTGGAATCGCAACTGGAGAAGGATTCTATAAATATTCAAACTCTCAAGACAAGACATCCGTTCGTTAAAGATGAATGAACTAGTATTGTATAAAACAAGATATTAACAAAAATAGAAGAAGTCCCATAAGTATTTTAACCTGTGGGACTCCTTCTATTTTTTGTTCTCTATAACAGTGATCTCTTTTGATCTCACCATATCAAAAAGAAAATTGTAAGCAAGCTGTTATAAGCTGAGCCTGATGACGATGTAGCGGTACTTCTTAATTGAAAAGATAAAGCATGGTATCTTTTTTTAGAAACATCGCGACTTTCTTTCAAATCTACAAGAGAGGAAACACCTTAAATATTTAGCCACAGTTTATAATCTACACCAATCCCTAAACCTCGACCTTGTTTCATCCACTTTTCAACTTCAGATGTTCTTTTTCTTTTGGACATAAAAACGAGGCTGGGACATAACTAGCTTCAATTTTGCGCCCTGAGAAGACAGATTGCGTGTAGGCACATAAGATAATTTTAAGCATCATGCGTGGATGGTAGGCAGGACAGCCCTCTTTTCAAAGGAATGGTTCAAACGCTTCGGGCGGTATACTTTCAACTAAATGGTGGACATGGAAGGCAATATCATTCTTTTTTAACTTCACTTCTAAATCTAAAGACAAAACGAATTGGTTCATGTTATAATTTTTAAACATAAGGATCCCTCTTTCTGTATTATTTTGTTTTGGTGACTTAATTTTATCAGAAATGGTCCTTATTTTTTATGAAAAAAATTTCAACGGCTTTTTAGTTTAGAGATGGGTTTTGTCCCAGCCCCTATTTTTAATTATTTAAGCTTGTAAAATGTTTCGTATTTCTTCTATCCGTAAATTTGTAAACTTTGCAATATCTTCTATTGGCATTCCGTTTTTGTACATACCACGAATAAGCTGCATTTTTCCTTTTTCAATGCCCTTTTCAATCCCTTTTTGTTCTGCATACGCAAATTTTGCGGCTTCATCCATCAACACTTTTTCCCTTGCTTCATACGCTTTTCGGAAAGAAGAATCTTGACTCATACGTTCCCATTTATTCATCGCTTTTTTTAAAATTGGGTCTTGGTTCATCGCAATATCCTCCAATGTTTGGGTTAAATGTTCATCTTCATTCGCTGGAAGTAATAATAACCAGCGAACAAACGAATCTTCCCAAGGATTAACTTGTTCATTCCGCCATTGTTGCATTAATTTTGGAATTTCCACGATATGAATTTCAATATCATCACTTAACTTCTTTTGTTGCTGTTTATTCCACAATATTCCTGTCGTGTAAAACACTTCATATTCTGGGAACATCACAAAATTTAATAAATTAATCGTAATTGTTTTGTGAAGAGAACTATATGGCATTCCCTTTTGTAGTTGGGATGTATATAGCCTTCCCCAGTAGTATAAACTTCTCTTCATCATGTCATGATTGTTATTCAGCTGTATTTCTACATTTACCTTTGTTCCCGTATCTAATGTAGCAGAAATATCTAAAATCGATAATTTATCCTCTTCATGTTCTCGATGCAAATGTGGATCTTCTAATTGTAACGAAACAATGGGGGATTCTAAAGAATCTTGTAACATCGCATTTAAAAAAGCAATGAGAATATCTTCATTTCCACTTGTGCCAAATAATTGTTTAAAAGCAAAATCAATGCGTAAATTCACTAATTGTTGGTTGGACATGGGTTTTCCTCTCCCCATCTCATATGATATTTTTCTTTCATTGTACATAAAAAAGTGATACATATGCAAATAAGCCCTTATGTCAACATACATGAGGGAATAATAGGGTTGCTATCATAGACCACAAAGTATAATACAACAACACTTTCAAGGGAATCGGCAAAAACAACCTATAGACTAACCCCTATATCAAAAATAATCATCGTACGAAAAGACAAAGAAAATCCTATTTTTTAGAGATATTTCAATGCACAAAATATCAGATAAAACACCCATTTAAAAATTGCAAATTTTATAGACATATATTTTCCTATTTACAGAACACATATTCCAATCAAGAAAGAGATATGCCAATGAATAAAGAAGGAATCTACATAGTTGATAAAAAAGGACAATTTACTTTTCTTTCTCCCCGGGGCACGCAACTGGACTTAAAGGAGCAAGATCTAGACTATTTTACAAAACGATTGCACTCCTCAACAGCCAAAAAGAAGAAAATAAGCCTAAATATTTGTGCATTGAAAACGTTAAGAACTTGTTTTCAGTTAATGGAGGATGAGACTTTGCCAAGGTTCTCATTAGCCTGGATGAAGCTGGGTATGATGCAGAGTAGACGTTGCTTAACACAAAAGATTTCTCAACTGCAGCAAGACCTGTACCGCAAAACATCATAAAAGAACCCCTTATATTTTGAACAAAGATTAATCAAAAAGCGTGGGTTTAATTTTGACATGATGAAATTTTTATAAAAAAGATTGATCAAAAGTAAATTAAAAAATTACACATTTTTAATTTTCTATTGTTTGCTCTACTAAAGGTAAATCATAAAATGTGTCACAGTGAACAAATTTTATATATTGTTCAATTATGCCTATTTGCGTCAATTTATCTCTAAAAATTTCAATATCATTCTCATCGTAATAATAAACATGCCATTCTGTATTTCCATTAACACGTTCCTTAACTTCTTCAAAATATGGAAAATCAACATCACCTAAAGAATGACCAATTATAATTACTCTTTCAACAGCATCAAAATTCAATGAAGATAGTTTATATATATAATTATTTACATCTTTATATGTTTTAGAACAATAGTCAGTTAGGACATTATATATTGGTGCCCATTGTTCATCAAATCTATTTTGATAGTCTTTATACTTTTCATTAAAGTAATTTATTCTAGATGAATTTGAATGCCCTAACACTAATTCATCATCTGAATCTACTACACCGTGTATATGTAAAACATTCCGTCTTGAAATATTGTAAATATCCTCCAAAGTAGTGGTGTAATTAAAGTTTATAAATATATCTTGATGGCTTTCATTGATTAAAGATGTCCTTCTATTTATACCGTCCAACTCTTGATTTACTACTTCAATCCATTCTTTTAAATAGATAGTTAATTCTTCAATGTACTTAAATTTGCCTTCGAAGTAATAATTCAAAGTATCTTCTATACCAATATTTCCACTTTCCAGCCCCAAATCCGTAGTTTGAAACATTTGTTCAGTCAATACAATTTCATCAATATTAGCTAAATTAAATTCCAAATCATTCCATAGATAAGTTTGTAACTCTTCTCCCCAGAAATAATATTTCTCTTCGAAATCCCTCAAGAAGTCTCCTCGATGTTCTTCTAAATAGCAACGAAAATTCCAATACCTTGTATGTAAACCATGTCCTAAATCAAATCCATTCCCAATAATAAACAAATCCACTTATAACACCCTCCCAATTAAAAATCTGTAATAAGATTACAATAAAACGTACAAATTACGCTAAAAAAACAACTTGAACGTTTACCAACGGTTTATAATCTACTCCGCGTCCTGTTCCTCATCCTTCTTTTATCCACTTTTCAACTTCAGATATTCTTTTTCTTTTGGACATAAAAACACCCCTTTAGATAAAAATATCTAAAGGGGCGAAACGGTTAATCTTTATTTCTGTGTGGAGATAATAAAGTTGTTTAATTCTAACTCTATAAATGCAGTAACCACCTACTAAATTAAATTGTAGGTGGTCTTATAGTTGTTTAAAAACTGTTTACCATTTGCAATGTAAGGTAATTTAAGAACAATAAAGTTGTTTAAAATTAATTTTAAATATTCCGGTATACAATAACAATCCTTGATATTCCTAAATAAAACAATTTCCATTTAATAAATTATAACTCTTCTCCTAAAACTTTTGCTAAAATAGATTTCTTTAATTCATTCATTATTTCTTCATTATTTGTTAACTCAATAACTTCATCAATTTGTTTGAATATATCATTAACCTCTTTTACCCTTCTTAATTGTTCTGATATTGGAGGTAAAGGGACATATAATTTTTCAAAATCACTAGTTCTTACAGAAGGAGAATTATCCCCCTTAGTATATTTTTTCAAATAAGCTGTACACGTATTTGATAATAAATAATAATATAAATACTCAGGACTAATAAGCTCATTACATTTACAAACATAAAAAGCTGTTGACCCTATTAATTTGCCATCTTCAAAATCAATTAGAGCAATGTTTTTCAGATAGGGTCTAACTAATGAAATTAATACATCGTTTTTATCAATTACTCTTTTTGCACGACTCGGCGCATCTTTAACAGGAACAATTTTATATTCTCTTAAATTGTGATTTTTGTTATCAATGGCATCTACATCTATATAATGAAAGTTTTCACACTCTAATTTTGCAGGATCGATATTTTTCATTTTCTTAAGAACTTCTGTGATTTTAACCCATTTCCATGATGCCGGTATATCATATTTAAATTCAAAATTTACTTTATTATCATTATTTTTTTCAGTTAAGTCGCTAGAAAGATTTATGCGTTTTATTTTTTCATCTATCCCCTTTAATATTATAATAGCTTTATCCAAGTTACTAATAGTGCTTTGAATAAGTTCTGAAGTAGATATATTATTGTTAGTTATAAGATGGACAGTTTTTTCAATTATACCTAAATCTAATGAATCTCCATTTTTCGATATTTCTTCTCTAGAGTAATAAGTCCATCTAGGATCATCTACTTCTGAACGATCCTTTGCAGAATATGCATTTACAAAACCTTTTAAATGCTCTTTCACTAGAGGTGTTCTCACACCAAAACTAGGCATATTAGATCGTAAATCATAAAAATAAACGCCTTCAGTGTTTTTAGAATCACTTTTGCCTCTTTCAAAAAATAAAATATTTGTACTTACATCTTTTGCATAAAATATACCTTTAGGTAATCTTAATATAGTATGCAAATTACATTTATTCATTAAATCTCTTCGTATTTCAGAACCAATGGTATCATTTGAAAGAACATTATCTGGAAGCACAACAGCTGCGCGTGCATTACCATCCTTTTTTAATGAATTATAAATTACTTGTAGAAAATTTAATTGCTTATTCAATGTTTCAAACGTTAAGTCATCACGTGTTGCGCGTTCGCCACCTTTTTTCGTACCAAATGGTGGATTTGTTAACACAACATCAAAGTTTTTCATCCACTTACCATTGGCAGATAATGTATCACCTTGTTCCAGTGGCCCCTCAATATCATGTAACAAAGCATTCATAAGAGCCAGTCGATGTGTATCCTTTACAAGCTCCATACCAGTAAATGCTTCTTTCTTTTGAAATTCTGCTTGCTCAGATGTTAATTCAAAATAATCATCTGTTTTTTCTTTTAAATAGCGATCAGCCGCAATCATAAAACCAAATGTACCTGCTGCTGGGTCATTCAGTTTTTCTCCTGGCTTTGGATCGATTAATTCGACCATCACATCGATAAGTACACGTGGTGTAAAGTATTGACCTGCACCTGATTTTTTCTCACTAGCATTTTTTTCAAGAAGCCCCTCATATAAATCACCAAGACCTTCTTCTTTCGCATTGTACCAGTCTAATTCATCAATGGACTTGATAAGTTTTTCTAAGTTTTTCGGTTCATCAATGCTTGTAGATGCACTACTATAAATCGCACGTAGACGTTCATTTTCTGTTTCTGAAGATCCTAGCTTTAATAATAATGCTTGGTAAAATTCTTTTAACTCAATACCTTCTTTTGCTAATAAGTCATCCCAACGATAACCTTCTGGAATAACACTTTCTGTTTCTTGTTCCTTCATCATTTTTAAAAATAAAATATATGTTAATTCCGTTACATATTGTTGATAGGTAATTCCATCATCACGTAATACATTTGCTAATCCCCAAAGTTTTGAGACAATTTCATTGTTATTCATTCTGTTCCTCCTAGTATAAAATACTGCTTCTTATTATATCTTTTTTTATCACAAATCAAAAGGAGCCCACTGTCAGAGCTCCCTTCAATTACCCAGCATATAAACCTTCATTGATTAAATAAACAAGCTTATTCACTTCGTCTTCTCCAAGTTCATTTTTTAGTCTTGTGTAACCACCTTGGCTTTTAAATGGTTCTTCAGAAAATGCTTCTTCTGGTGTTGGTGCTAATACAGGAAACTTCAATAGCTGCGTTTCGATACGTTGGAGCCATTTTTTCTGTCTTGGTGTCCAATCATGCATCGCATACACTTTTTTCATCGCATTTTTCACACGAGTCTCTTGATCCACTAACGCTTCACCAAGTGCAGCTTGGCGGATAAAACTAATAATATCAGCTGCAATCGATTCATTCTTCGCTTGTTTCCACGCATTTCGTAGATCATTCTCTTTATAGCCTTCAGTGCTTAATAGCACAATAATTTCACGGAGGTCATCTCTCGTTAAATCTTTTGGTCGCTGACAAATGATTTGAAGGGCAGGTATTTCATTCATATTATCTCGAATATATTGAATAAAACCATCTAAATAATCGACTGGTCGTGTATTCCCTTCCCCATAACCACGATTAACAGCTGTTACTTGATCTTCATGCTTTGAAATCACTTGAAACTCTTTCTCTGTTCTATACTTCTCTATATACTCAAATAGCACGCTATGTGTTTCTACTTGTTTTTGAGTATAGTCTTGAATATCACGTGCAAATTCATCGACTGAGACACCTTTCGATAATTTCTCAAATTCTTTCTTCCCAGCTTCATCTAGCTTTTGCTTTTTACGTTGAACTTTTGCAACAAGCTGGTCTAAGAAATACTGTGCTTCATCTTTTGTTTCTGATTGTATATATGCTTCTTGTAAATCACCAATTGATACATTTTGTTTTTTCACAACAGGTTTCATATCTGTATATTTTTGAAGTTGATGATAAATACCAACTGCATCAAAAATACGGAATACCTCTTTGTTGATGTCAGGACATAATCGAGTTGCACGACCTAACATTTGGTCATATAAAATACGTGATTTAATACGACGTAAAAAGACGATATTTGTAATTGCCGGTACATCAATTCCTGTCGTTAAAAGGTCTACTGTTACAACAATATTCGGTAGCTTTTCATTTTTGAAACGCTTAATCATTTCATTTGGGCGGTAAATAGATCCTGTGATTTTCACAATCGCATCGTCCGATACTTCATCACCACGCTCCGCAAATGCTTCTTTTAATAAGCGTACAACTAAGTCTGCGTGTTGATCTGTCGCCGCAAAAATTAATGTTTTTTCATCACTTTCAGGATCAATGTAGTCTGTTAATTTTGTTAAAACAGCACGATTAAATCCTTCTGTAATGACTTTTTTATTGAAATGTTCAACTTCAAATTTCAATTCATCTTCTAATTGTTCTAAAATGATTTCGCCTTCTTCAGGGTCATACACTTCTACTTCTTCACCTTGATTAAATCTAATACCGTTTTCCTTCAGTTCTGTTTCAAATAAATAAGGTGGTTCGTGATCGACTAAATAACCATCTAAAACAGCTTCTGTATAAGAATACTTATAAATTGGATTACCAAAAATTTCAGTTGTATGAAGTGCTGGCGTTGCTGTTAGACCGAGAACTGCTGCATCAAAATAATCAATAACACGACGATATTGGCTAACATAATCATTTTGATTTCGGAACAATAGCTCTTCGTCTGTCATTTCTTTATCACTTGTATAACCTCGGTGTGCTTCATCGACAATAATAAAGTCATATTGTCCAACAGAAGGTAGTTTTTCACCATCACTATAGAATAAACGTCGAACCATTCCTTGGACTGTTGCAATTTGAACTTTTGTTTCAACATCAGGTGTCATATCTTCAAGCGTTTTTACGTCATAAATTGAAGAGAATGGCAATCCATTTTCCATTTTAGAATCTTTGAGAGCATCTTCTGTTTGTTGCCCTAACGAATTACGGTCTACTAAAAAAAGAATGCGTCGACATTTTTTCGCTTTAATCAAACGATACATTAATGCAATCGCTGTACGAGTTTTACCTGTACCTGTCGCCATTGCCACAAGCATTTTACGCGCACCTTCCATTAATGCTTTTTCAGCAGATAAAACTGCTTTTTGTTGGTAATCACGCAAACCGAACTTCGTAATATCTTCCTCTTTCAATCGCTTATCTGCTTCTTCATCATTCACATCTAATAAAAGTTTTAAATCTTCTGGTGAATGCCAACCTTCAAGTGCATGAGCACGCTTTGTTTGATGGCGTGTGTCCCAGAACCAAATACCAGATTGATCTTCTAATTGGCGGAGAAACTGGCGACCATTTGAAGCATAAATAAACGGTACTTTATATTCACCACTTGGAGGTAATAGTTGAATGCCTTCTATTTGTACGACATTACGTGCATAATTTTTAGCCTGACTTTCAAGGGCTGCAGGAATGTCACGATGTTTTGCTTTCGCTTCAACTAAACCTACTAATTGTTCACCAATAAAGAATGCATAGTCTGCATATTGGCTACCGATTTTCCATTCAGCAATCGCCTTATTTCTATTTTTTTCAGGCATTGTTTTATGTTTTTTAAAGTTGATTGTATCTGTATCAACTTCCCAACCAGCAGCACGTAATTTATCATCGATTAACGTACGTGTTTGTGCTTCTGACAGTTGATGTTTACGTAAGTGGTTACGCGATTTTTCTTTACGTTGAACACGAACTTCTTTTTCCACTTCACGTTCAGAAATCACTTCAAGTTGCTTTTCTAAAGCTTGTTCTTTCTCATCAATTTCTGCTTGTAATTGTTTAATTTTTTCTTGTAATACAGAAGAATCGGCTTCTTTAGTAGGCTCGACAAACTTCGGTGCACTAAATTCCCAATCTACGTACACTTCCATAAACCAAATAGACAGTTGATAAGCAAGTGCTAAAAGTTGCTTCGCTTCGTCCGCTGTCCCATAACTACCATCGTGAGAAGCTTTATTCCCTTTTTTACGAAGCAGGTGGAAAATATCCAAAATTTCCGGTTCTGCCAGTCCTTCACGTTGCATTATATTCAATCGATCTATTTGATTAGTATCATAAAATTCTTTAATATTATCTGAAGCGAGTACAGCTTTCGCAATAGTTTCACTGAGTAATCGTAATTTACTAATCGTTGTATTCGGATCAATATAAACATTACGCTCAGCACTCTCACCTAGCTTAGCTAATACTTCCCACTCAGCATAAAAAAACGAAAAGTTACTCATCCTATCACCACTTTATCTATAAATTTCACATTAATATATTAAAATTTTCGTACTACACTTATTATACATGCTTACTAATATATTCCACATAAAATAATAAAAGATAGTGTGAATTTATAATCTCACACTATCTTTTCATCCTTTTTGTTATTCAAAGATTATCTATCTAACTTTTATTTACATAATTATAAAATTCTTTTCTTGCTTCCTTCCTCAAATTTCTAAGGTTGATCCTCATCTGATAATTCATTATCTATATTTAAGTTATATCCCTTAATACTTTTGAACTCTAAAATTCTTATTAATTATATAAAATTAAAATCTAATGTTTTTAATTGATTATTCATTTCATAAGGACACCCCTTATTAGTAGTCCTCCCTGTCTCAGCAAATAAGAATAAATTTTTCTTAGCTCTAGAAGCAATAACATACAATAATTTATTTGCTTCTTCTTCTTCAACTTGACTATATATCGCACTCCAATGCGGTAAGTACCCTCTTAATAATCCAAAAGCAATTACAGTATGGAACTCTTCTCCTTTAATCCCTTGGCATGTATTCACAACAATTCCATCTCTAGAATTAAACATCTTTTTCATATATGTAATATCTTTAGGAATATCTTTAAAATCACTTTTCTCATAACGGCGTTTAATTCCTGTAAAAAAACTATCCCATTGTTCAATTAATAATTTATTTGAAGAATAATCAATTTCTAACCTTACAAAAACTTGTTTAAACGCTTCTCCTAAAAATCCTATTGCATCTTGATTTTTTATATCCAGAGAATTTACTACCTTTAAAAATTTTCTACATCTATCTGAATCCACATTAATAGAAATAACATCCAATGCAATTAATTCTTCTAATATCTCCTTTGCCCATTTCATTCTAATTAAAAACCTATTAGGATCTCTAGGAGATAGAATTATTCTAGTCAGCTTGTACCAAAAATTATCTCTATCTCGCGGAAGAACCGTCAACCCTGGTGCATCAAGTGGAATATCTGGTAAATGAGATTTCAATCTCCTTGCTATCGATGTAAGGAATGTCCATTGTGGTGCCAGCACGCAAATCTCATGGGGAGGAATCCCACTTTTAATTTTTTCTTGTATAATTCCTGCGATCTTTTCAACTAAATTATTCTTATGTGTACACTTGTCAAAAGTAATAATACCTTTTTCATCACAATATTCCGCCATAGATTCTATTTCCAAATCTATACTTTGAAAATTTCTATAAAAATCTATCATTCGTTGTGTTGATCTATAATTACCACTTAACTTCAACTCTTTAATAGCATAGCCGCCTATTTCTTCACTTATTTCAGATACTGTTTTAACAATACCACCCAGCGATTTAAATATTGCTTGGTCAGGATCACCAACGAGAAAAATCTTACATGCTCCTTCAGCCGCCCTAAATATTTCTCCTACAATTGCATATTGTAGATCTTGAGTATCTTGAAACTCATCTATAAAAAAATACTTAAATATCTTAGATATATTCACACTAATTTTCGGATATATCTCTAGTAAAACATATGAGAAGTATAAAATAAGATCAAAATCTATCATTTTATTTTCCAAGATTGTTTCATGATATTCTTTAGCAATATTATTTAAGCGCCCACTATCATTAAAGTAGTTTCCCTCACGATCTCTTCTAGTAAGGAAAGTTTGATACATAGGTATACCGTACTTCTCTTTTAATTCTCTTTTAAATATTTCAGCTTTAAATTCATCTAAGATACTAAACCCTTTTTCTAACTCAGGTAGATATATACCATATGGTTTAATAATCCATTGTAAACAAAAAGAATGAATTGTGCCTGTCCATAGCTTTGTACTGTCTATCCCCATATCAGATATTCTTTTATCAATTTCATCTGCTGCTCTATTTGTAAATGTTAATGCGGCTATTCTATCTGTTCTTTTACTTAACTTTTCTATTTCTCGAGCGATTTTTAGGGTTAATACTCTTGTTTTACCGCTACCAGGGCATGCTAATACCAATGCATTTCCTTCGTATTCTAAAGCTGCTTGTTGCAACGGATTCAAACTGTTTGGCATGCTTCTATTTCAACTCCCAGTAGTTGTATTAAATGAATTAAATCATCCTCATCATCATCCGATAATATTATTTCAATTAGTTCATTCAATGTTTTATTTTCCAATAAGGAACCGCCATCTACCGATAAGCTTTTATTCCCTAAATTAATTTCTTGTTCTATTCTATACTTAGCCATAGCCTTTAAATGATTTTCTGTTATATGTTCAGAAGTAAAAGCAAATGCTTCTAAAATATAACTAGGGATTTTTGTTCTAACAGAAAGAGTTTCGGTTAACAGTAAAGCAAACCATCCTTTTCCCTCTTTTTTTGCTAAACGTAAGGCCTCTTTTCCCACCACACTTGGATCATCTGAATCTAGTAACTTTTTTGAGTCTTTAATATATGTATCCTGCTTGTAAATAAAAGGTAAGGTACTTTTTACTTCGTATTCATTTCCACTTATTGCAAAGTCAATTTCAAATGTATGTGATGCATAATATATATCAACCCATGGATTATTATTATAAGTATCATCTAAAATCTGTTTTCTTTCCGCACCTGATTTTTGAGAAGCCCTCATATCTTTTTGTTCCTTAGTATCATCATTTTCGTCAGACGGTAACATTTCTATAGCTTCATCTAAATCTGTAATTATCGCACATTTTCTATGGATTCGCTGATCGTCAAATAGATTAGCAATATGCTCAAATACGGTACTACTAACGTTAATAACACTTACACCAATTTCATCTAAAGTTAGCCCAAATACTGCTTTAAACAGTTCTGGGACTAAAATCAGTTCTGCATCACCTTCCACTAAAATTACACCTTTTGCAAATAAGAGAGTAGACCTTGTAGCATCTAAATATCGTTCTATTCGTTTACAAGTACTTTCATCTAATCCCTCACTAGGGTGGCAAACCTTTGTATACGATAGATCTTTAATCAATACATTTACTGAATCAATTTTACTAGCAGAAGAAATATGTGTTGAGTGTGACGTGATAATAACTTGTGTATTCTCGAATTGATATTTATCAAACAAGGTTTTTTGAATATGAGTATGGATATGAGCTTCTGGTTCTTCAATTAATAAAAAATGAGCTGCTTTCTCTTCCTGTGTTTGATAGAATTCATACTCTAACAATTTTAAAGTTATGTATATTAAATTAGCTCCACCTAAACTTAAATCATCCAATTTACCTTGGTTGCTACTCGCATCATCTCCAACCCACAGTGTTAATGAGTGGAGTAATGTTTCTATCTCTTCAGGTAACTCCGATTTTATACTTACTTGTGGAGAATATGTATATCCTAAGGTACTGTTTAAAGATACTCTTATTTTCTTAGTTAGTTCTTCAATTTCGTTAAGTTCACTTATATCTTCATTCAATATCTTTACTTTATTTTGTATTTCTTCAGCTTCCTCTATTTCAATTTCTTTTGCAGTCCCTCGAAGAAGATTTAATAACGGACTGCTTTTTCTTTGTTTCAACTCAGTTATTACATTTCTTAGGGCTTTGACAAATGTACAAGAAACCTCTTTTTTTATTAAAGTAATATGTGGAGAAATATTCCCTAACAAACTCAAGTCTTCCTCATCAGGATTAGGAAAAATCCCCTTTTCAAAATCTCCTACTAACGTTTTGTAAGTTTCTTCATCATTAAAATCCCCATTAAGTCTACAAGTAAATACTGTTTCGTAATCATTTATAGTTATATCTTTTAATAAGCTTTTTAATTCTTCAGGGCTGCCTTGAGATTGAGTAAATTCAAATAATCGTCTTCTCATATTTTTATTAGGTCGAAAATATAATCCATATGTCCCTATTGAATCCTCTGCCGAAATATCTGCCGTATGATGTGATACAAAACTAGCCGCTTCACTTGAATCTAATTTACTAAATGTGATTTTCAGAATAATCCAATGCCCCTTCCAATCATTCAGAGATCGATTAAAATCTGTTTCTAAAAGTTTTGAAGCATTTAAAGGCAAGGTATCATCAAGTAATAATCTAATCGCATATAACGCATTAGATTTCCCAGAACTATTTTCACCTATTAATGTATTAATGCCTTCCTTAAATTTGAAAGTTGCATTTTTAAAATTTCTAAAATTGGTTACATCTAAATTTGAAATATACATTTTGTCATCCCCATATCATTTTAACTTAGCTATTATTTTATTCTTCCAATCAATTGGTGTTATATTTGTGTGCTTTACTTTGTCACACTCAATATTTAAAAGAATGTCCTTACTCCAGCTACCGCCTTGAAATACAAGCTTTTTAAGTAAAACTTTAATCTCTTTTTCATCGTCTTGGTATTTATACACTAATAGAGTAGATAATGATTTATTATCTGGAGTAGCTACCTCTAAAATATATGTAATTCGATTACTACTCTTATTAAGCACTCTAGCAATGCATACTATTCTCCTACAGCCTTCTCCTATAAATGAAAATTTTCTTCCTAAGGGTAAGTACAAAAAATTCATTGAAACTTCATACCTAGCAGTGTTCTTAGCCAGCAATTGAATCATCTTTATAAACTTCTCCAAACCTTGTCCTCTAATATCACTCGTAACTTCTAACGACTTAAACTCAATAGGTTGAATATGTCCTCCATAAATTGATTCATCTAATCCTACTACTTGTTCAGACTTAATTCCTCCACCTTTTCCATCATTAGAAATATACATATCCCCCTGATTTACTTGTTGTTCAGAGCCATAAATCTTATGTACTTTAGGAGCACGCTTGAATTGTAATTGTGTGCTAGATACATCAGTTACGGGTTGATTAGCATCTTGTTTAGATCTATTATTAGCATTTTCATTTAATACTTTTTCCCCAGTATCTTGAATAGATTTACGGTACTTTCTCTTCCCTGAAGCTGCTACTTGCTTTTTAAATGCTTTGTGCTTTACTTGTATATCTGTAAAAGGTGGTTCAGCCATGTCTGATCCTAACCATTCTAAAATTAAATAGCCATTAGCTTTTTCAATACCTCTGAAACGTATAAAGACATCTGAATTTGCAGGTAAGTTCACTTCTAACTTCAGTTCTTGCTGGTCACGTAATTTTTCATAAAGGTTTGTATATATTGACTCAAAAGATGCTTTTAAATCCATATTAAAATAAAGCCATGTAAAATATCTAATAAAATCCTTATCCCTTGCTATACCGTTAGGGATTTCATCAACTAAATCTATAGAGGCTGTATTGCCATTTAATTCTGCCCTATTCACAAGTAGTTCTAAACCATTTGGTCTTATCATAGCATTTGCCATAATTTTATTAGTTACAAATACAGCACGAACAAATTCAGTTTGAGGAAGATAATATGTTTTACCTTCTACCGAAAACTCAAAGGTCAACTGATGCATCAATTCTTTATTTGCATGTAAATAATAACTGAACTTCTTACAAGCATCTAAAGCTGAAACTACTCTATATTGATCTAAATTTGGAATCTTCACATCATAAATAATTCCTTTTCGTTGAGTATCTAAGCAAATACCATCTTGATACTTAGCCCCAATTTTTAATAATGGTATTGCTGCAATAGGAAACTCTAGCATTTCAATTTGACTGTTATATTCAAACGCTGCTCGAATAAACCATTGGTTATTTTTCAAATTAACATCACCTAGCCACGTTAAAGTAACTAATTTATTTCCGAATATCCATGGCCTTAGCTTCAAAGAAATCTCCCCCTTGTCGATAGCGCGCTACCTCATATTTAAGTGCAACTTCAACTTTGTCACCTGCATTACTTCTTAAACCTGCTAATCGACGTACTTTCCATTCCATTACCTGTTCATCACTACTTTTGTAAATAACCTTACAAGCCCATTTAATGCGCCTTATTTGATATTCTTCTCGCGTTTCTAAATGTATCTCTAAAAATCTCTTTGTTTCCGGCATTTTATCTAATAATTTCTCTAGTAGTGAAAGCTGTCCTATTTCTTTGCCTACTCGACTTTTATTGACAAAGACAGGCTTTTCTATTGCATATAATTTTTGAACTGCTTTTTTTACCATTACTAATATCTCTGAATCCCTCTTTCCCCAATCAACTCGTTGATTTAGTAATTCCTTTTTTATACCTTTGGGAGAATGCTCTTTGAGCCATTCCTTATTATTACGGTAATGCCATGCATATAAGGCTGGCGTTAATTTTCTCAATTCCGTAACAGTAAGATTAGGATTATTTTTTAACAAAGTTAACCATTCAATCTCTTTTAACTCAACTAGGTTCTTTGAAGAACTAGCTGGTTTTATTATCTCTAGTGGTTCTACTTGCACATATTTTTTGACAGTAGAAATATCACATTGTAATTCTTTTGCAATTCTATACAGACTCTTCCCTTCTGTATATAACTCTTTTAACCGTCTCTCCCATACATGACCAAATTGTTTAATTCGTCCAATTTTAAATTGATCCACTTCATTTTCATCTGGTCCCTTCCTCGAATAAATAAAGCCACATTCACAACTAAATGTTCCTACAGGTTTTCTTGTATCCGTACAATTTGTTATTTTCAAATTAGTTACAACTCGTTCTTTAAAATGCTCAGCTGCTGGATTTAAACAGTAATATGGAGATTCCCCAAACGGATGATATTGCTTGCCTACTAACTTTGGTAATTGTTCAATAGATACGCCTAAAAAATTAAGCATTACTAAATGCTGTACCGGATGAAAAGTTTTACGATGTTTTCTGGCTATACTTCGAATCCATGATGTATCTGCATCAATATCAAAGTTACAATTTACTAATGATAAAAATTGTTCTCCATAATACAATTTAAATTGCTTACATAAATACTGCTGATTTATTCTTCCAATGTGATTTGCATAACCATTAATCTGTAAAAGATATTTATAAACTTGCTGAAGATCATTAGTATCCATAACAAAATCCAGCTTCATAAGCTTTATACTCTCTTTTGAAAGATTAATTAAGTGTTCTGCCGTTTTATCAGAATAAACCGCTCTTACCTGTGGTTTATCTGAATCTAACTTTTCCGCTGAAATAAACTGGTGTTTTGGTGGATTACGTGACTTGATATTTGAATCTAGAAGTGGATCATGATGTCTATAACAATAGTATACCTTTGGTAATTGATGAAGTGTATGCCAATAAGTCTCCCCATACTTTATTTGATCTTCCTCAAAACATTTCGGACAAAATCTAATATACTGCCAACCTTTAATTGTGGAAGCAACGAGTCCAAGAAACATATGAACAGCTCCTGGTTTACCGCCATTTTGTATATATTCTAAAGCTTTATTTTGGATATTATCAGGTTGAAAAAAAGTATAGTATTTATAAAGCGTATGATTTTCAATCAACGTATTGAAACTAGGTAGATTAAAGTGCTCTATTTCTTTGTGCACTTTCACTAAATTTGAGGGTAAATCTAATACAGCTACCATATTTGTAGTCCCAAATAAATCTTTCATTGTATGTTTAGGACTTTGATTTCCAGAATGGTCATGATAACGAGCAAACCAGCTATATAAAAGTTCATTAGGATAAAGCTTTGGGAAATAAGCAATCACGCTAACCCCTCCTAGATTATAAACTCATCCAACGGTGATTTAATATAACCAGCTCCCTTTAATGCTTCATAATTAGATTGTTTATTCTTTTTCGCACTTTCAAAAATAGTAAGAAGTTCAGTTTTCACTTTAGGCTTTGATGTTTTCTTGAGCTTTTTGTTTTCTTCCGTAAGCTGAATTGCATACGTCATTAATTGCGACAAAGAACTGCCCTGTTTATCTTTGATAGCTTTAACTGCTACTTTTTGAGCGACTTCAACATCAATCCCTAACGCAATTAATGAACTCATAATGATTTCTGTTGTAGTAATATTTTTAGATTCTCGTTTTTTTGCTTGAATCTCTTTTTTCTTCTGAATTGTTGCACGTAAATCGATTTTCGATTCACGCATTACGAGATATTCTTCAATATCCATCGGCATGATGTCTGCATACTTTTCAAGTTCAGAAGTACGTCCATTCCTAAGTGCCTTTAACATTGGTTGAACAAGTTTCAGGTCATCTTTAGCTACTTGCTTAATCGCTGCTGGAGTAATTTTTTCAATACCTGTTTCAATTGCACGTCCTTGAGCTAGTGCGAATAACTTAACTGCAATATCAATAATCCCTTGGCTTTCGTTATAAAGTGTTTCATTTAATTCAGGTGTCAATTCTGTTTTATGTTGTAGCCATTGATATCCCCATAAGCTTTCGATTAATAGCTCCCAATCATCGTCTTTTTTCATCTGTTGCCAAACCATATCCCCTTGGCCACTCCCTCGACGGGCTTGTCGAAAATCTTGTTGCAATACTGCTTTAGCTCGCATTGTACCAATCATCATAACAGGTACTCCTACTTCATTAACGAGTGTAACAAAGAAATTCATCATCTTTTCAGAGTTATTATCTCTAGTTGCTAATAGATGTTGAATTTCATCAATTACAATAACCCCTATACAATGTAACCTTGCAATCTGCCCCATTCGAGTTACCATTGAGCTTATAGAATTACGCCTACTTCCGAATTTCTCATGATAGTTTGTACCAAGTAACTGATCCATTTTTAAAAAGAAATCCAAGCATAAGGACTTCAAAGAACCGTCGTGCGGACAATTCAACTTTAACCAGACAACTTGCATAAGATTTAATGGATGTTGATGCAATATAACTTGAGGATAAAGGGATAAAATCCTTTCAATAGCTGTTGTTTTACCAATACCGGAAAATCCCATCAACGTCATACTAGAAGCTGTAGAACGAATATCTTGATTACCATTTAAAGCACGATTATATTCGGGGAGTTTAGGATTTCTACTTACATAACCGTGGCGAATTGGCCTTGAAAAACGTTGCTCTAAGTCTAGATGTTGCATCACCGGTTGAAAAAATTGGTTTATCCTGGGGATAGCATGATATCGTACATGTGTAGGTAAATGTGCTTCACTTTCGTCAAAAATTGGATAGTAGCTTAATTTTTCATACGATTCTTCTGGTGAAAGTATTAGTGGTAAAGCTTCAATTAACGGATTGCCACGAAAATCAATTACATCTTGTTCGATATAGACTGCTTGCGCAATATTACGGAAGTTTACTTGGTCATTCATCTTTATCTTCCTTCCTACGCTTTAAGAATTCTCGTACATTTGGTCGTTTAAAGTCCGTTTCAACAAAAGTTTGCGGAAATTGAATTACTTCTGTTTGTTTGATTTCCTTTTCGAACAATCGTTTCGATTCATCTTTTCTTTGACGCTCTTTTTCTTCCTTGCGATTAATACGTATTGCTCCAACTTGTTCAGCTTTGCTCAATGAGGTATCTTGTTGAGATTGTTTTGCTTTTTCTGCCTTCTTTACAATGGCTTCCACATCAGCTATATAATCAATATCTTTTTGTAGTTGCTTATGATTTTGCTCTTTCTCTAAACACTTTTCTTGTTTTCGCCAATATATGATTTCATCGAGACTTAATCCTTCATAACGTTTTGACACATCTAACATATAACATTCTTCAAAATATCCTAAAGAACCATCAACAACATAAACATGACTCATATTGCGTGGATCGTATGCTAACTCAATTTTCCACGAACCTTCCATACGAGCATTCTCAAACCAAGCCTCTTTTAAAGCTTTATCACAGCTATATGAAATACCTTTAAACTGAATACCTTTATGATTTACTATAGCAATCCCTCTAGGTAGCAGTTGCAATTTCACAAGTTCTTCTGGAAATACTCTTAGTTTCCCCGTGCGATTTTGAATACCCCAATTCCATAATTCCAGAGGAATCGACTGGACATCATCTGCAACTAAATCTTTATCTCTCACATAAGATTTTAAATAATGCTTTGTATTGTACTGTAGAATTTGTTTAATCAAAATTTGCGTAAACTCTCTCAATGTCAATTTAGCATCCAGACGATAATCTTTTGCGCCTCGTTCTTGAAAATCTACATCAATGTAGCCCGGCAACATTGGCTTAACCTTTTTCTGAATTAAATCAAATTGCTTTTCAACAATCCCCTTCCAATCTGCTCGGTAGGACGCTGTATTTTCAACATGTAAATTAAATGCTTTTACCAGCCGTTCAACATTGTACCCTTCAAACTCACCTTTATCCGCTAACAAAATTTCTGGTAGATAACGACAAGGCCAATCACCTTCATTTATTTCAATGTCATACTCTGCACAATAAGCTTTTTTATCAGCTACTACATTTGTTAAAGCCATCATTGCTCCTACCCACGAAGGACCTTCTAAACCAACATACACGCCTACGGCCATTCTACTAAAAACATCCATTACTAAATACACTACAGGACGCCCTATAATCCAATTACGATTTACTCCCGAAACTAAATAAACATCTGCAATTGTTGCATCAATCTGGTAGCGTGAACCTGGGCCAAATACTTCTGACAGTGATGTACTTAACACCGCTCTATGATCCTTGTTAAATCGCTTTTCACCTTTTCTAGCTTTCAATACTTCAGGAGCGTTATATTCTTTTTGATACCAATAACGAAATTGACGTATTGAAGGAATCATATTTTCATCTTCTAAAATAATTCTCTCCACACCATTTTCATAGTAAATATCTTTAGCATAAAACCCCTTAATCATATATTTATACGCATCCGTCATTTTGTTTTGTTTAGATGCCAAATAATACTTTTCTAATGCTACCCTAAATATCTTCTTTGTTTCTTCATCCACATTAATGCCTTCAACTCCATATTTAGAAGGGCGACCTCGCTTTTTTTCATTAGATGAACGCTCTTTCCCTCTGGCACCAGAATTTTTATAATCCGGTAAAAGAGCATCTATTGTTTTACCTCTAGACCAATATTTATATAAATATTTACGAATAGCTGGGTACGAGATATTATGCTTCACACACGCTTCACGTATTAACTTTGTACGAAATGGTTTTTCATAAATATTTGGCTCATTTTCAACAACAGTTTTTATTTTTTCCCAAGCCATATCTCTTGCTTCATAGTGTTTCATTTCATAGTCCTTTGAAACATGCTGTATAAATACATCACCTTTTACTTTTATCCAATCACCAATAATAATAGCTTCCTTTAATTCTAAAATGAGCTTTTTCTCTGGAAATGCCTTTGGGTTCTCTAACTCTATTACATATAAAATCACACTATCAGGATCAATCCACAAAATCCGATATTTACTCTCTGTACTTTGCTCTTGGAGAATTTCATTTACATAAAAATGCATTATGCCCACCTCGCAGCAGCATTTTGTTTTAAAATCACTATATTTTTCACATCTTCTTGGAATCCAACAATTGGTTTAGTCATATCAATTTTAAGTAATCGCTTTGCTAGCGCATGCTTAAATAATGAAATTCCAGTTCCATCTTCAAAATTATATTTAACATCGAATAATTTTAAATTAGACAATAAATTGCCCTCAAAGTTCTCCCACTCAGACAAAAACAAAACTAGTTCATCATTATCAACTTCATATCTTTGATGCAAAAACTTTAAATTACTGAGAAGAACATTAGGGTATTCTAGCTCAGTTACAATTCCCCATTCAATGCCTTGCTCTTCCCAATACGTTCTTTCTATTTCGAATTTTTCAATAATTCTAATGTTATTTAGGTCGTTACTACATTTTATTGTCCGTGCTTTATACGCAATACCTTTGTCATCTCGAACAGTTAAAAAGAAATCAGTCGTCATAACAATAGGTGTTTGCTTATCTACAGGATGCTTAATATTTAATTTATCAGCAATTTTCAATGTAATTTCTCTATCCAATGGAAACTGTTCTCGAATATCGACTACATTTTCCGCCCAATCACATAAACAAAAATAATTAAATTCCATATCAGATAAAAAATGATGCTCTCGCTCCGTTTTCCATCCCATTACACGATGAACACGACCACTTGATGGAACATCTTGAATGGTTAACCATGGCTTATACGTTGATAATTCACCCTGTCCGCGCCCCCCTTTTACATAACGAGCTATCTTTGCTTCTGTCCAACCTGTTTGGCGTTTAGACATTCTTTTTCCTCCTCTATGCTAAGGTATCTAAAAGAGTTTACCGAACCAAGTTGATAATGCAGCGCCAATAATTATAGAAATTAAAGCAAATAACCAATGATCTTTAATAGTTTCAAATACACCTTGAGGAGTTAAGCCATAAATATGTCGCCACTTACTTTTTGTTTTAAGACTTTTATCAATAACTCTCTCAAGTATTGAGTGAAAAATGTCTACTTTTCTAAGAGTTGAACGATGTAGCTCAACATATTTCTGCTCATCAAAAGCTTTCGCTTCTTCTGCTCCACCCATAAAATCTTTTTTAGTGATTTTATTTAATTCAATTAATTTTTCAAGTCTTGGATGATCCGCATAATCAGCATAAATATCTACTAATTTTCTAGCTAAATCAAACTTCTGTGAATCAGGAATAACAGTTGGCTTTCCTCCCAACACACTAAATCTATGCTCTATTGCTTGGAATCCATAGTTAATGTCACGCATATTCCAATGAACCCAATTAAAACTCTGATGTGCCTTTACAAATTTATAAAATTCACCTAGCATAATTTTTTCTAACTGGTCATAATGACTTTCTATCTCTGTTAAAAACCCTTTCTTTTCAGCAATTTTATGAATAGAAAATGTTTCAGTTTGTCCAGTATTAAAAAAACGAACTGCAATAGATGTAATTCTAGGTGTTCGTCCATCTTTTATGTCATAAAAACTCTCACATGAGTAGTGAATAATTAATAAATTAGATGCATTATCTACTAGATTTTGAACTTCATTTAAAGCCTTACGTCGCTTTACTACCCTCTGTTTAGTATTGACCATCATTTCCCTCCAAAATTAAAAAAACATCCGTTCGCTTATTTTAATTATAAGCGAACGGATGTTAAACGTTCAAATTTTAAACAACTTTATTTGTTTTTAAACGACTTTATTGTAAATGTAATAACTTTATTGTCACGATACAATTTCTGTGTTGTTACAACATAGTTGTACATTAAGAGGCGTTCTACGCTTTATTTTCTATGTCTCAATTTCAATATAATGACAACATAGTTATTCACAATATATATTAATTCGATATCAAAAAACAAATTTGGTGACAACATAGTTGTACATCATGAAAAGGTGGATAAAAAATAGAAGCCTTTTTGAGGCTTCTATTCGCATAATTTATATCATTTGAACATTAAATTTGTTTTCATAAGAAATCATATCTCTAATTGATAATCCACTACTTTTCCCTCATGATGCTGCATACTTTCAATCAATGCATAATCTCTATCTTTATTACCACTTAAATTAGTTAGTAATTTCTTATCCATTTCAAAATAAAAATTAAATTCAGATTCTATTCGTTTCTTGAGTATATATTTAGCCACTACATTTTTTTCTTCATTATATATTTTTAATATTCCATAGCAATCTTTTTCATTCAGCGTGTTGTATATTTCTTCTTTTAGTTTATTAGTGACTATACATGTGTAGGTCTCCCCTACTTCTGCTTTATTTATTTGATTCACTAAATCTCCAAAACAAGTTAGAATTCCTTTTCTATCTTCGCTTTGATATAACTTTATTACAAACTGAAAGTTAGAAACTTTAATCGGTAAATTAAATGTAACCTCATGCTCAAAAGTTTTAGAAGCAGGATTTTTATAAAATTCTAAGGTTGGAAAATTCAAAGAAAAAAACTCCATAATATCAGCTTTATTATCAATTAAATAAGCTACATTACAAACCTCATCTATCTGAGGTAAATATCCGTTTCCTAAAGGATCTTTATTCATCCTAATTAGCTTTAGTGCAATAGATATCAACATCAACGCTAAACATACTATAGCAAAAAAAGCTACACTACCAACTTTTAAAAAGGTACCTATAGATAAACTAAATCCCTCCGCATAATCAAATCCTCTATAAAATTTAAGTGTCGTTCCCCAAACCAATATAGAAAAAAAGGTAATAATTAAATACACATAATACAATACACTTAAAAATTTATCTTCTGACAAATTATTCTCGTAGTTAATCAATGTATTTCTTAAATCTTCCCGATTTAAGGAATATGGCTTTAAAATTCTTTTTAAACTTTTAGAAGCTGTCACTAATTTATTTTCAAATGTGAATGCAATAAATAAAGCTGAGAAAGATACTAGTGACATTATCCCAGTAAATAACCAACTCAATAAATTGGTAAGGTCTTTATAATCATTATAAACTTTAATATTATAAGCATTACCTAAATCTAAGAAAAATAACAATGCAAATGGTATTAAGAAAAAAATCCATAACTTCCACTCTTTAAACAATATCACTAAGGCTTTCAATAACATGATAAACGACCTCTTCTTTTACTACATCAGGAAATGATACTACAGATTCGCTATCCAAATAAAAATATGTTTTCCGTTCATTAAAATAATAAGTAAAACTAGTTACTTCCCCATTTATAAGATGCTTTCTTAATTCTGCAGAACCTATATCATTGATTTTTACTTTCTTCACTCGCGTGCTTTCATAATCGTCAAAAGAATTTGGTTTCTTTTGTAATAAATATATGCTTACTAAATCAGATTCCCAATTATCTTCATTAATGTATTTCTTTTTACATATATCAAACAAATTTATCTTTTCTAGATGCGTTGCTAATTTTTTTTCTAACTTACTTATGACAAATCCTATATAACTTTCTGAACTTCCAAAACAACAAATAATTTTTCGTTGCACGAAATATATCAGAACGACACTTTTAGGTTCCCTTGATATTATTTTCTCTTGAACCTTAATAGGATCCAACCATTTATACGAAATTCTTATAATTTGATTATTGATATAAGAAATATCATATTTATCATAAGTAATTCTTTTTGGAGTGATAGAATGTAATTTATCTATTTGAAAATCGTTAGTTACCCTATACAATATACAATCCTTTTCCATTAAAAACATTCTATCACTCCCCAATTTTTATTATTTTACTATTGCTGTTTCTTCATCTTCAGAAAGTTCTTGTTCCTTCTCTTCTTCATCATAACCAATATATTCTTTAATTTTTAAAATATCTTCATTAGTATCATCATATCCTACCGAATCTAAAATAACTTTACTCTCTTCATAAAAACTATAAAGCATCTCTAAATTATTTTCATCATCTAAATCCCATTTCTCTAGATTTCTGGAGATGGATTTAATGATTTGTAAGGAACTGTTTTGAATTACTTCATTAACTAGTTTATCCCCATTTATAAATTTTTCATAAATTTGTTTCAATAAATTTGAAGTTTCTTGAACGTTTTTGAGACCAGCACCACATAATTCTATATACTCAGATTGAATAATGTCTATAACTTGTTGTTTAAATATATCATCATCGCTATCGATTACAACGATTTTTAATATATCTTCTTCCTTTCCTTTTAAAGAAAATAAAGTTGTAAAATCCACATCATTATACGTCATATCAACTTTAAATGATAAAATATCACTACCTAATGTGATATACTCACACGCTAATTGAGAAGATAATAAATTGCGACCATTTATGGTGATATTACGTATACCGTCTGTTGTATGTTTTTTATTTTTCGTATTAAATTTTATCTCTTTGAAACGCGAAAAAATTCCTTGCTCATGTAAACGAGTAAAAATGAAATCTAATAGAACTGCTGTTTTAAAGCTTGCACTCCCAATTTGATTTATTTGATTTATATTTTCTCTAATTCTATAACTTTGGATAGGCCATTTTAGCACTAATCCAAAATAATCTTTAATTACACTTTGTACCTCGTTATTTCCAGAGAAAATTGTTAGCACTCTTGCATTCTTATCCAAACTAATTTTTATTCTATAAACCGCAGAAAGGGTATCTAAACAACGTTCCCCCCTCCTCCAATAATCCGAATATTCTTTCAATCTAACAGTCAACTTTAGCATTGAATCCCCTTGTTCAATGTCTTCAATTGATATTAGATATTTATCTTGGAAAGGCATGTTATTTACATTTTCAATTGAAACAGCGGATTCAGCCTCCGTTAAAAAATTCAAGTGATTAACTTTATACGTATAGGCTGGTAATCCAATTGATTTAGTCATTACTGCCATTTCAACAAAATCTTCTACTTCATCAGCCTCAATTAGTTCTGTTAAAGCTAGAAATTCTTCCTTAATTTCATTTTTCTTGTAATTCTTTTTTTCTGGCTCCCAACCTGGACGCTTAAAAGCTATTATGTTAGCAACATGCTCTTTCGGTATCTTATTAAACACTCTTTCTAAAATCCCACTAACATTCATGGCAATTTCCACTCCCTGTACATTACAATTTAAGAATTCATGAGCATTGCAATGTTTTAATATTTTTTATAAGCCTCGCTACTCATTATACCAAAAAAAACAATTAATTCCTTTATTGAACCTTCCTAAATTTACAATCAATACCTATACTTATTACTACTACAAATCTTTTTTGAAGTAATAAATGTTATACTTTTAACGATGAACATAAAATTGTTATTATAATGAAGTGGCTATCAACATACATAATATTTACATTTTATGAATTATAACCTTCTTTTACAATTGCTCACTATCAAGATACCTATAATACCCTATAAGCTATATTTCTCTTTTAACCCATTCAATTCTTCCTGTAAATCTTTATTAACAAAATATAGCTTTGGTACATTTGCACGCTCCTTAATTTTAGTTTTACTTAAAACCTCTCCTCCCTCAAGCAATTTCTTTATTACAAATTTAATTCTTCTTAACCGAAAAGCTTCAATATCTTCAGCCCGATCATTTAAATAGCCTAAAGTTATTGGCGTCTTTTCTTCATAACCTGAAAAACCCTTAAGACCCAACTCTTTTGCAACACGATTTTTTGTGACTCTTACGGGGGGCTCAAGACCATAAAGATCATCTGCAATTTTTTTAACCCTATTCAAATATTCTTGATCCTTCTCCAGCCAATTCACTTCCCTATAAACATTGTTGTGCTTGCGTTTAATATTTGGCTTATTCTTCATTAGCCAATCCCTATCATGCTTATATAACCAATTAATTAAATTTTGATTAACTTTTTTAAAATGAGAAATTAAGAAATCTGGGTGTTTTTCCTTTAACTTTAAATATTTTTTTCTATTTAGCTGCTTTAATTCTTCTTGCTTTTCCTCATAATGTACATCAAGTTTTAAACAATAGTATATTTTACCTACACTTACATCCAAACGTCTTGATATCTCAGGTACTGACAATTTCTTTACATACTTATATTCATACACCTTATTTATCCAAACATTTCCATATCGTTCGATTTTCCAATAATCTTTTTCATCTCCTATATGATCCGGCACTAATTTAGAATAGCTAAAGCCACATTCACATTCAAAGATACCTTTTATTTGACCTTTAAATTTTTTTATTTTCATACTTCTTATTACTGATTCACCATAATGTTCGGCTGCTTTATTTAAACAAATATATGGTCCTTCTCCAAAAGGAGTTATTAATTTCTTATTATGCTTAGGTAACTGCTTTACAGATTTCCCCAAAAAAATAACTAATAATAAATGTCGAATAGGGTGAAAAGAATTATAATAAGTTCTAATCATCTTAATGAGCCAACATCTATCGCTATCTTCTATTGTCGAATTCATAAGAACTAATAACTCTTCACCATAAAATTCAAGAAAGTCCCTATATAAAATGTATCTATTAATTAAACCATTATTATCTATATATCCTTTTTGCATTAACAAAGAACGATATATTTGATATAAATCTTCGAACTCATATTCTTCATTAGCAAGGAAAAAACTTTCTTGAGCTATCTGTTTAAGATGATTTTTAGTTTTATCAGAAAAATTCACACACTCTTTTGTTATTGGGCAATTTTCTATACTAGCCGCTTCTAAATATTGTGAATTTGTATACTTGCATACCACAGAACTATTTAACAAATAAGTTTCATGCTTCTCGCAAATGAAGACACCGGGTATTTGATGATTTAACCTCCAGTATGTTTCCCCATATCTTTCATAATCATTAACTATACAACTTGGACAGTATCTAAAGTATTGGTTTTCTAGTGTAGGATATACCCTTGATCCCATCAAACTTTTTATATTTACGTTCCCCCCGTTTAACATAATATCCCATACCTTTTTCTTTATTACTTTGCTAAAAAAATTAGTATAGTAGTAATACATCGTATTTCTTTTTATCCAATCATCTACAGAGGGATATAAAAATATATGTAGCTGCTTCGCTAGGCTGTTTAAAGAGGTCGGTAAATGCGGGCTAATTGTCCAGCTCTTTCCTGGAATCAACTCTTTTCTTCTTATATTCAACTTCTTACTTGGATTCCCTGTATGATTATAGTAACGCGCAAACACACTATAGATAAGCTCATTCTCATATAAATAAGGAAAATAAGCTAACAAATAATCTCCTCCTTATGACTAATACATTTTAGCCATTTTTTCTATGGATACGTGCCAATATTTCATCTTGTAAACTCTTATCAATATCAGCTCTTAATCCTACCATTCTTAAAACTTTCCAATAAGCTAAATCATCTTCTTTTTTTATAAGTTGTTCAAAGACCCATTCAATTCTGCGCTTTTGAAACTCAATAACTGATTCAGTAACTGAGTGTAATAACTTTCTTGTTAAAGGCAATTTATTGAGCTTTTTTTCTAATAGGGATGACTTCTTTATTTCCCTTCCTATCCTCCCGATCGTTAAGCGGATTGGTTTTTCTGCATTCATAAGAGATTTGATTGCTATATTTACTTCTTCTACAATATCCATATCTCTCTGTCCCCAATCCATTCTATTCTGCACCTTCACTCTTTTCTTTAGCTTAGGAGAATATTCCCTCAACCAATCTTTATCATTGCGATATAAACGCATATACAAGTTAGGATAAAGATTTCTCAATTCGGTTTTCGTCATATCAGAATTTTTATTCATTAAACTTTTCCATTCATCCTTCCATTTATCTAACAAGTTGTTCTCTTGCATTTTCTTGCTATTAGATAACATATCCTTAGAGTACTTAATGACAGTATTTACATCTACCTTTAGTCTTCTAGCACACTCACGATAACTTAAGTTTTGAATAAAAATATACTCATGCAATCTTTCTTTCCAATAATATCCGAATGATTTAATACGACTAATTTTCATTTTATCTTCTTCAAATTTATCGGGCCCTTTACGAGAATATATAAAACCACAAGTACAACCAAAAGTTCCTATGGGTCGTTTTGTTCTACTACATCTTGAAATTTTCACTTCCTTAATTACTGGTTGAAGATAATGTTGAGTAGCAGGATTTAAACATGGATATGGCCCTTCTCCAAAAGGCTTATAAGATTCTTGACTATAGTTACTAATACTGTCAACTGACTCTTCTAAAAAATAAATCAATAATATATGTCTAATTGGATGAAAAGACTTTCTGTGTTTCCTAGTAATAGCTTTTAACCAACAACTCTCATCAGATTTCAACATTGACTGCATACAATGCAGTATTTTCTCCCCAAAATATGAAATAAAATCCCGCGCTAATTTACCTTGTTTTACGTTGCCCTTAACTGAAACATACCCCCTTTTTTGTAACAAATATCGATAGCCTTTCTGTAATTTATTCAAATCGTATAGATAGTCTGTGTTTACTAATTTTCGGCTTTGTTTAGCGATATAAATTAAATGTTCCATTTCTTGTTTAGACCAATCATGATCGTTATTGTTTATCGTTCTCTTCATATGGACTGTATCTAATGGTGCAACAAGGGTTGAACACCCTCTCCGAAATTGTCCAGAGCTCTCTTGAAGTAAACATCTATGCTTTAAGCAAACAAAAACACTTGGCAATTGTTGATAAACACGCCAATAAGTTTCTCCATATCCCTGTAAATCTTCTTGTAAACATTGTGCACAAAACCGAAAATATGGAGTTTCCTTTACTGTACTTGTTATATAACCAATTTGATAATGCACATTTACTCCCTGCTCATTACTTAATATTGCTTTTTTTACCTTATTACGAACCTCAGCATTCAAAAAATTTGTATAATAATGAAAGAATGTATGCTGTTCCCAACAATCATTAATATTAAATTGATTAAAATATTTAAGCCTATTTTGTAAAACTTTTAAATCTGGTATTAAATCTGGCATAATATATATTCGCGTATCACCATATAAATCCCTTAATGTATCTTTAAATTCCTTATTGCACGAACGGTTATGATATCTAGTCAATGCGCTATACAATAATTCTTCCTCATATAAACTTGGAAAAAATGTCAACATAATCTCTCTTCCTCATAAAAAGATTCTTCTAATGGTTTTTTAATATAACCGTTATCATATAATGCTTCATAAGCCGATTGTTTGGTCTTCTTTCCTTTATTAATGAGAAGCTGTAACATATTCATATTCAATGCCTTATTATTTTTCTTTCTCTTGTCCGTTTCACGTTCATTAATACACTTCAAAGCTTCTTTCATTAGTTCTGCAATCGTTAAATTTGGAAGTTTATTCAGTACTCTTTTAGCTATCTTTTCTGCATGCCTTTCATTTACATCTAAATTAATAAGGGATAAAATTAACTTTTCTAACTTACTTGATTCATTTGCTTCACTATCTTTTTTAATTTTTTCCTTTTGAGCTTGAATCCTTGCTCTCATATCAATTACTGGTATTTTATTTAACATGTATTCTTTTATATCTAAGGCAATAATATCTTCATACTTTGCAATTTCTGACTCTACTCCAGATTTAAGTGCTTTCAACATTGGCTGAACAAGTTTCAAATCTTCTTTTACTACTTTTTTTATTAATTCTATTGAAATTTTCTCTGCGCTTGTTTCAATTGCTCTCCCCTGTGCCAATATAAAAATCTTTATAGCTATATCAATAATTCCCTGACTCTCCTCATAAATTAGCTTAATCAATTCTTGATTAAGTTCGACATATTCTTTTGTCCACTGATAATCCCAAATACTTGTAAGTAACACTTCCCAATCTTCCGAGTTATCCATTTGTTGCCAAATCATATCTCCTTGTCCACTTCCACGACGTGCCTGCCTAAAATCCTTCTGTAAAATTGCTCTTGCTCTCATTGTCCCAATCATCATAACAGGTATACCAATTTCATTAATAAGTGTCACAAAGAAATTCATCATCTTTTCAGAGGCATCTCCCTTTGTTGATAAAAGGTGCTGTATCTCATCAATAATTACGGCTCCGACACAATGCAACCGTGCAATCTGCCCCATCCTTGTTACCATTGAGCTGACCGAAATATGCGACTTACCGTATTTATGTAAATAATTTGTTCCAATTAATGTATCTATCTTTTCAAAAAAATTTTGACATAAAGATTTTAATGATCCATCATGTGGACAGTTTAATTTTAGCCAGACAATTTGAATTGTATTAATGGGATATTGATGAACAATTAGCTGTGGATATAATGAAAGAACCCTCTCTATAGCTGTAGACTTTCCAACACCAGAAAATCCCATCAAAGTAAAACTAGAAGCTGTTGCTCTTATATCTGGTGATAAACCTAACTCTTCTTTTTTCACCAACTTTTGATGTAACTCATTTAAAGCTTGAATATGCTGTTTTTGTAATGGATTCCGATTAACATATCCATAACGTAAAAAACGAGAAAACCTTCTCTCTAAATCTAACGTTTGTCCAATTGGCTGAAAAAAACGGGTTAATCGTAACAGGGCGTGGTAACGATGATGCTCAGATAAGTTTTTTTCTTTTTCATGATACTCAGGAAAAAAACTAAGTTGATCAAATGCTTCTTCATAGGAGAGTATCGGGGGTAGTGCTTCAATTAAAGGATTTCCTTGATATTCAACTAACTGTTGTTCTTTATAACTAGCAAGTAAGGCGTATGTCCCATTTTCTAATTGAACCATGTCGGGGTTCTTACTCATTTTTTCCCTCCTCTACGCTTATTAAACAAATCTTTAACTGAATGACGATCATATATATTTTTTTGATTTTCATTTACCAAAATTACATTTTGTGGAACACCATTTTTCATACCGTCTAATTTAAACGCTTCTTCCTTTCTTCTCATTTCTTTTTCAAATTTGGTATGTTCTTTTATTTTCTCTATGTTTTTTGATTCGCTAAAATTTACCGTTTGTTTCTCATCTGCTTCTTTGATTGCTTCATTGACAATAGACTCTATACTATCAAAAAGATTAATGTCATTTTGTAACAAAACATGCTCTTCTTCCTTGAATTTTTCACTTTCTACTTTATGCAGCTGTTCCACTTCCTCAATTGATTTATCTTTATATCTTTCTTGGTGTTCTAGTAAATTGCATGTTTCAAATATTTTTTCATCCTTTGTATGAATATAAATCTGATTCATATCACGAGGATCAAAAGAAATATCTACCTTCCAACTTTTCTTTGTTCTAGCAATAGCAAACCATGAATTTTGCAATGCTGTTTCACAACTATATAGCATTTTTTGAAATCGAATTCCCTTTGCCGTTACCGTAGCACTCCCTCTAGGCATTAAATAAAACTTCATGATATCAGGTTGTACAATTCGTAACTTTCCAGCACGATTTTTAATACCCCATTTCCATAATTCGATAGGAGTTGGTTTCACATTATCCATTATCATATCCGAATCTCGTATATAGTCTTTCATATAGAAATTCTTGTTGTAATGTAAAATAAAACGAATGATAATTTTTGTATATTGCTCTATATTTAATTTCGCTTGTAAGCGTGGATCTTTAGCCCCTCTCTTCCCCCAATCTTTTGCTACATAACCAGGTAAAAAAGGACGTATTTTTTCTTGTGATATATCAAACAATTTCTCCACAATCCCTTTCCAATCTGGACGATAGGCTGGATTGTTCTCAACTGTAACATTAAGACCTTGTATTAAGTGATTAACATTAAATCCTTCTAATTCTCCTCGATCTCCTAAAATAACTTCAGGCAAATGAGCTGCTGGCCAACAATCTTCTGTAATATGAACACCATATTTCTCACAAAACACTTTCTTATTTGTGGTTGCATTAAGAAGAGCCATCATCATACCCAGCCAAGATGGACTTTCTAATCCTACATAAAATCCTGCTATTAAATGAGTATATACATCTGTAACATAATAAACCGTCGGTCTCTCTAAAACCCAATCTGAATTATACCTAGATACTATATATACATTAGCCTTTGTAGCATCAATTTGATATCTAGAACCTGGACCAAATACTTCAAAGGATGAAGAACCTAAAATTGCCCTATGATCTCGCTCGAATTTTTTCCTTCCATACTTTGATGAAATAATTTCTTCTGTCCCATATCTCTTATTAAACCAATAACGAAATTGCCGAAGTGTAGGAATATTATTTTCATCCTCGATAATAGTGTAATTTACCCCATCCTCATAGTAAGTATCCACTTGAAAGGATTTCCTAATCATCATCTTATAAGTATGTGTTAACGTATTATCCGGATTTACAAAATAATAATTTTGAACAGCCTTTTCAAACAGTTGTTGAATTTCTGGCGTCACATTTATACCTGCACTATTTCTCATTCGTGGTCTACCAGTCTTATTCTCTCCCCAATTTTTTTCAACTCCCTTATTGCCACAATTTTTATAATCAGGGATTAATGCATCCTTCACTTTTCCACGTTGCCAATATCTCTTTAAATACTTATAAATTGTCTTATTAGAGACATCTTGTTGGTCTATTATTCCCTTAATTAAATTCCCCCTTTCTTTCCTCTTATAAATTTCCGGTTCTCTCTTAACTAATTCCTTAATCTTATTCCATGCTTTATCTCTAATCAAAATCTCCTTTTCACTCAACTCTTCACAGGCTATAACTGAAATAAGGTTAGGTGCTACTACTTTTGAAAATCTACCACTCACGAAACCATCAAAGAGATTTTTCATACTCTCTCCAAAAGGCAGAGCATTGTCATGATATATATCAATTAAATATGCGATTACATTTCCATCATCAATCCAAAGTACCCTATATACCTTTGAGCTATCTACATCCTGAAATACTTCATTTACTGATAGCATAATCACAGACCTCATACTCCCCTTTTACAAAAAATAAATTCTTAATATTCAGATTTCTTAGATTAACCCTTTTTGTTAATATATCTATAAATATATATTTTCTAGCTACTAAATGCTTAAAATAAACCATAGCTTGTCCCTGATCCAAGTTATACTGACTATCAAATTGATTAAGAGCATCAATTAGGGTGGTATTAGACGAAGTGTTCATAAGAGATTTAAGAAGAAGCTTAATAAAGCTTACATCCCTTATATCCTCTACATAAAAAGACTTATGAAGCCAAAAAATATTATCTGCCATTTCTGCAGGAATATCCTTTTCCGTTACAATACCCCAATCAATATTTTTCCTTTTCCAATATTCCCTTTCAATCTCAAACTTTTCAATTACCCTCTTATCTTCTAATTCCTTACTTGATTTTACAGTTCTAGCTATATATTTAATTTCTTTCTCCTTATGAATCGTCAATAAAAAATCTGTAGTCATTACAATTAGTGTTTTATTCTTTGGATCAATAGGATGTGATATACCTTTTTCTACAGCAATTTGATATGTAAGCTCCCGATCTAAAGGGAATTGTTCTCTGATATCAATAATATTATCTGCCCATTCCAAGATAAAAAAATAATCCCTTTCTAAATTAGAAAGAAATTCATGTTGTCTGTTTGTTTTCCAACCTTTAGGACGAGTTTCATTACCATTAGAAGATAGATTTTGTATCGTTAACCAAGGTTTATAATCACCTACTTCCCCATGTCCCCTACCTTCTTTTATGTATTTTTCTATTCTTTTTTCTGTCCATTCATTTTTTCGTTTGGCCATCTCTACCCTCCTTAAAAATTTCATCATTTCTAGTATGGAATATTTTTATGTGCATAATACATAGAATCCTTCTAAAATACTATTTATCTCATTTGGTATTTTTGCTTCAAACTATTCAATGCTTTTTTAGAACCAATAACGAAACAAAAAAGCTGTATTATTCTCTATATTTTTCTACTGTACCTATAACCAAACATTTGTTGTACTTGCATTCTTCTTTATAAAACTCTAAAAACCTTATAATTTTATAAAGTATATAACTTTATATCTAAGATCTCCTTAAATTCTATATATTCCTCCATCATGTCACTTAAATACTCAATACCTTTACACTTTAAGAAACCACTATTATATTCTAACTTTACTACTTGTTTTCTTTGATCCCAATCAGTTATTTTAATCAATTGACTATCCATTAAATTATAAAGATACACATTTCCTCCATCACTGAAAGTGCCAAAACCAATAATAAGTGCAAGATATGAGTTATCTATCCATATTGCCCCTTTCGGCATATATGCTCCATCTATATCACCTATTAATTGAATATTATCACCATTCCTTAAATCAAAGAGATACAATTTGGTGATACTTTCCCATTCGTAAGGTGATAAATATATGGCTTTTAATCCCCCTGGTGAAATAGTTGGTTTTGAGGAAATGCTATCATTTAGTAACTTTTTTTCACCATACTCTGTAATTAATTCTATACGGTTATCTGAACGCCTATATTTTAATTGATACATACATACCTTCCTCCCGCTCTCCCTCAAAACTAATCTAACATCTTAATTTTACAAAATAAGTTTTGGAAATCTGCCACTATCTTTTTATTTTATTCATCTATATTTAATCAATAACCACCTCCTTTATATCAGATAACCGGTGTATTTTTATGGTAATTCACAATATATTTGTAAGTATTATCTACAAATCCATTGTATCATGATACAATACCGTAGACTATAGTCTACAAAGAAAGGATGTTATTATGTATTTTAGTAAATTACCTATAGGATTCTTCGATTTAAATACAGATACAGAAACACTTCACTCCCTTTTATATGAACATTTTAATAAAACAATAAAAAAAGGTACCGAAATACAATTTCAAGATTATGAAAACCAAAGTTATTTTTTTGTACCTTCACCTGTCTTCACAGAAGAACTGATGGGTAATATAAGTGGCATTGATTTAATTATCTATGCGTATTTATGCAAAGATGCATACCTCAATAAAACAGGAAAAGTAAAAGTAGATATCCCTACTATCTCAAAAGAAACTGCTATTAAGAAAACTGTAATTCGAAACTCTATTAATAGCTTGAATCGAGTGGATTTAATTGTTAAAGACTCTAAAGATACATACTATGTTATAGAAGAATTATTTTACTACTTCACAGATAATGAATTTAAAGAATTTGTTGAAGTAGTTAACAACTCAATACCTTACTAAAAAACGGCTATAATTTAGTAATAGGAGTCACCATATCAAAAAAAGAAAATTGTACGTTTAGACTATATTTCTTATTAGATGTATTTTTTATAAAGAAAAGGCACCCTTTCGGGTGCCTTCCACTATGAGTCATGTTATTTTTAATAATATAGGCTCGAATTTATTGAGTTAATATTTTTATACATTTTGATAGTAGTTACAATAAAATGTATTTAGTTTTAAAACAGCTTGTAATACTTCTTCCGGATCATTTTTTTCAAGCATCTGTGTAATTGATAAATAATACAACTTGTCATTTAATTGGTTTGATTCTATGGTCATTCTTAATCCTTTAAGTTCGTTTAACATTAAATGATATCTTTTCGCATCGTCGGGATTACTAGGAATGTTTTGTTTTATAATACGCTCACAATCTAGAGCTAAACTTATAAATTCATGATGATTTGTCATGTTATCCTCCTAATAATTTTTTATTGTAACCAACTGTTATCTATCTTATTAATCCAGTATTGCATAGCTCCACCTTCTCTATATTCTTGAATTATACTTGTCCCTTTAAGATATTGAGTTTGAGCAGCTGTAAATCCTTTAAGTATTCTTGTCCCTTTAGGTACCTTGATTTTATATTGTATATTAAGCGGATTTCCCCAAGCTTCTAATACGGCTAACTCATTTCTAGTTTCTTCAATATTTCTTTCTTTATCTCCCCACCAATAACCCAGACCATATTTAGATCCCGGTTCACCAGCCTTGCTTCTTCTATATAAAGTAAGTAACTGATCAGTCTCTATAATTTCTATTTTTAATTCCTTAAATGCTAATACATCAGAATTTGTTTCTTTAAAATCAAAATTAGAAAATCCTGAAGAACGTATTACCTCTCTCTTTAAACTTGCTCGTTCCATTATACTCAGATTTAAATTATCTATTTTATCTAGGGCCTGGTTCATTTCTTTAACTGACCAATTATTCAAATCACTATTTCTAATATAACTGATTTTTTCTCCTAGGCTAGTATTATCATTAAAAACACTAGACATTTGCTCAATATTGCTTAAATGGATGTTTTTTTCCTTTGCATATGTAACAGATAAAGGAAAAGAACTCATTAATAAAATCAACATGATTACAATAGAAAAACACTTTTTCATACTTAATTATATCTCCTTATATGATTTTATTTCTAACTATTTCAATTAGAAATAAAATCTAATTTTCTTAAAATAAATTTCCATACTGGTTCTTCTCCTGTAATGACAGAAGCTCTACCAACCATTCCTATATGTAGTTCTTGTAAATCTTTTGTATCAATTGTGGCTTCTAGTTCATACATATACCCCTTCGTATTTTTATCAAAAGTAGGATATGCTGATACATATGTTATTTGTCCCATTTGTTTATCCGTTTTCTGTAACTTAAACGAATATTGTACTTTATCTCCTTTTTTTATTCCTTTTATCTCTTGAGCTGGTAATAAGATTCTTACTTTTTTTTGGTCTTCTTTTGGGATAATCGAAACAATTTCTTGGCCGGGATTAATTAAATCCCCTTGTTGTAAGATGGCAGGAAATTGTACAATCCCGTCTTTTTCTGCTTTTATAATTGTCGTTTCATTTTGATGACGCAGTCCATCTAACTCTTGCTTTTTAATAAATAGTTCCTGTTCTAGGGATTGAATACGTTGATTCACTGAAATCATAGATTCTTCTTTATATTGTTTTAAAGCATCTTTCTTTTGTACTTGCTTTCCTTCTTTAGTAACATCCACTTTTGTTCTTTCATGTTCTAAAGTTTCTTTTCGTTGTTGAATACGCTTTTCCACACTATTTTTTTGGGATTCTAAATTTCCTTTTTTATCATCCATTACTTGTTTTTGTTCTTCTAATATATTTTCTTTTTTCTTTTGTTTTTCAATTATGTCTATTTCTCTTTGGATATTTTCGTTTTCTGCAATTAATCCTTGTAAAACTTCATCTTGTTCGCTTGAAATTTTACTATTTTCTATTGTTTTTATTTCATTGTCTTTTTCATTTTGTATAGATTGATATCTTTGATCATAAGCCTGATATTCTTCTCTTATTTTTTTATCCACATCATCAAGAAAAGAAGATTTATGGGACTGGATACTCTCTTTCAACTGTTCTAACATCCCTTTTTGTTTTTCTAAATGTTCCACAATTTGATTCATCTGACTTTGTTTATCTGTTAATTCCTGATTTTTTAATTGAATTAAAATATTTCCTTTTTTCACTTCATCACCAGGCTTAACAGCAACCGTATCAACCACACCTACAATTTGAGTACGAGACACACTTACATCTGACTTTCCTTGTATCATTGCTGTTCCCTTACTTACAATATCTATCTTACTGACATAAGCCCAGATTAAGAAAACAAATAAGCTCATCAAAAGAAAAACAATTAATCCAGCAATAAAACGAGGTGGTTTTCGTTCTAATAATTCCTTACTATCAATTAATTGATCAAACGAATAAAGCTTACTCATCTTGGACACCTCGCATTGCATAAGATTGAGATTCTATGTGTTCTATATGAACAGTTTGATTCTTCCACAAACGGTAATACTCTCCTTTATGGAATAATAATTCTTCATGAGCGCCTTGCTCTTTAATATTTCCTTGTTCCATCACGAAAATTTGATTTGCATGCTGGATTGTACTTAATCGATGCGCAATCATAATTACAGTAACTCCTTGTAATCCCAACTTCTTTAACATATCCGTAATATGTTTTTCAGTTGTAGAATCTAAATTACTTGTCGCTTCATCTAAAATTAAGATATCTGGTTGTTTTAATAACGCTCTTGCAATTGCCAAACGTTGTCTTTGTCCACCAGATAAATTTGACGCATTTTCTTCTAAGAGAGTTTCATAACGTAACGGTAATTCACTGATAAACTCATGTATACAAGCTTGCTTACATACGTGTATAACCTCCTCTAAAGTAACTGGTCGTGCTAAACCAAAACACAAATTCTCATAAATAGAAGCACTAAAGAAGAATGACTCTTGAGAAACATATGCAATTCGATCACGCAATGCAGTACGGCTTATCTCTTTGATATGATAATCATCATAATATATATTTCCTTGTTGGGATTCATAATAATGCATTAATAGTTTTGAAATAGTTGTTTTACCTGATCCACTCTCTCCTACAAATGCTACTTGACTACCTGATTCAATTGAAAAACTTATGTTATTTAGTACATTTTTACGTGTTCCATAACGAAATGTAACATTTGAACATTGGATTTTACCTGATAATTTTTTAGGAGATACTTTATTATCCTCTTTTTCACTTTTTTCTTGATCTAAATCAAAAATTTCATTTAATCGTTCTCCAGCGACTAGTGCAGATTGCATGGTAGGCTGAATACCAATCAAATTTTCAATTGGATTTAAAAAATATACTAAAAGTGCATTATATGTAATTAACTCACCTATCGTCATATTTCCTTTTAATACTTGCATGGAACCAACCCAAAGGATGATAGTTCCACCAATTAATTCAAGTCCCATTTTAATAGAACCTTGTAAATTGGATAGCATTCCTCTTTTAAATACATGCCTTAATAGATTAATAAAACGACTTTCAGTTTGAAAAAACACTTCTTTTTCTGCGTTATAAGATTTTACAGTTGCAATTCCATTTAAAGATTCCACTAAATAGGAATTTAATTTCGCATTACTTTCCATTTCTTTGCGATTAATGGATTGATACGGCTTATGGAAGGCAAAAATAATACCAATATAGAACGGTATTAATAATAAAGTCACACCAAATAAAATGGGACTATGGATATATAACAAAACAGCTCCTATTGTAACCATTAATGTATCAATCATTAAAGTAACTGTTATGGTTGACAAAGCATCTCGTATTTTACTTGCGTCCATAAATCGAGAAATAATTTCGCCCACTTTTCTTGTTTCAAAGAAATTCATTGGTAATCCTACAACATGACGATAGTACCCAAGCATTAAATGAATATCTATTCTTCTACTTAAATATAGGATTAAATGAGTGCGAAAATAAGAAAGAAGTATCTTAAATATATACAATATAATAATTCCAATTGATACAATATGAAGTGTCTGTATCAATTGATTTGCCACGATATCATCAATTAAAAATTTAAAATAAAATGCTCCCAATAACCCAAATAAATTAAAGAAAATAGAAGCAAAAAACAATGGTATTAATAAATTTTTTTGTTGTTTTAATAATAAGAGAAATCGTGAAAATGTTCCCTTTGATTCTTTTCCTTTTTGAAAATTTTGTCCAGGAGACATTAATACAAGAATACCTGTCCACATTTGGCAGAATTCTTCTAACAAGTACGTAACCAATCCCTTTTCTGGATCAGCAATATAAATTTTATTATCTTTAACCTTATGAATTACTACATAGTGTAACAAACCACCATTGACTACAACATGAGCAATTGAAGGTAATGGAATTTCTTTTAAATCTTCGGGTTTTGTTGCTTTTACAGCTTTTACTTCAAACCCTAGTTTTTCACCAGCCTCCATCAAACCTTTAATATTTGTTCCCGCTAAATCTGTACCAGCCACTTCTCTAATCTTTGAAATAGAAGTAGTAAACCCATAATGGCGAGAAATCATCGCTAGACATGCTGGACCACAATCTTTTAAATCCTGTTGCCTAATACAAAAAAACTCTTTTTTGAACAAAATCGTAGCCTCATTTCCTTAATATTTAAATATGACAAGTTAAATATTATATCTAAATATAATAAAAAAATAGATAATATGTAATTTTGCATATTATCTATCATTCCTGGAAATAAGTGTTATTATAAAAATCATGATTGTTATATCGCGATTAAACAATAGTAATAATAACATTTTTATAATATTAACTAATTAATTACGTGTAATAATCAAAAATATAATAATAAGGGGTATGAATCATTATGAAATTAGAATTACTTACAGAAAAAGAACTTTTAGAAATTTCAGCTGGTGGAGCTGGTAAATGTGTAGCAGGTATCGCTTCTGGCGCAGTCGGTGGATTCCTAACAGGAGCTAGCTACACTTGGGAATTTGGTCCTGCTGTAATTTACGGTAGCGGCGTAGGTGCTTTAGCTGGCGGCGTTGCTGGCGGAATTGCTGGTTGCTAATAAAAAATAAAAGGAGAATCATATTATGAACTTAGAGACACTTACAGAAAAAGAACTTTTAGAAATTTCAGCTGGTGGAGCTGGTAAATGTGTAGCAGGCATCGCTTCTGGCGCAGCATTAGGATTCCTGAATGGTGCTAGCTACACTTGGGAATTTGGCCCTGCTGTAATTTATGGCGGCGGCGTAGGCGCTTTAGCTGGTGGCGTTGCTGGCGGCATTGGTAGTTGCTAATAAAAGATAAAAGGAGAATCATATTATGAACTTAGAGACACTTACAGAAAAAGAACTTTTAGAAATTTCAGCTGGTGGAGCTGGTAAATGTGTAGCAGGCATCGCTTCTGGCGCAGTTAGTGGATTCCTAACAGGAGCTGGATACACTTGGGAATTCGGACCTGCTGTAATTTATGGCAGCGGAGTAGGCGCTTTAGCTGGCGGCATTGCTGGCGGCATTGGCGGTTGCTAATAAATTTTATATCTAATAATGATTAGAGTGAAAAAAGCGATTAAATTGGGTTTTTAATTTAATCGCTTTTAATTTATAGAAGCTAGAACTAGCAATTATAATATGCTTAAAATTTCTTACTTTCTAACAGTATGCTTAAAATATATGTTATCCAATTTTAGAATTTATAGAAAGAAAGGTTTAATTCTATAGACCGTATTTCATTTATATTCTAATTTCAACTAATATAACTTTTTTAAATTAAATAATGAAATTACATACATGCTAGAACCAAAGAATAAGCCTGCACAAACCCATATAATAATATCAGAGAAAGAAACTGATATTTTTCCTGAGCTTAAATAAGGAAAAACATAACACATTAATATAAACATTTCAAAAGTCCAAAGTAAACCCGCTCTAATACTAGATTTTTTAATCTGTTTTTTCTTTTTAAAAAATTCTTCTTTTGTAGAGCACTCTATATCATTCAATTTTTTCTTTTTTAATTTCCACATTAGATAGTTAGCGTAAAGCATATTGACCACAAAGGTAATTATAGTTCCTATGGATAAGGTGTGATTAATAGTATCCACTACTAGCATAATAAACATAGCTAATATATTTGCATACCATAACATTAACCCTGCAATAGCAAACTCTTTGTTTATTTCTTGTATTTGATATTCATCTCTTTCGCTTACCTTGTTTATAAATCTCAAGTACATTTTTTCTAAGATATTTTTCATTATTACAACTCCTCCCAAAATAAATCATTTAAAGTAACTCCAAGGGTTTGACAAATCTTAATACAAAGATTTAAAGATGGATTATATGCGCCTTGTTCAATTAAACCTATTGTTTGCCTGCTAACATTTGTCAATTTTGCTAATTCTCCTTGTGTCATACCTTTTTCAAGTCGAATCCGCTTAACTTTGGTAAGCATCTAAAAACCCTCCAATACTATAGTTTACTTTTGTTATTTATATATTACATTTGTTTTTTATATACGTCAAGTGTCATATATATTTATGAGATCCCAGTATGAATTTCGACATGAAATAAGCCGAATCACGAATACATAAATCTCCTGGTCGTAAAGTATTTAAGCACTTCGTGCCAAATATTTTGTCGTTATTTTTTCTGGTCCAACTTGAAAGTTAAGAAATTTTCTACTGTGCAGATCATATCCTAATTGAATTTTGATTTCGGCTGTTTGAGCACAGCCTCCAGAGCCTGGATATACATCTTCTAAAGCATTCGGTACCTGAAATACAGTAGCATCTAAGATACGTATTCGTTGAAAATAAGAGAAGAGATGGTTAGAGATTTGTGTTTGTTCACATACTTTTTGTTGTAACAGTAAAGAGAAAATATGTTGTGAAAACAAAACTGCTTTAGCATTTAAACGTTTATTTAAGCCCTCAGGGCTGAGTAAAGTGCAAGTGGCTGCATGAAGCTTACTACATAATCATACTAAGGGATCACCTGCTACTCGTTACTGATCCAAATACAAATCGGGGATAAGTCTGAGCAAGAAAACTTACGTTTTCGCTTTATAAATCCCATTTCTCTTGCAAGTTCTTCTAAAAATACAGGTGTCGCATATCGATGTAATTCCTTTGCAAATGGTTGTAGTTCATCTTGAATCAAGGGGTTCATCAAAAAACGTCATTCTTTCTAATCTAGCTTGTTTAGAAAGAATGACGTTTTTGAGTAATTAGGGGGTATTAAAATCTCTTAAATTGATGGGCATGTATGGTGAGGCCTAATAACTACATTATGGCCGTTTTCTTTATACTTCCCCCTAAACATTGGCTGTATATTACAAATAAATGCAGACTATAGTCTGTAGTTAAAAGAAGATTACTCTCTCAAAATTATCTTATAAATATAAGGAGAGTGATTTCTTGAAAATCGAAGAAGCCTTTGGAATTACCCTACAAAAATACCGGCATATCACTAATATAAGTCAAGAACAGCTCGCACTTAACTCAAGTTTAGATAGAACATATATTAGTCTTCTTGAACGTGGTAAAAGAAAACCCACAATCAATACTATATTTGCATTAGCTGAAACTCTTGATGTCAAACCCTCCCTGTTAATTCAAGAAGTAGAATTTTTAGTCTCAAAGTCCAAAGAGTAATACCACCTTATTAAAATTAATATTAAATAACTATAGAAAATACAAACTTTAAGTAATTATTTTAGATTGAGTAACAAGCAAAAGAAATAGTATCATTATATTTCTTCTTTTGCTTGTTATAAAAACTATACAGTATAAAAAAGCATAATAAACTAATTTTTTATTCTGCTATTGTTCCCCCATAGCAAAACTAGTAATAGTATAAAGAATAGCTTCCTCGCATCTTTTTAGAATGTTTTTAAACATTTTGTAATAGTTCACTTGGTCGAAATTCATCTTGATCTAATATTTCTATAGGTTCAATTAGAACCCGTTGTTTCCCCGTTCTCCCCATATATTCAATCTTTGTAGCTCCATAGGTATCGATAAGATAAGCTATTATTTGCTTATGCTCCTGTTCACTACATTCACCACTGCACCCTAATTGCGTACATAAAGGATATGCCCTTTTCCTCGTTCCCCCATGGTAAGTAAATAACTCCCTTTTTTCTTCTTCATCTTGATATGGAAAACACTCCCTTAAATAAGACACATCCTTCCAATTACTGTATAGTTCATCATATACTACCTTATAAGCATCGTTTACTTCTCTCTTTATAGAACCTGTTATTCCTTCCTGTTCCATGAGATTCTTTAAAAATTCTCTTTGGTCTTTATTTACTCTGTTTTTTGTTGTCTTCACTTCATTTTCCCTATAGATTTCTTCTACCGTCTTATTAGCTACTTTAAAATCTAAATATTGACTAAGCTTTTCTTTCTCTTCAATATCTCTATATGGAAAATCCTTCATTGTTTGAGGAATAGGAAGTTTATCCATAGCTAAACTAATACAGACTTCTTTAAATACAAGCTCTGTAGTTCCATTTAGAATAATTTTAAAGTTAGCATCTTTACATACCTTTTCTAAGAATAACTTTTGATCTTTTTTTATCTTCTTAGGTTCATACATTTTCACTTTTATATGTTTTCTCTTCTGTGTTTTAGCTAATAATTTACGGTTAGGACGGCTTAACAAATTTCCAATATCTAATGCTTCTTTGTTATATGGTTTATATTCAGCTTCTGCTCCTTTTTCTAACTTTTTAATATAAAAAGATTCTACCTCTTCCCATGATCTAGTCAGTACATACCCTTGTTCTTTTAATAACTCTCGCACATCCTTACCATACCCTTGAGATGTATAAATGCGCTCATCAAGTATTGTGACAATTCCATAATCCTCAATACTTCTAATTAAGCGCCCTACCGCTTGATCTAACTTATTTATCATCATTGGATAACTAACTTTTTTAAACCTATCTTCCTTTTTAATTCCCATACTGGAGTTAGTATAGTCATATGGACACAACTTAGTTAAGTCCTTACAATGGATTTCAAGGAGGAAGTGTCCGTATGGCAAACAAGAAATTTAATGCAGAATTTAAAAAGATG
>NZ_JAKUEH010000013.1:0-108782 GCF_022662815.1 Bacillus cereus group sp. BfR-BA-01492
TTGTCCCTGTGAGAGTAGGACGTTGCCAGGCAAATGGAGGATTAGCTCAGCTGGGAGAGCACCTGCCTTACAAGCAGGGGGTCGGCGGTTCGATCCCGTCATCCTCCACCACAATATGTCGGAGGGGTAGCGAAGTGGCTAAACGCGGCGGACTGTAAATCCGCTCCTTCGGGTTCGGCAGTTCGAATCTGCCCCCCTCCACCATTCTTAATTATTGGGCTATAGCCAAGCGGTAAGGCAACGGACTTTGACTCCGTCATGCGCTGGTTCGAATCCAGCTAGCCCAGCCATTTAAGAGCCATTAGCTCAGTTGGTAGAGCATCTGACTTTTAATCAGAGGGTCGAAGGTTCGAGTCCTTCATGGCTCACCATTTAAAAGAATATGCGGGTGTGGCGGAATTGGCAGACGCACCAGACTTAGGATCTGGCGCCTTTGGCGTGGGGGTTCGACTCCCTTCACCCGCACTTTTAATAAAATATTTATAACATGTCTTGCGGAAGTAGTTCAGTGGTAGAATACAACCTTGCCAAGGTTGGGGTCGCGGGTTCGAATCCCGTCTTCCGCTCCAAACATGACATGCCGGGGTGGCGGAACAGGCAGACGCACAGGACTTAAAATCCTGCGGTGGGTGACCACCGTGCGGGTTCGACTCCCGCCCTCGGCACCATGTGCGCCCGTAGCTCAATTGGATAGAGCGTTTGACTACGGATCAAGAGGTTAGGGGTTCGACTCCTCTCGGGCGCGTTTTCTTTCGGGAAGTGGCTCAGCTTGGTAGAGCACCTGGTTTGGGACCAGGGGGTCGCAGGTTCAAATCCTGTCTTCCCGATATTTTAAAATATTATGGGGCCTTAGCTCAGCTGGGAGAGCGCCTGCCTTGCACGCAGGAGGTCAGCGGTTCGATCCCGCTAGGCTCCACTTTTCTTATTATTGGAGGTATACCCAAGTCTGGCTGAAGGGATCGGTCTTGAAAACCGACAGGCGGTGAGAGCCGTGCGGGGGTTCGAATCCCTCTACCTCCTCCATTTTATTGTTATTGAAATGGAATCATTAATAGTTTATAAAGATTATTATATAATGTATATTACCTTCATGGAGGTATACCCAAGTCTGGCTGAAGGGATCGGTCTTGAAAACCGACAGGCGGCGAGAGTCGCGCGGGGGTTCGAATCCCTCTACCTCCTTATTTTTAAAATTTATATTGTCGCGGGGTGGAGCAGTCTGGTAGCTCGTCGGGCTCATAACCCGAAGGTCGCAGGTTCAAATCCTGTCCCCGCAACCAAATGGTCCCGTGGTGTAGTGGTTAACATGCCTGCCTGTCACGCAGGAGATCGCCGGTTCGACCCCGGTCGGGACCGCCATTACATAAGGCTCGGTAGCTCAGTCGGTAGAGCAGAGGACTGAAAATCCTCGTGTCGGCGGTTCGATTCCGTCCCGAGCCATTATTTTGAATTAGCGAGCCGGCTTAGCTCAATTGGTAGAGCAACTGACTTGTAATCAGTAGGTTGGGGGTTCAAGTCCTCTAGCCGGCATCGTTTAGGGGCATAGTTTAACGGTAGAACAGAGGTCTCCAAAACCTCCGGTGTGGGTTCGATTCCTACTGCCCCTGTTTAGAAATATGGGCCTATAGCTCAGCTGGTTAGAGCGCACGCCTGATAAGCGTGAGGTCGATGGTTCGAGTCCATTTAGGCCCATCATCATATTCCGCAGTAGCTCAGTGGTAGAGCTATCGGCTGTTAACCGATCGGTCGTAGGTTCGAGTCCTACCTGCGGAGCCATGGCCCGTTGGTCAAGTGGTTAAGACACCGCCCTTTCACGGCGGTAACACGGGTTCGAATCCCGTACGGGTCATAAAAAGAGTCAGCATAATTGCTGACTCTTTTTTCTTATGTTACGTATACTTTCTCCTTTTACATACGATGTTGTAAATCTAAACAAATATGAAGTTGAAGTATTTGAAATAAATAAAGGGATTTTGGGAAAACTATGGTATGTATTAAAAGGAGGGAACAAATAATATGCCATTTGTAAGAGATCTGATGAGTACAAATATTGTACAATGTACGCCTTTAGATAATGTGTATGAAGCAGCTGTTAAAATGAAAGAAGAAGAAATTGGTATGATTCCGGTCGTCGATAACAATCAAGTTGTTGGTCTTGTTACAGATCGCGATTTAGTTGTTCGTGGAATTGCCGAGAAGCATCCAGGGTCTAATAAAATTACAAATGTGATGACCACAAATATTGTTTCAGTAGCACCTAACGACCCGGTTGAGAAGGCAACAGAGTTAATGGCAAGACATCAAGTGAGAAGATTGCCAGTAGTAGAGAACGGGATACTCGTTGGAATGTTAGCGTTAGGAGATTTAGCAACAGTAGAAGCAGCTGATGATCAAGCTGGTTTTGCCTTAGGTGAAATATCAGAGCATACAAAAGGATCACACGAACTTTAAGATAATTATGGAAACTTTGGTGAATGAAAAATGAGAATCAGATACATTATTCTTGCAATTAGAATGAAAAGGAATTGTGAGTGTAATGTATCTGAAATAAAATTCAAAGATCATTGCTATATTTGAAAAGTTTTTTAAAATTTTTATTCTTAATTTTTATCACGATAAAAAATGATATACTAATAGATATAAGGGTTATGAGTGATTTTGAATATAGCAATATTTGTTGAGTTTTTATTATTAACAAACTTTAGCGTGTTTATATAGAAAGGAAAACTGGAAGGGGAGTTATATGAAAGCTGTGCAGGGCAATCCGAATTGGAATTTGGTGATTGATACATATGTGGAACCAAAAGATTTTGCTGATTTATTTTCTTTACTTGTACCTTGTCGTCCGAAAGGTGAGGAGAAAGAGAGAACACTTCTAGTATGGAAAGAAAAAGAGTTTTACAAAGAAGAAAATTTAATTCCATTCATTTTATATGGAATGAACAAAGTAAAAGAATTACCTCAATTTCATAAAGATGAGATTCCTACATTGGTGCGTATCGTTCGTTTATGCCAAGAGATTGGTTGGTATCAAGAAGCATATACATTTATGGTAAATCAAAGGTTAGATGAATTTGTACATACTTCAATGGAGTATGAAACGTGGGATTCTATAACACAAATTGTTGCTTTAAACTATTTAATTATTAAGTACCGTGTTGGGGAATTAAAAAATGAAGATGCAGTGATTTGGAAAAGAGTAAAATTTAATGAAAAATGTATAGAAGAATATCGAGAATTAGTATCTCATAAAGAAGTTTTAGAGTTCACATTCTTTTACCTATGTAAACAAGCAAAATCTCTTTCTAAAAAAGAACTAAATGATGATATGATGAATCTAGCAATATATTGCAATACATATTTAGGTGATTTATACACATTTGATTTATTAAGAAAATATCGTAAATGCACAGATTTTCTTTCGTACTATGGTCCTAATCATGCTGTTATTGCATGTCAAAGAGCTGTCATTTCACAAATATCAGATCGGCTTGACCCATTAAAAACAACACATGTCGATGATTATTTATATGTTATGAAAGAAATGATGGAACATATGACAATAGAGATTATGAACCGCTATGGACACTTTATTGGTAAGCTATTATCTTACATACCATTCTTTGAAATGATTCAAGTTCCTCAGCATGCATATTATTATGAAGAACTCTTGCATGTATGTAAAGGGATTGAATATAAGGAAGAAATCTTACGGAATTATATTTTTATACAGTTACATGATTGTTTACCATCATTCTTTAAGGTGTTTTTAAAGAACAAACGTTATGCAACTATCCATGATATTTTATTTTACTGGTGTGACGATGAACAGAGAATGAGTCTAGAGAAAAAGTATAACTTAAGCTTCATTTATGAGAAATATGCGTGTGGCTAAAATAAAGTGAAACTTTAATTAGTGGGTGGTTCTTCATCCCCCACTGATTATGAGCCCTCACCAATCGGGCTGCCCGTTAATGCGGGATAAATATATAAGCAAAAAGGATCTCAATTTACATGAGATCCTTTTTGCTTAGTAGTATGAACTAGCAGCCTGTATTTTCTTATACATCAAAGAAAGTGAGTTGTCTCCTCTTTCTAGATTCCTTGATGCTTTTGTTTTTCTTGTTTCTTTTGTTTATCAGGAACATTAATATATTGGGACACAACTAGTAAGACTCCTAAGAAGAACACAGGGAATATGGAAGATAGATAAAAGCCACCACTTACTACGTTTGTTATAAAAGCACTTAAAAGAAAAAGTATAACGTAAATATGAGCAATTTTTTGTTTCAGACGAATTTGAAATGCTTCCATCATAATTTCTAAAATAACAAAAGTAATAATAATAGATAAAAATACAATACTTGTATTATAAATAATTAAACAACAAATTAAGCCAAAGAAGGCTATAGATTCAATCATGAATGGGATATTGCGTGGCATAGTATTTACCTAACTAAATATGGCAGTGGATCAACTGCATTCGTTTTTTCAAAATTCCATTCTCCATTATGTAATTCAAAATGAAGATGTTGTCCAAAGGAATGTCCTGTATTTCCCATATGTCCTAATAGTTGTCCAACTTGTACTGTGTCTCCGATTTTTACAGCGCGATCTTTCATATGAGCATAAACGGTTGTATACAATTTTCCATTGATCCGATGAGCAACGAAAACAACATTACCATAACTCGCTGAATAATAAGACTTCACAACTTTTCCTGAAGCAGCTGCATGAATAGAAACATTCCCTTGTGCAGCAATATCTACTCCATAGTGCATTTGTTCCCAGCGCATATCAAACGTTGAACTAATTTTTCCTTGTGTCGGAAATTTAAAAACAGCTGGGATAGAAGGATTTGTCTTTTTGTTTTGCGCTTGATTTTGGATGATATAATGTTTGGCTACATAGCCATACGCTGTGCCGAAGCGAATTTTATACCAAGTTCCGACTGTTTCTACAACCTGAACTTGTGTACCGTTTTGTAAAGAGCCGATAATCGTACTATTCGATCCTGCATTACTACGTACGTTCAGTTTTGGAGTAGCAACGGTATAGGTAGGTTTGTTTTGCACGGTAATTCCTTTTACTAAAGGTTTTGAACCGCTAGATACAAAATCTTTTTGTACATATCCAATTTGGCCGTTGTGAAAAATTTTATACCAATTTCCTTCTGTTCCTTGAACTGCAACGAACTTACCATTCGGTAATACGTCAAGAATAGAAGATTCTGTATTCGGTTCAGAACGAACATTTAACGCATTTGCATGTACAATATATTGCTCGTTTTGCTTACTAGATTTTGTAAATGTAATAGCATCTTTTTTTATGTAACCGATCTGATTATGAATATTTACTTTATACCAGTCGTGAACTGCTTCAAGAATGGTAACAGGAGTGTTATAGGGGATGCTACCGATTGAATCATTGTTAACATTTGTAGTTGGATATAAGTCTACTTTATCTACTTTCACATAGCCAGTCTTTGCTTTTGATGTTTGCTGTGCAGCAGCTGTCTGCGTATCTACTTCTGTTACAGAAGGAAGTAAGGAAGCAATTGCGACAGTAGTTGCTGTTAAAGCTGTAGCTCTCAAGTTCATATAATCAAGGCCTCCTCTAGATGTAATACTGTACCTTTTATTATAGTATAAAGATAGAATCGAGTGGGGCTTATTCACATAAATGTAATATGAAATCAATAGAAAAATAATGTTAAGTGTATGGAAGTTTGCTTTTTAATGAGAAAATTGTGCGATGCCATGTGAAATCAAAAAAGAGGAGAATAATAACAGGGATGGAGAACCTCAACTGATTTATGTTTCTAGCAACAGTATATTAAGTAGATAATTAAGAAAATTAAAATAGTTGCTGAAGCTTGATGACGGTGTTATACTGACAATGGTAATTTTATATTGTGCTAGGAGAGTTGGTGTTGCCAACTGAGAGTAAGGCCGTAAGTCTTTGATCCTTTTATTACCTGATCTAGGTTATGCTAGCGTAGGGAAGCAATTTGGACGAAAGTATAAGTCCCCGTTTCTTTGCGCATGGAAACGGGGCTTTTTTATTTTATAATTTCATAACGGATACCACTAGGGGTGCTTGATAGGCTGAGAGAGGAATGAACCTTAACCCTTATGGACCTGATCTAGGTAATACTAGCGAAGGGAAGTGGAGCAATGCATATGTATATTTTTATTTGCTATAGCCACTTCTTATATAGGAGTGGTTTTTTATTTGGATAAAAAGATATAAAGGAAGGGGAAATATATATGAAATTTTGTGACAGATTATTTGAAGCAGTGCAGCCTGTTTGGGAAAAAAGTCATAATCATCCTTTTGTAACGGGGATGGGAGATGGCACGTTACAAAAGGATAAGTTCCAATATTACATCATACAAGATTATTTATATTTGCTAGATTATGCAAAAATTTATGCAATTGGTGTTGTAAAAGCAACGAATCCACAAGTGATGGCAAAATTTGCGGAACAAATCGATGGCATTTTAAATGGAGAAATGACAATTCATAAACAGTATGCAAAGCGTCTTGGAATTTCTATAGAAGAGATAGAAGCAGCGAAGCCATCAGCTAAAAACTTAGCGTACACAAACTATATGATGTCAGTATCGCAAAATGGTACATTGGCTGAGCTTATTGCAGCGCTGCTTCCGTGTATGTGGAGTTATTGGGAAATTGGAAAACGTTTAAATGATATTCCAGGAGCAAGAGATCATGAGTTCTTTGGGGAATGGATTCAAGGGTATAGCTCAGAAGAGTATGGGAATCTTTGCATTTGGTTAATCGATTTATTAAACGAACTAGCTGAAGGAAAAACAGAACAAGAATTATCCCGCTTAGAAGAGATTTTCCTATATTCCAGCCGCTTTGAATATTTATTCTGGGATATGGCATATCGCAAGGAGATGTGGGGTTTTGAAGACAAAGAGCATACTACAGTTTCATAATGTTTCCTTTCATTATGATGAAAAGCCTATTATAAAGGACTTAGATGCTTCCATCAAGGAACAAGAATTTGTTAGCATCATCGGGCCGAGTGGTTGTGGCAAAAGTACATTATTTCGCTTAATTACAGGATTAGAAGATGCAGCGGCTGGAACAATTCAACTGATGGAAACAAAGAGTCATCCTGTAGGATATATGCCACAAAAAGATATGCTCTTGCCATGGAGAACGATTATTGAAAATGCAGCCCTTCCTTTAGAATGTCAAGGAATTAAGAAAACAGAAGCTGAAAGAAGAGCGAAAGAACTTTTAGAGCAATTTGGATTACAAGGATACGCACAAAAGTACCCGAAAGACTTGTCGGGAGGAATGCGACAACGAGTATCGTTTATTCGAACATTACTAACAGGTGGAGATATTTTATTGTTAGATGAACCTTTTAGTGCGCTGGATGCATTAACAAAGGCAACATTGCAAGAATGGTTATTTGAACAATGGAAACAGTGGGAAAAAACAATTTTATTTATTACACACGATGTAGAGGAGGCGCTGTTTCTTTCGAATCGAATCTTCATTGTGACAACGCAGCCCCTTACAACGTTAACAGAGCGTGTTGTTCCACTTGAGAAAGACCGGACAAGAAAAGACTTACACAGGCCAGAGGTACTAGCGTTAAAGGATGAACTACTTAGCATGTTAAAAGGGCAGGTGCTCATATGAAGAAAATGAGAGAGCTACTGCCTGCATGTATATTAAGTGGCATATTGCTCGTAAGTTGGGAAGTGGGAGCTAGAATTGTAGATGAAATGTATATTTTGCCAGCACCGACTGCAATTATAGCGAAAATGTGGGCGCTGCGTGACATACTCTTTACGGTTCATTTACCAGCAACGTTGTATGTCGTTTTTATCGGTGTCGCAATTTCTGTTGTCCTTGGTGTTGGGCTTGCAATGGCAATGAATGCGAGTAAATGGATGGAAAGAGCTTTTTATCCGTTACTCGTTGCCTCACAAACAATACCGATTACCGCTTTGGCCCCATTATTTGTTTTATGGTTTGGATATTCTATTTGGAGCAAAGTTGTTGTGACGGTTTTAATTACCTTTTTCCCGATTGCGGTCAATATGTACGATGGATTGCGCAGTACGAAAAAGGATTGGGAAGAGCTGTTAGTTACATACGGCGCAACGAAAAAAGATATTTTTTTAAAATTAAAGTTGCCATCTGCACTTCCTTATTTTTTCTCAGCGCTTAAGATTGCTGTTCCGCTTAGCGTTATCGGTGCAGCAATTGGTGAGTGGCTTGGAGCGCAAGCTGGCTTAGGCTACTTTAGTAAGCGAATGATGACGCAGTTAGATGGGGCGGGAGTCTTTGCGCCAATTGTCCTTTTATCATTACTTGCTATTTTATTTGTCCTACTTGTTTCTATATTAGAAAAGAAATTTATTAGTTGGAGGAAACATTCATGAAATTATTCAAATACATCTTTGTGTTTACTTTATTCATTGCAATGATTGCGGGATGTTCTACTGATTCATCGTCAGATAAGCAAAAAAAGGAGAAAGAAGTTACGGTGATGCTCGATTGGTATCCAAATGCGGTGCATAGTTTTATCTATGCAGCAATCGAGAAGGGGTATTTTAAAGAAGAAGGTGTAAAAGTAAATATAAAATTCCCTTCTAATCCAACTGATCCTTTAACATTACCAGCAACAGGAAAAGTGACAGTGGGCTTATATTATCAACCAGATGTAATTATTGCAAAGGCAAATGAACAAATTCCTGTGAAATCAATTGGGGCGGTTGTTCGCTCACCGTTAAACCATATTGTTTCATTAAAGTCAGCAGGTATTCAGTCACCAAAAGATTTAGCGGGAAAAACAGTTGGTTATTCTGGAACACCTTTAAGTGAAGCGTATTTAAAAGCAATGGTAAAAGAAGATGGTGGGAATCCGGGCGATGTAAAAGTAGTCGATGTAGGATTTGATTTAGTACCAGCATTAATTACGAAAAAAGTAGATGCTGTCACAGGGGCATATATTAACCATGAAGTTCCTGTCATGCGTCATCAAGGTCACGAGCCAGCATACTTTAATCCAGCTGACTACGGCGTGCCAAATTATCATGAGCTTGTGTTTGTTACAGGAGAGAAAACGTTGAAAAAGGATAAAGAAGCTCTGCAAGCTTTCTTACGTGGTACGAAAAAAGGATATGAATTTATGAAAAAAAATCCAGATGAGGCTCTTAACATTTTATTAGATCATCAAGAAAAGGAAAACTTCCCACTCGTCCCTGAAGTTGAGAAGGAGAGCATGAAAATTTTATTAGAAAAAATGGGAACAAAAGATGAGCCATTTTTATCAGATTCAAAAGAGTCATGGGAAAAACAAAATAAATGGTTGAAAGAAAAAGGAATGACAAAAGAGATTGTTCCAGCTGATGAATTATTTGAAAACATTTTAAAGTAGGCGAATGTGTATGAAAAATGAACTTCATGTCATTTCAAATGGTCAAATGACATTTGAAGAGCTGACGAATGTAGCGATGCAAATGGAGAGTGAGATTGATTATTTGCATATTCGTGAACGGGAGAAAAGTACGAAAGAGTTGTATGAAGGTGTGGAAGGTCTCTTAAAAAGAGGCTTTCCCGCATCTAAACTGGTAATCAATGACCGAATTGATATTGCAATTTTATTACATATTCCGCGCGTACAATTAGGATACCGCAGCGCAGATGTGAAATCTGTGAAAGAGAAATTTTCTTATTTGCATGTTGGTTATTCTGTACATTCTTTAGAAGAAGCAATCGTAGCGTTCAAAAATGGAGCGGATTCACTTGTTTATGGTCATGTATTTCCAACGAGCTGTAAGAAAGGCGTTCCAGCAAGAGGACTCGAAGAAATTTCAGATATGGCAAGGCGGTTAACAATACCGATTACAGCTATTGGAGGAATAACACCTGAAAATACAGCAAAAGTTCTTAAATCTGGCGTGAGTGGTATTGCAGTTATGTCTGGAATTGTAAGCGATCGTAATCCATACGAGAAAGCAAGATTGTACAAGGAAATCATAAGAAAGTGGGCGGAAAATCATGAATAAGAAGTATGATGTAGCTATTATTGGCGGTGGTGTAATTGGTAGTTCAATTGCACATTTTCTAGCAGAAAGAGGTTACGAAGTTGCAATTGTTGAGAAGCAAAGAATTGCTTCGGAAGCATCAAAAGCAGCGGCAGGACTTCTTGGGGTACAGGCGGAATGGGATGCATACGATCCGCTCTTTGAACTTGCTAGAGAAAGCCGTGCAATATTTCCGCAACTTGCAAAGGCTTTACGAGAAAAAACGGGAATTGATATTGGATATGAAGAGAAAGGGATATATCGGATTGCTCAAAATGAAGAGGAGAAAACGAGAATACGAAATATAATGAACTGGCAACAAGAAACAGGTGAGGAATCTTATTTTCTAACAGGAGATGAGCTTCGCCAAAAGGAACCGTTTCTTTCTTCCTCCATTATCGGCGCTGTCTACTATCCAAAAGATGGTCATGTGATTGCGCCAGAACTAACGAAAGCGTTCACACACTCTGCGGCCATTTCTGGTGCTGATATATATGAACAAACAGAAGTACTTGATATTCAAGTTGACAAAAATAGAGTGTCTGGAATTGTTACGAGCGAGGGCTTTATTTCATGTGAAAAAGTAGTCATTGCAGGTGGTTCATGGAGTACAAAACTACTTCAATATTTTCATAGAGATTGGGGTACTTATCCTGTAAAAGGGGAAGTAGTCGCAGTAAAAAGTCAGAAGCCATTAGTAAGGGCTCCGGTTTTCCAAGAAAGATTTTACATCGCGCCAAAACGTGGTGGTCGCTATGTAATTGGAGCAACAATGAAACCTTATACATTTAACAAATCTGTACAATCAGAAAGTATCACTTCGATATTAGAACGTGCTTATTCAATTTTACCAGCTTTAAAAGATGCGGAGTGGGAAACCACATGGGCAGGGCTTCGTCCGCAATCAAATCATGACGTTCCTTATATGGGGGAGCATGAGGAAATAAAAGGATTATATGCTTGTACAGGTCATTACCGAAATGGGATTTTATTAAGTCCTATTTCTGGACAATATATGGCCGATATCATAGAAGGAAAACAAAATAATCATTTGTTAGATTCATTGCTTTCAAAGTCAGTTTAGAAGGGGGATGGAAGCGTGTATTTGAAAATTAATGGTAGGCAAGTAGAGGTGCCAGAACATATTAAAACGGTAGCAGAATTGCTTACTCACTTAGGATTGGATACAAAGATTGTTGTGGTAGAGCGCAATAAAGATATTCTGCAAAAAGAAGACCATCAAGACACTTCCGTTTTTGATGGCGATCAAATTGAGATTGTAACTTTCGTAGGAGGCGGTTGATTATGTTAAACATTGGACCATTCACATTCAAATCTAGACTTTTATTAGGAACAGGAAAATTTTCTGATTATGACGTGCAAAGAAAAGCAATCGAAGTATCAGAAGCGGAAATTTTAACATTTGCAGTGCGCCGGATGGATATATTTGATGCACAGCAACCGAATTTATTAGAAAAAATTGATGTAAAAAACTACACATTACTTCCAAATACAGCAGGGGCAAAAACGGCTGAAGAAGCGGTTCGTATTGCAAAGTTAGCAAAAGCGTCAGGTCTATGTGACATGGTAAAAGTAGAAGTGATTGGTGATGATAAAACGTTATTGCCAGATCCAGTAGAGACGTTAAAAGCATCTGAAATGCTTCTTGAAGAAGGATTTATCGTTCTTCCTTATACATCAGATGATGTTGTATTAGCTCGCAAACTACAAGAACTTGGTGTTCATGCGATTATGCCTGGTGCGTCACCAATTGGTTCAGGACTTGGTATTGTAAATCCATTAAATATAAGTTTTATTATTGAACAAGCAACTGTACCCGTTATTGTAGATGCAGGTGTTGGGAGTCCAGCTGACGCAGCATTTGCGATGGAATTAGGGGCAGACGGTGTGTTATTAAATACAGCTGTATCTGGTGCGAAAGATCCTATTAAAATGGCGGAAGCAATGAAACTAGGTATTCATGCAGGACGTTTAGGATTTGAAGCAGGACGTATTGCACGGAAACGCTTTGCAACAGCAAGCAGTCCTTTAGAAGGAATGAGTGTAGTTGAATAATCGATATTCTCGTCAAGAGCTATTCTCCTCAATTGGAGAAAAGGGGCAACAAAAGATAGGAGAAAAGCATGTATTCATTATCGGTGCAGGAGCACTTGGTAGCGCCAATGCAGAAATGCTTGTAAGAGCGGGGGTTGGCAAGGTAACGATTGTGGACCGCGATTATATTGATTGGAGTAATTTGCAAAGGCAGCAACTATACGCTGAAGAAGATGTGAAGAACCATCTTCCGAAAGCTGTCGCGGCAAAACAGCGTTTGAAAGCGATTAATAGTAGTGTAGTGGTAGAAGCTTTTGTCAAAGATGTAACTGCAGAAGAGCTAGAAGAACTTGTCACAAATGTCGATGTCATCATTGATGCGACTGATAATTTTGAAACACGTTTTATTGTAAATGATATATCACAAAAATATTCGATCCCATGGATTTATGGTGCTTGTGTAGGGAGTTATGGTCTTTCTTATACTATTTTGCCCGGAAAGACACCGTGTTTATCTTGCTTACTACAATCCATCCCACTTGGCGGAGCAACATGTGATACAGCAGGTATTATTTCACCTGCTGTATCGATCGTTGTTTCGCATCAAGTAACAGAAACTCTTAAACTTTTAGTAGAAGATTATAAAGCGCTTCGGGACGGTCTCGTGTCATTTGATGTATGGAAAAATGAATATTCCTGTATGAATGTACAGAAGTTGAAAAAGGATCATTGTCCATCTTGTGGTGAGAAAGCAATCTATCCATATTTAAATAAAGAGAATACGTCAAAAACGGCTGTTTTATGCGGTAGAAATACAGTTCAAATTCGTCCGCCTCATAAAGAACAGCTTGATTTTCATAGATATAAAGAACTGTTACATGACCGCGTAGCTGATTTAACAGTGAACCCATATTTATTATCATTTCGTGCAGACGGAAAGCGGCTTGTTGCTTTTCAAGACGGGCGCGTTCTTGTGCACGGAACGAAAGAGATAGCAGAAGCGAAAACAATCTATCATCGTTATTTTGGATAAAAGGAGTGAATGAGATGAAAGTAAATAAAGCATTAACTATTGCTGGATCTGATAGCGGTGGCGGTGCCGGAATTCAAGCGGATTTGAAAACGTTCCAAGAGCTTGGTGTGTACGGAATGACGGCGATTACAGCCATTACTGCTCAAAATACACTCGGTGTTCAAGGGGTATATCCTGTTTCGCTTGAAGGAATTATAGAGCAATTGAATTCAATTGGTGACGATTTAACACCAGATGCAGTGAAACTTGGAATGTTATTTAGTGGTAAAATTATTCAAGTTGTTGCAGAGCATATTAAAAAATTCGGCTGGAATAATATTGTTCTAGATCCTGTTATGATTGCAAAAGGCGGAGCTTCACTATTACAGCAAGAAGCGGTCAATGCATTGAAAGAACATTTACTACCGATCGCCACTGTTATAACGCCAAATGTACCAGAAGCAGAAGTGTTAACAGGTATTAAGATTCATAATATAGAAGATAGCAAAGAGGCTGCAAAAGTATTGCATACATTAGGTGCTCAGTATGTTCTTATGAAAGGTGGACATGCAGAGTATCAAGGAAGTGAAGTTATTGATTTCTTATTCGATGGCGAGCAATTCATTGAATTTAAAAGCGAAAGAATTGCTTCAAAACAAACACACGGTAGCGGTTGCACATTTGCCTCTGCTGTAACGGCAGGACTCGCCAAAGGATACGATATGAAAGATGCCGTTCAAGAAGCGAAACAATTTATTAGTAGTGCCATTGCAGAGCCATTAAACATTGGCAACGGTCATGGACCAACGAACCATTTTGCATATAAACGTCGAGAAGTACGCATGTAAATATTTCAGATGAGAGTGCTAGAAAACAGGAGCTAATTGGTTCCTGTTTTTTTATGATGACGAATAACTTTTGTTAAATAATATATTAAAAAATTTTATTTGTTTTCGAGGATATTCAGAACATCGTTCACTATTTTTAATTGTTTACAATTTCCATATTTAGGAGTATGATATCAGCCAAAATCTGTTTTTGTAACGCTGAGTCCAATGATTTGGAGCGGAGGGAGCGGAAATGAAAGTATTATTACTTGCCGATATAGCAAATCGCTGGGCGGTATCATTAGAGAGAATTCAAGAATTAGCTGCGCTAGATCCTCTTTTTCCAAGGCCGTATATGATATTGCTATCAAGAGATAATTTGTATTTAGAGAAGGATATTATCGAATATGAGCAGTTACATGCAGAATTGTCACAAGTTTATATTCGAGGGAGAAGTTTACGAGCATTTTTATGGAGTAAATAAAGGGTTGAGCGACTATAAAGTGTCTTTATAGTCGCTCTTTTCTTTTTTATGTAACAAGCTATTTTCACGAAAAAGAAAGAAAAGATAAGAAAACAGATGATAAAATAATCATATTAAGTAATGTAAACGCTTAAATGATAAGAAATTTTACTATTTTCAGTAATTTCGTCCTTTACAAGTCAAAAATAGAGGAGTATATTTACTCTCATAAATTATTTATAAAAATTTCCAAAAACAACCTTATATCGCTGAGTCCAATGATTTGGAGCGGGGGAACCAATTTTGTGCATTGTCACTTGGGGTGAATCTTTCTTTATGAAAGTAGGGCTACTCTTTAGGCCCGAATCCGACAGCTAACTTCGTAAGCGTTTGGAGAGGAGGTTTACTTTTGTGTTGTTCATTTTTGAACACTGAGTAGAGCCTCAGTGTTCTTTTTTGATGATTTAATGGTAAAAAAATACATTTTGTGAGGGATAAACATGTTAGATATTCTGATAATTGGATTTTGTATTCTACTCGTATTCTCCATGATTGGTCTAGCAAAATGGTCGGATAAAGTTGTGAAAGAAGGGAAATCGAAATGACGATTATACTTTCGGCCGTAGTACTTTTTATTACAGGTTACTTAGTTTATGCGTTATTAAATCCAGAAAAGTTCTAAGCTAGGAGGAAGAAGTAATGGTAACATGGGTTGCAGCTATCGTAACGATAGTATTGTTTATACTACTTGCAAAGCCAATGGGAACATATGTAGAAAAGGCGTTTCAAGGGAATAGAACGTTAGAGAAAGTGTTTGGTCCGATAGAGGGTATCATCTTTAAAGTAGGTGGCATTCAGAAAAAGAATCAAACTTGGATCCAATACGTATTTGCGATGTTATTTACGAATGCTTGTATGATTTTGTTTGTATATCTTGTTTTTAGGTTGCAAGGCATTCTTCCATTAAACCCAAGTAAAGTAGAGGGAATGGAACCGACACTTGCATTTCATACAGCGATTAGCTTTATGACGAATACGAATTTACAGCATTATAGCGGTGAAAGTGGATTATCATACTTAGCGCAGATGATTGGGATTACGTTCATGATGTTTACAGCGCCAGCGACAACATTGGCATTTGCAATTGCATTTATTCGAGGGTTAGCTGGAAAAGAAGTAGGAAACTTCTTTGTTGATTTTGTTCGAGCGATTATAAGGGTGTTAATGCCACTTGCATTTATTATGGCACTTATATTCGTCGCGCAAGGAATGCCGCAAACATTGAGCGGCAGCGCAGTTGCTCAAACGATTGAAGGAGCAAAGCAAGTGATTCCGAGAGGACCAATTGCTTCATTAGAATCTATAAAAATGCTAGGAAATAATGGTGGTGGATTTTTTGGAGTAAACTCTGCACATCCTTTTGAAAATCCAACAGCAATTACGAATGTGTTACAGATGATGCTTATGATGCTTATTACAACATCACTGCCATTCACATATGGAAGAATGATTGGTAGTAAGAAGCAAGGAAGAATTTTATTTGTATCAATGCTCATGATGTTTGTCATTGGATTTGGTATGGTTGTTACAACTGAATTACAAGGAAACCCCGTTTTAAATCAAGTTGGCATGAATCATGAACAAGGCAATATGGAAGGAAAAGAAGTTCGATTCGGTACAATCATGACAGCACTCTTTGCAACGGTTACGACAGCATCGGAAACAGGTGGTGTGAACGCGATGCATGATACGTTTACCCCGCTTGGAGGGATGCTTACACTTGTGAACATGCTTTTAAATACGGTGTTTGGCGGCGTTGGAGCAGGATTTATTAACGTGATGATGTATGCGATGATTGCTGTCTTTATTTCAGGGTTGATGGTTGGACGTACGCCAGAGTTTCTTGGGAAAAAGCTAGAGGGAAAAGAGATGAAACTTATTGCTGTTACATTATTATTTCAACCGTTATTAATTCTTGGGGCATCGGCAGTTGCGTTTTCTACCCATTTTGGTACAGAAGCGATTACAAATTCAGGATTTCATGGTATTACACAAGTAATCTATGAATTTACTTCATCAGCAGCAAATAATGGTTCTGGTTTTGAAGGGTTGGCAGATAATACACCATTTTGGAATATTTCAACTGGACTTGTGATGTATGGAGCACGTTTCTTCAGCTTAATAACAATGCTCGCTGTTTCGGTATCTTTAAAAGAAAAAACAGTTGTACCAGAAACAGTCGGAACATTCAGAACGGATAATGGGTTATTTGGAGGGATTTTTGTTGGCACAATCTTTATCGTCGGTGCGTTAACGTTCTTTCCAATATTCGTTTTAGGACCAATTGCAGAGTTTCTGACTCTATAAGAACGAAGCGAGGGGAATCAATATGAGGCCAGTGATAGCAAAAGGGAAGCATGTACAGGTTATGCCATCTTCAAAAAGAGAAGATGGTGAAGTAAGGAGTGCGAAAACAATGGATCGTGATATTGTATTAAATGCTTTCAAACAAGCAGTTTTGAAATTAAATCCAAAGCAAATGATAAAGAATCCAATTATGTTTGTTGTCGAAATCGGATTTTTTATTACACTTCTTTTATCGGTTGTACCGAGTTTATCAACAAATGTTCCGTTATGGTTCAATATAACAGTTACATTTGTCCTTTTATTCACAGTTCTTTTTGCAAATTTTGCAGAAGCATTGGCAGAAGGACGCGGGAAAGCGCAAGCGGATTCATTAAAGCAATCGAAAAAGGATGTTTATGCGAATGTCGTAAAGGAAAATGGGGAAATTACTCGGGTTTCAGCATCTCGTTTAAAAAAAGGTGATATCGTTCTTGTAAAACAAGGAGAAATGATTCCAGGTGATGGGGAAGTTATTCGTGGTTTAGCATCTGTAGATGAATCGGCAATTACAGGTGAATCAGCACCAGTAATGAAGGAAGCGGGCGGTGATTTTTGCTCTGTGACAGGCGGTACGATGGTTGTGAGTGATGAAATTACGATTCAAATTACAAGTAATCCTGGCGAATCTTTCTTAGATAAAATGATTTCATTAGTAGAAGGGGCAACGCGTCAAAAAGCGCCGAATGAAATAGCATTAAATACAGTATTAATAAGTTTAACATTCATCTTTCTCATTGTAGTTGTAACGCTTCCATTATTTACAAATTATTTAGGATTTCAAATTGATACTTCCATTCTTGTTGCGTTACTCGTTTGTTTAATTCCAACAACAATAGGCGGACTATTATCCGCAATTGGGATTGCTGGCATGGATCGTGTAACAAAGTTTAATGTACTCGCAATGAGCGGAAAAGCAGTGGAAGCAGCAGGGGATATTAATACAATCATTTTAGATAAGACAGGTACGATTACATTTGGGAACCGGATGGCACATGCTTTACTGCCTGTCGGAAATGAGACAATGGAACAATTAGCGAAATGGGCGGCACTTAGCTCGGTGTTAGATGAAACACCGGAAGGACGTTCCGTTATGGATTACGTACAATCAAAAGGAATTTCTTACAATGCATCTGAGGCAGAGACAGGAGAATTTGTTCCTTTTAAAGCTGAAACGAGGATGAGCGGCATGGATCTAAATAGCGGGGAAAAAGTAAGAAAAGGGGCAGTTGGGGCCGTTATTGAGTGGGTGCAGTCTCAAGGAGGAAAGGTTCCAAACGATTTACATCAAAAAGCAGATGTAATCGCCAAAGAGGGTGGTACACCACTTGTAGTTGCAGTGGGAAATCGAATTTTCGGTTTAATCTATTTAAAAGATACTGTGAAACCTGGTATGCGTGAACGTTTTGAACAGCTTCGACAAATGGGGATAAAAACGGTGATGTGTACGGGGGATAATCCGTTAACAGCGGCAACGATTGCAAAAGAAGCAGGGGTAGATGAATTTGTGGCTGAATGTAAACCGGAGGATAAAATAGCTGTTATTAAAGCAGAGCAAAAATTAGGTAAATTAGTTGCGATGACAGGTGATGGGACAAATGATGCACCAGCGCTCGCACAAGCGGATGTTGGTCTTGCAATGAATAGCGGTACCGCAGCAGCAAAAGAAGCGGCAAATATGATTGATTTAGATTCTAATCCAACAAAAATTATTGAAGTGGTTGCGATTGGAAAACAGTTATTAATGACGCGCGGTGCATTAACGACATTTAGTATTGCAAATGATGTAGCAAAATACTTTGCGATTATTCCAGCGATGTTTACAGTTGCGATTCCGCAAATGGAGGCACTTAATATAATGGGACTGCACTCACCGCTTTCTGCCATTCTGTCAGCGCTCATTTTTAACGCAATCATCATTCCGATGTTGATTCCACTCGCAATGAAAGGAATTGCATATAAACCGATGAGCTCCAATACGCTACTTTTTCGTAATTTATTTATGTATGGTTTTGGTGGTGTGCTTGTACCATTTATCGGGATTAAATTGATTGATTTAGTCGTCGGACGATTCATTTCATAGAGAAGGGGGTATACACATGACTGAGAAACAAAATGTATTTGGTCCTGTTGTTCGCTTAACTGGAGTGCTTGTTGTTCTATGTGGTTTGATTTATCCAGCTATGGTAACTGGAATTGCACAAGGGGTAATGAAGGATAACGCAGATGGAAGTTTAATATATGAGAAAGGGGAAATCATTGGCTCTAAACTAATCGGACAGGAGTTTACCTCCGCAAAATATTTTCATGGACGTATATCAAGTATTGCCTATAAAGCGGAAGGGTCTGGGTCAAATAACTATGCGCCTTCTAATCCAGAGTTACGACAACGTACAGAAGAAAGTATTGAGAAATGGAAGAAAGATAATCCTTCTGTCCCAGTAAGAGAAGTACCAATAGATTTCGTAACAAATTCAGGTTCAGGGCTGGATCCGGATATTAGTCCTAAAGCGGCATACGCACAAGTAGATCGCGTTGCAAAAGAAACGAAAATTTCGAAAGAGAAGTTAAAAGATATCATTGCTTCGCATACAGAAGGTCGTGCATTTGGATTATATGGGGAAGAGCGTGTGAATGTTTTACAGTTAAATATGGAAGTCAAAAAACGAATACAATAAAAAATAGACTACCTCAATCCGATTTGATTGAGGTAGCTTCCTTTTGTAAAGGAGTGAAAATATGTACGCTGAAGAATATGAGCCAAAATTTCAAAGAAGGTCGCCAAAAGATTATTTAGAAGAAATACGGCGAATGAATAGAGGGAAACTAAAATTATACGTCGGGGCAGCACCTGGTGTTGGGAAAACTTATAAAATGCTGCTTGATGCACATGAAATGAAGAAAGAGGGGCTAGATGTTGTTATTGGACTGGTTGAAACACATGGGAGAAAAGAAACGGAAGCGGCCATTTTAGATTTAGAAATGATTCCTTTACAAGAAATAGAGTATAAAAGAAAGCGATTTTATGAGCTGAATGTAGAGAAAATTATAAAGCGAGCACCGCAAGTAGTCGTGGTAGATGAACTTGCTCATAGCAATATTCCAGGAGCGAAACATAAAAAAAGGTATATGGATGTAGAAGAACTATTAGAGGCAGGAATATCAGTATTATCTGCATTTAATATTCAACATTTAGAAAGTGTTCATGATATTGTAGAACAGATTACAAACATAAAAGTAAGAGAGCGTATTCCTGATTGTATTTTACAAAAAGCAAATGAGATTCAACTTGTTGATGTCACGCCAGAAGTGTTACGGAAAAGGTTAAGAGATGGAAAGATATATAAGGAAGAAAAAATTAAGCAAAGCTTGCAACATTTTTTTACTATTAATAATTTGGGAGCTTTACGGGAATTATCGCTGAGAGAAATTGCTGATGATATGGATGAGAAAATGAGCCAATCGCTCATGGAACCGATTGGTGTAAAAGAAAAGATTCTCGTTTGTGTGCAATATAGTTTGGCGGCAGAAAAATTAATTCGACGTGGATGGCGGATGGCGAATCGGTTAAATGCTGAATTATTTGTATTAAATGTAGAAAGAGGCAATATAGCATCTATTTCAGCGGGAAGAGGACAAATCATTGCTGAATGGAAAGCATTGACGAAACAGTTTGAGGCAACATTTCTACTAGAAGAGGCAAAGGGGAGAAAGCCAGCTGCTGTTATGATTGATGTCGCAAAACGATTACAAGTTACACAAATTGTGCTTGGACAATCTGCAAGAACGAGGTGGGAAGAAATTTGCAAAGGTTCGATTGTGAATGAAATCATGAGGGAAACGAAGTATATCGATATTCATATTGTTGCTGATCAAAGAAAGTAAAAAAAGAGAATGTTCAGTAGTAGTGAGACATGTTATCCCGCTATTTTAGGGCAGTAAGACTCCCATCTCAAGATTCAGAGAGAAGCAAGGAAGATAGGTGGGAGATTAATAGCCCGATTGGTGAGGGCTATTAATCAGTGGGGGATGAAGAAAACTCCCACTGATTAAAGTTTCACTTTATTTGAACATTCCTTTTATGTTATATTTCGTTATTTCTCGTTAGTTGCTTCCTTACATATAAGGCGATGATGAGAAATAGCATTGCTCCTGTGAAGAAAATCCAAAAGTAATTTTGCGGAAAAAATAAAAACCCACCAATTATGGGACCTGTGCTCATTCCGATATACCGAATGAAATTGTACATCCCAATTGCAGTTGCCCGCTCCTTTATAAATTCTTCTGTTAATAAAGTTGTGTGAGTGGGCAGCGATATCCCCATGCTAAAACCGTATAGGGATATAGTAATAAGAAGAATGAGGATATTTATATCATATGTGAAGGAGAATAAGAGAATACATAGGATATTGAAAAAGCTAGTAATTAGTAAAGCTTGTTTTGGCGAGAGCCATCTTTGGAAAAACTTATAGCAATAACTTCCTAACATCATGCATAAAGCCATCGGTACAAACATCATTCCAATTTCATGCACATTTAGATGGAATACATTTGTGAGTATGCTAGGTAGAAAAACGAGAAAACAAAAATATATACAAAATTGCATAAAGCCAATGAGTGCAATAGAGAGACCAATTTTATGTTTGAAAAGATCCCAATAAAGACTGATTTTTTTAGTTGTTGTAAGTATAGATGGTTTTGTTTCAGGAAGTAGTATGATATTGGCAACGGATAAAAATATGCCAGTTATAGATAAAAATAGAAAAACAGATACATGCCCATTTATGTTCCCAAGATAGCCACCGACCAGTGGACCGATAGTGGGAGCGAGGGTAAGGATCGTTTGATAAAGGCTCATCGCTTTTCCGCGTTCTGTCCCTTCAAATAAGTCACCAATAATGGTGGCCGCTACAATCGGAATGGCAGCAATTCCGATCGCTTGGATTATTCTAAATATAAGGAATACATAAATGTTTGTTGCAAAAGAACAGCCGATTGCGCCAATGGTTCCGATGCATAGACTAGGAATTAGAATATATTTTTTGCCTTTCATATCAATGAGTGGACCATAAATGAGTTGCATCACTGCGAGAATGAAAGTGAAAATTGAAACGGTTAAATGAACAAGGGAGAGCGAAGTGTGAAAGGTAGTTTGAATGATTGGTAAAATAGGTGTATAAATATTTTGAGCCAAAGATCCTAATAGAGCACTAAAACAAACAGTGTATAAAATAGATTGTAATTGTATTGAAGATAACGCCTGTTTCATAGTAGAACCTCCTTATTTAGTTTCCTTGGAAACTAAATATATTGTATCATGATTTTATTCCTTGTAAAGATGAAAAAATAAATTTAAAATAATATAGAGTTAAATTGTTTCTATGGAAACATATATAATATAACGGAGGCGAATCGATTGGATCGTGCAGCAAAGCAAAGGGAAATACTTTCGGACATTCGGACACTTTTTCATAAAAAAGAAGAACATATGAAAGAAAATCATACCCGCTTTCTTCAGGAGACAGGTGTGGGGGAGATGTCGTTATCCGAACTACATGTTATCGAATGTATCGGAAAAAAAGGTTTAATGAATGTAACAGCGATTACGGAAGAAATGGGAATGACAAAAGGAGCCATTTCTAAAATTTGTACCAAATTATTTAACAAACAGTATGTTGAAAAGATGAAGATGCTAGAGAATCAAAAAGAACTATTCTTTCGTTTGACAGAGAGTGGAAAGGAAATCTATAGAGCTCATGAGAAGTTGCATCAACAAGCTGAGGAGAAATGGCTCTTTCTTCTCAATCAGTATACAGAAGAAGAATTGTCGTTCATTCAAAGGTTTGTAAGAGATGTCGGAACACAGTTAGAGACGAGTGAAAAATAAAGAATACTGCTATTTGAGCTGTCATGTGAAGAGGAAAAGAGGACTAAGTCTTTTGAATATGTTTTTTTACACCTACTCATATATAATAGAAAGAGATACTTAACAATATGAATAATTAAATAGTCTAGGCATATAAAGAGGAGAGGAAGAAATGCTTGAAAATACGGGGTTAGTATTAGAAGGCGGCGGTATGCGCGGCGTATATACTGGTGGGATACTTGAATACTTTATGGAACAAGATTTATATTTTCCGTATGTCATTGGTGTTTCCGCTGGTGCTTGTCATGCAGCGTCGTATCTTTCTAGACAAAGAAATCGAAATAAGGTAGTAAATATTGATTACGCACAACATCCAAGATATTTATCATATAAGAACCTTTTAAAAAAGCGTCAACTATTTGATATGGATTTCATTTTTCATGAAATTCCAAAGAAGCACGTCCCTTTTGATTTTGAAACATATTTTAATAGTCCAGAACGTTTCATTGTTGGAACGACTGATTGTGAAACAGGACAGCCTGTTTATTTTGAAAAAGAAGGAACGAACGAAGATGCATTAAACTTATTACAAGCGTCTAGTTCTTTGCCATTTATTGCACGGATTGTAAACTATCGTGGCAAGCAACTATTAGATGGAGGAATCTCTGATCCAATTCCAGTTCGTAAAGCACAGGAAGATGGATATAAAAAGTCAGTTGTGATTTTAACAAGAAATCATGGATATACAAAGAAAAAATCAAAGTTTGGCTGGGTTGCAGCTAGAGCCTATAAAAAATACCCGCACCTTGTTCGTGCGATGCTTACTCGTTATGAATTATATAATGAAACACTTCATTATATTGAAAAAGAAGAGGCAGCAGGTAATTTATTTGTCATTCGCCCTGAGATGCCATTGCAAGTAGATCGTATGGAAAAAGATGTGACAAAACTACAAGGCTTATATGAGCAAGGATATGAAGACGCAAAGAGAAAATTTGCAGATTTACAAGCATTTTTGCAAAACTAAATGTAGTTGTAATGATTTTTTCGCATCAGTGAGATGACGAAAATTATTAGTTGTTGGATAAGTCATTAAACTTGATAAGGAAATGAAGAATAATAAAAACCCTTAGCTCACAATTTTGTGTGCTAAGGGTTTTTCATTAATGTGGTAAGAAAACTAATTGATAAGCAAATAAAATTCCGAATATATATACAAGCGGGTGAACAGCACTGAATTTACCTTTTGCCATTTTCATAAGTGGGTATGAAATAAATCCAAGGGCAATCCCCGTTGAGATACTAGATGTAAGTGGCATGCTTAAAATAACTAAAAATGCTGGGAATGCTTCATCAAATACATCCCAATCAATGTTACGTACAGCACCCATCATTAGGCTACCAACGATAATTAATGATGGTGATGTGATTGCTGAAACGCCTGATACAGCACTTACTAAAGGACCGAAGAATGCTGCAGCTGCAAACAATACAGCAACTGTAATTGTTGTTAAACCAGTGCGTCCACCAGCTGCTACGCCCGCAGAGGATTCAATGTATGCTGTTGATGGTGTTGTTCCAAACATAGAACCAATTGTTGCTGAGAAAGAATCTGATAGAAGAGCTCGTCCTGATTTTGGCAGTTTGCCATCTTTCATAAATCCACCTTGCTGAGCTACGCCAAGTAATGTACCTGTTGTATCGAACAATGTAACAAGGAAGAATGAAAAGACAACGCCATACAAACCGTATTGGATCACATCAGAAACAGCAGTAATTGGATTGGAAACAATAATTCCTTCAGGTAATCCAGGCATGGATGTAATACCGTTTGAGAATGTTAATTGTCCCGTGAAGTAAGCAATGATTCCCGTTAATAACATTCCGATAAAAATAGCACCATTTATATTTAAGGACATAAGAATAAGCGTAATTCCAAGACCTGCTAATGCTAGTAACACAGGAGCAGAGTGAAGGTCACCAAGTCCTACTAAGTTAGATTCATGTTTTGTTACGATTCCTGTCATACGTAAGCCGATAAAAGCAATAAATAAGCCAATGCCAGCAGTGATTGCATGTTTTAAGTTATCAGGAATTACTTCCATTAATTTTGTACGGAAAGATGTGAATGATAATAAAATTAAAATCATACCTGCTACAAATACAGCAGAGAATGCAATTGCAAATGTCATGCCTTCATGTGCTTTTACTACCGAGTATGAGAAGTAAGCATTTAGTCCCATACCTGGAGCAATTGCAATTGGTAAGTTGGTAAAGATGGCCATAAACAATGTTCCGACAATAGCAGCAATAATTGTTGCTGTAAATGCTTGTTCAAAAGGAACACCCGCATCTCCAAGAATAACAGGGTTTACGACAATAATATATGCCATTGTTAAAAAGGTGATAATACCTGCCATAAATTCAGTTTTAATAGAAGTTTTATGTTTTGAAAGGTTAAACATATAAACATCCTTTCTGTTTACGAATGATTTCCACAACAGTTATATATAATATTCGTTTTTTATGTTTTTTGCAAGAGTTTTGTACAAAAAAGTTTATACCATTTTGTATTTTATGTTTTGATGTCGAATATTAGTCATAAATCTATGTTTTATCTTGCTATTTCTAACTTCAAAATCATATGTTTCATAATTACTTTTAGTGGGTATGTACATGATAAGAGAGAAAGAATAAGAAGGAGTTGAAAGAACAGATGACGCAGCAGAAAACATTTTTAACATTGCCACCGCAACATCAAAATAAACAACCGGGAGTAGAGTCTCTTATGAATCCACTTCCTCAATATGATAATCCGCACTATACAGGAAGCGGGAAATTAAACGGAAAGTGTGTACTTATTACAGGGGGAGACAGTGGCATTGGAAGAGCGGTATCAGTTGCTTTTGCAAAAGAAGGGGCAAATATCGCAATTGCTTATTTAGATGAACATGAAGATGCAAATGAGACAAAAAAGTTAGTAGAGAAACATGGTGCAAAGTGTATATTGCTTCCAGGAGATGTAAGTGATGAACAACATTGTGAGCAAATTGTGCAAGAAACTGTTTCTCAATTAGGTGATCTCAATATTCTTGTCAACAATGTCGCGCAGCAATATCCGCAGCAAAGTTTAGAATATATTACTGCGCAGCAGCTTGAAAAAACATTTCGTATTAATATCTTTTCTTATTTTCATGTTACAAAAGCGGCGTTAGTACATTTAAAACAGGGCGATGCTATTATTAATACAGCATCTATTGTTGCATATGAAGGAAACGAGCAACTTATTGATTATTCGGCGACAAAGGGAGCGATTGTTGCTTTTACAAGGTCGCTTGCAAAGTCATTAATGCAAAAAGGAATTCGGGTAAATGGTGTCGCACCAGGTCCTATTTGGACACCGCTTATTCCATCAAGTTTTGATAAAAAGAAAGTAGCTGAATTTGGAAGCGATGTCCCCATGAAAAGACCTGGACAGCCGTATGAATTGGCACCAGCTTACGTATATTTAGCTTCAGAAGATTCAACTTATGTTTCAGGACAAATGATTCATGTCAATGGTGGAGCGATTGTAAGTGGATAAAGTGAAACTATTGCTCTAACATAGCGGATAAAGAAAGATGAAAGAAGAGTATGCATGTTTTATTCATAAGAATCGGCAGTATAGCAAAAGCTAATGGTACCATTGTATATGGTGGTACTGGGGGGATATAGATGAAAAAATTATGGCTAGCAGTCATCCTCTTTTTCGGCCTGCCGATTCATACGTTTGCTGAGACAGATTATCTCATATTGATTAATTTGACGACCAATCAATTATCTTTTTTTGAAAATGGGAATTACGTAAGAACATTTCCGGTAACAACAGGAAGTCCTCGTACACCAACTCCTGAAGGAAGCTTTTGCATCATTAATAAATATAAAAATAAAGAGTATCATCGAAAAAAAATTCCAGGCGGTGCCCCTAATAATCCACTTGGAACAAGATGGCTCGGTTTAAATGAAAAGGAATATGCGATTCATGGAACAAATCGTGAAGGCACGATTGGAAGGCGAGAATCCAATGGATGCATTCGCATGCATGACCGCGATATACAATGGTTATATGATCGCGTATCTGTACAGACAAAGGTCATTATCTCAAGCTTTCATGCATCTCCAGAACATGTAGCTCATACGCATGGGTACCGCGTTGTAAGTTGGAATGGTCGCAAAGTAGAAGAAGATCAAATTGGAATGTTGACGCTTGTAGATCGCATGAATCTATATTGGCAAGAACCAAATGGGCAATTGACAAAAGTGAAGATGGTGTTGCCGAATGAGCGATATCCGGTCTATTCTCAACGAAAAAAAGGGTACTATTATATAGGGAATAATTTTTATATGATAGATGAATCAGGAGAGAAGGCTCGCTATGAACAATTACCTCATTCCGTTTTAAGCAATATATATAAACGAAAATATAATGTTCCATAATAGCTACCGTAAATTTTCGGTAGCTTATTTAGAATGTTTTCCCAATCTGTCATATGTTGAATATAATACAGTACAGATTGGGGGGAGCGGATGTATGAAAAAAGGAAATAGTGAATTTGCTTTTAAAATTTTTTTAATTACAACTGGTTTATTTGTTGTGTATTTATATGTATTGTTGTTCTTTTTCCTGTATGTACCATATATTGATTTCATTTTAATGATAGGTTTTATTTGGGTTTTTATTGAAGCACGAGATGGCGAGGAAGGAAAATATCGAGAAATTACTTTGTGGGGAACAGTTGTGATTGTAATCTTATACATGGTACTCATGCATGATGCTTGGAAATATGGGATAATTATGATATGAAATCGTGCAGAAGAAAACCCCTCATCTTTCATACGATGAAGGGTTTTGATTTAATATTTTGGTTTAAAGGTTTGGCAACATGTTTCCACACTTGCCATTACTTCACTTTCAAATGTTTCACCTGTTAAAGCTGCATTTGTATAGGAATGATCTCCTGGTTGATTTGCATTTTGGTCATCAGGCTGAACAAAGATTGCAGTTGCTTGACAAAAGTTGCCTTGTCCCCAAAAGGAACAATTGGAAACAGAGCAGCGTACTTCTGGCATAAAACCCCCTCCTTATATAGTAGTGTGGGATTTTATATCCATTTCATGTATAGCGTAAGTTTCCTTTTCTTGTTACTTTTTCGTTTCTTTCAACCATTTATGAAAAGTTTCTTTGTCTTTTTCGCCACTGATGCGACTTACTTCTTTACCTTCTTTATAATGAATGATTGTTGGAGTTCCTTTAATGTTGAACTCGTCCCAAACAGCATCAGGTTCTTTTTCAATATCGATTACTTTCATATCAACATTCAAATCTTTCGCAAGGGGGACAACGACAGGAGACACCTTTTGACAATGTACACAGTTTGTTTGATAAAAGTAAATGGTCTGGTCTTTTTTGTCTGTAATATTTTTACGAAGATCTTCAAGCGTAATCTTATTTGCATAGTAATCTTTTTTACTATTATCTTCCATAAATCTTACACCTAAAAGGGCCGCAAATAAAACGATAATAATACCGCCAAATATAAGCAGTTTTTTCATGATTTCATCTCCTTATTTATTTTTTATGATGATAAAGCTACAAATAATAATTGTCATAAATCCAATTAAAGCTAGAAATGGAATCGTGATGAAACCAAACCAGTTTATATATTCTCCCGTACAAGGAACACGCCCGCAAACTGCTCCAGCTTCGGAAAGAGCTGAGATTTTTTGGATTCCATAGTGATATAAAGAAATGCAAGCACCAATACTTGCGATTGGCAAGGAATAGGAAGCGATGCGATAGTCTTTTTTCGCTATAGCTATACCAAGCCATAAAACAAATGGATACATAAAAATACGTTGATACCAGCAAAGCACACAAGGTTCGAACTTCATAATTTCAGAAAAATATAAGCTTCCAAGTGTAGCGATAAAAGAAGCTCCCCAAGCAGTCAATAAAGCGTATTCTTGTTTTTTTTCACGGTCCATGTTTTTACCTCTCTTATAATAGTTACATACTAAATTATAGTATGAAGAGGGCATGAAAATAAAGAAAAAATATTTTTATCAAGAAAATTTATAGGAGTAAAATCAAAAAACAAGGTATATAACCTTGTTTTTATGAGTTATTGACAGCTTTTGTGACGTTGAAAAAACGTTGAAGAGCTTCTTTATTTTTTTCGGGATGAATTTGTAATATGGAGCCTGCATGCTCAATAAAAGCATGATTATACTCATTCTCAAGAGGAATGCGCATTGTTTCTATTTTGGGTGCTGATAATAGACTATTGCGGAGTGCAAATAGCGTTTGTACATCTAAATTTGTTTGGATGTCTGGTGCGATTTTTTGTGTCATTACTGGTACATCAAGCATTCCATCTAGAGAATGCATCTTATGAGTCAATGTTTGTTTAACTGCTTGCAGTACTTCTTGTTGTCGTCTTACACGGCCAAAATCACTCTCTTTATCGTGACGAAAACGAGCATATTTTAATAATTCTTTTCCATGAAGGGGCTGCATCCCTGGCTTTACAGGTAATTTCATGTCATCAATCATGGATTGTGTGACATGTACTTCAATTCCCTCTGGTGCGATTGTATCTACAATGTTAACAAACGCTTGAAAATCGATTGTTACGTAATGGGAAGTATCAATTCCGAAATTGTGATGAATTGTTTTACGTAACAATTCTGGACCACCATAGTAGTAGGAAGCGTTAATTTTATTATATTTTTTTTCATAGGTAGGAATTTCTACATAGCTATCGCGCATAATAGAAGCGAGTTTGGCCGTATGCTCTTTTTTATTATATTGAGCAATCATAATTGTATCCGCACGCGCATGTTGCTCGCCGCGTGAATCACTGCCGATAATGAGAATATTGTATGTATCTTTATCTTGTTTCCTTCCATGAAATGAATCCATGTCTTTCTTTGTTTGGCAACCGGTTAAGACTGTAATGATACAAAGGAATATGTATAATAGTTTCCGCAAAGTTATCACGTCCAATTCACAATCATATATGTATTATGAACATAAATGTGGAAAAATATTCAAAAAGGTGGTGGTTTCGACATGAGATAGCAACTAGCCGACAAATCTCGCTACTTCACTGTTAGTAAAATCAATACTTGTAAAAAGAGCCCATCCAAAAATAATCCTTTTTGGACAGGCACTTTCGTTACATTTGTAACTGCTCAATTTCTTCTATATAGGACTTTTGTGAGGCGTGGTCAATATATTGGAATAACAGTTGTAGTTGTTTATCTACTTCAGATAATTGTTTTCCATATTGATACGCATGTAAAAAGCGTTCAATTCGTTTTGAAAATAATTGATCTTTTGTTTGTACCATTAAAACAAGCAACTTATCCCAATTACAACAATATGTGTAATAGAGCGCTTTGTCGTAGTCGTTGTAGGTGTTCATTGTGTACCTCCTTACCGAGGAGTTACATATAGTGTGTGAAAGATAAGTGGAAATACACGTGAAAGAATTTGCTAATAAAAAACGAGGAGATTCCTCGTTTTTAAGCTTTTGGCATTGGTGTAGGCGTCGGTTTTGCATAGCCTTCTTTATATGTATTGTCGATGTAATTTCTAATTTCAAGTGGCGACTTTCCGTTTTGTTGCATAGATGCAGATTTGACTGCAATTTCTAAACAGTTTACACATGTTGTTGCGTGAGAATCCCAAACAACTTCTCCATTTTGTTTTATTTCTTTAATAAAACAGTTTTTATTGCTTTTATGTCCCGCATTTTCGCCACATCCACAGTAACAAGGAATCCAGCTTAATAATTCGGCATTGTTTCCTGCGACTGTATAGATATCTTTTAGTTGTGGATCTAGCTTGTCTAGAAAGGTTGGGAGTGTTTCTATTCCTTTTGTTTTTTCTTGCACGTCACCTTGTGCCGTGTGAGAAGCATGATCTTCTTTTGACCCTGAAACGTTTTTGTTATTTGCACTACTACATCCAGCGAGGAGTAGACTTATGATGACAAGTAGAGAGAAAATATATTTTTTTATATGCTTATCCCCCTTTAGCTACGTATTAATTGAATTGTATCAAACTCTTCACTATTATGGAGAAGTTTTTTTCTTTTGCCATCGCCAGCGAATGGAGTGCCATATAGAAAGTAACGGAATATATGTATATACGATATACATACCAGTTTCAGATAGAATATTGTTTAATGTGTTGATACTTTCCCGGTTTGTAAAAAATAAAGAGGCGATGAATATAATTATAATAAAAAAAGGGAGTGTAATATTAAATGAGATATGGAAAGAACGCTTTACAGAACGACAAGCTGACCAAATCGTTAAGCATAGGTTTGGTAAAATAATCAGTAACCAAATAAAAATAATAATGTATTCAAATCGTTGAATAAAGGGAACTTTAATAATTTTTAACATTGTTAATGTTGGCCAAATCGTATGGTTTAGTAAGCCTTCACTAAAATACATAATAGAAACGACTGCTAACACTACATATACAATGGTCGTAAATAAAATACCACCATGAGCCCATTTTTTTAATGATTTTCCTTTTTCAATAAATGGATAAAAAATAAGTACGGCTTCAAATCCTAAAAATTCTAATGAAGAATCTTTAACTGATTTTAGAATCTCAATAGGTGAGTGTATGAAAATGGGTAATATGTTACGAACATGAGCATATTGTAGTGGGAAAACTAAAAAAAGAACAACGAAAATGGGTAATATGATTCCCCAAAAGCATATTCCGGTTACAGAACGGAATCCTCCTTTTAATGCATAGTAAGTAACAAGTAAAAAAAGTAAAGTCAACGTCCATCCTTTTATAGTAGGGAAGACCCAAACTTGAATCACTTCAATATATGTCCGCAGAACAGTAAGACAAAATAATAGAAAATAAAAAGTGAAACATAAAGTTAAGAAAGATCCAATCCATTTTCCAAAGCATGTTGTATGGATTTGAACTAAATCACCATCTTTCTCTAACATTTTTAACATACAAAATAATACAATATGAGTTGCAACGCCAGCTATAATGATAGCAATCCATGCGTCATGACCAGAGTGCTTTATAATAATTCGTTGATAGCCGAGAATACCTACTCCAATTTGTAAGGAATGTAGTAAAAAAAATATGAAATAAGGAGAAACGGTCTTTGTTTTTTCTGTGCTTTTCGTATTCATCTTATCACCTCACTACTCTCCAATGCCAGATTGTACAATATTCACATTTACATCAACAGGAATATCTATGGAAGGGTATATCTCTCTAATTTCTTTTATGCTCCATTTCCTTGTCCGACTTCTCATTTCATCACATATACCTAATGGATCTATGTTTTTTTGTTGGAATTCTTGAATGAGTTGTTCTATATGTTTTTTTAGTGTATTTTCTACCTGTTTTCGAATGTATGAAATATTCTCTTCATGTGTTAAGTTCAGCCAATTAGGAGAGCTTTTAATTAATCCATTTAACTTTAAACGAATGCGTGCTTTCGCTGTATGATCAATATCGTTAACTTGGTAGGTGCTTTTGCCGGATAAATTTTGAATCACGACGAGCCCTTTATGTTTTCCTTTTCGAATAGGTACTTCATAGCGTCCATTTTTTGTTGGATTAATAAGAAGTTTGACTAAAAAGGACCCTTGGTTATCCGTATACATAACGACTTTATCTTGTTTTAAAAAGGCAAGTCCTTTCACAGAAACTGCTTGATCTTTATCGATTGAAATATACGGTAAAAAGGGGTCGCGTACTTTTGAGTAATAGTCATATAAAAATAAATTTAAAGCTGTACGAGGAATCGTTTCATTTCGTACATTTTGTTCCAGTAATTCAGCAAGATATAAGGAACTGTGTGTTTTTACGTACTGCAAAAGCTTTTTAGATGAACCATCAACAAGAGCGAGTTGTACATCGCGACCAACGTTCGGATCGCGCTGTAAATTATTCACCATTTCGCCAATTCCATATGTGCCAAAAGACTTTCCAAATAAGACGACACGCATTTGTCCAACTACAATATTATGCGGAGACTTTGCGTTCAAACGAGATGCAATCGTTTCAAGTGAATTTGCTGTCGTTGTTTGCGTTTTCGGTTTCGTATTTACACCATGGGTATATTCGGGATATAAAATAGTTCCTTGAAACTTCTGTTTTTTTGGCATATCAAATCCAACTGCATGAATCATTCTTTGTGTGTCTACTGTATACATTTGTGCACATCCGAATTGGGAACATAGCAAAATAATGACTAAAAAAGATAAAATATTTCTCATGTTTTTTCACCATCATGTTTTTGTTTTGCTTTTTTAGCGTCATAACGCCACTGCGATCTTGGACGTAAAAAAGAAGGTCGATTTGCCGTTTGACTAAATGGAAAGCGAAGAAATCCTTCCGCTGTGCTTAAACTACGAAATGGATATAATGGCAATAAATAAGGCGACCCAAGTGATTTTAAATGAAGTAAATGAGTTAAAATGAATACAAATCCGATAATGAGACCGAGCCCTCCCAATGCACCAGCTAAAAGAATAAGTGGGAATCGGAGCAATCGAATTGTAGATGACATTTTGACAGTTGGCGTTGTGAAAGAGGCAAGAGCTGACAAAGCGACTGCAATTAATAAGATGGTACTTGTTAAAGCTGCTTCAACAGAAGCTTGCCCAATGACAATCCCGCCAACAATTCCAATGGTTTGTCCGACTTTTGTTGGTAAACGCGCACCTGCTTCACGTAATAACTCAATTGTAATTTCTAAAAAAAGTGCTTCTAAAATTGGTGGGAAAGGTACATTTGCTCGAGAAAAAATAATCGGACCTAATAAATCTGCCGGAATCATTTGATAATGATACGTTAATACTGCTGTATAAATCGCAGAAGAAAATAAAGAGAAAATCGCGCCAAAAAAACGTATCATCCGAAAAAAAGAGCCGATAAGCCACGGTAAATAATAGTCTTCCGGTGAAATAAAGAAGTCTAATAAAGTTGTTGGACCAGCTAATGCATAAGGCGATCCATTTGTTAAAATAAGCACTTGTCCATTGATTAAAGCAAATACAGATCGATCAAGTCGCTCTGTCGGTAGTAGAACGGGAAATGGCGAATTACTATTATCACTAATAAATTGCTCAATCATTGTTGCGTCGAAAGGAACATCAAAATCAATGTCCTCTAAGCGCTGAATAGCAGTATGAATATGTTGTTTATTTGTAATGCCTTCTATATAAGCGACGGCAACTTTTGTTTTAGACAGAGATCCGACAGTAATTTCTTTGAAAATTAATTGTTCTGTTACAATGTTTTGGCGTAGTAAGTGAATATTGATATCAATATTTTCAACAAGTCCGATTTTAGGTCCAATGACGCTGTACTCATTTTCTGTATCGTTATATGTACGGGCCCCTATCGATGTATTCTCTACGCGTATAAGGGCATATTGCTTTGAATGATTTTGCATTTGAATAAGAACATATCCGGCTAATAATTTTTCACGAATATCATCAATAGAAGGAGAGACGACAATGTCTTCAAGTGAGATGCTATTTGCTACATCCGTTATATTTTCCAGCTTATTTAACTGCTTTTTGAGCGGTGTTAAAATAAACTGCTCAATGAGGAGTGCATCAACTACTGTTTTGTAATAAAAGAGACAGAGTGTTCCGTCCTGTATAATAGGGTAGGAAACAAAATCAAGAGATTCTTTCATCGTATGAATAAATTCAGGAATAGAACAAGGCGTCTTTTTCTTTGCCGATTCTTGCTTTTTTGATGAAAATTTGAACATCATATCCACCTCTTTTCCTTTATAAGTTGCTTTCGTTAGTTTTTGGGGATAGCGAAATATTATACGGTAGAACAGAGAGAATTTTTATTCATAATAACTCTCGCTATTTTAGGGTAGGGTTTTGACAGTTTTCCAACATAAAACATTGATTAATGATAGAAAACTAAGTTATAATCGAAATTGAAAATCACTATCAATAATAAACTTATACATATAGAGTAAAATGAGGGAGAGAACGATATGACTACATATACTTCCATTGCAAATGTTATGAAAGAAAGGCGATCGATTCGTACATTTACAGATAAAACTGTCGAGAAAGAGCTGTTAATTGAATTATTAAATGATGCAACATGGGCACCAAACCATAAATATCGTGAGCCATGGAATTGTAAATTATTTATCGGAGAAGGGCGCAAAAAACTAGTAGAGGCCGTATTAAATTCTTTCACAGAAGAAGAAAGAGCAAAGCGCGGTAAAATTTTATCCGATCGTTTCTTAAGCACACCAGCTCAAATCGTTGTTTATATGGATGAAGATCCACGTCAAATTCAGCGCGACGAAGATTACGCAGCAACATGTGCATTTATACAAAACTTTCAATTGCTTGCGTGGGAACGCGGTTTAGGCTCTGTTTGGAAAACAGGTGGATTAATTTATAATCCATTATTTATAGAAGGAATTGGACTAACAAAGGGGCAACGCATCGTTGGTATTCTTCATGTCGGTTATTTCGATAAAACGCCAGAAGGAAAAGCACGCACACCAATTACGGAGAAACTTGATATTATTGAAGAGTAATAAGGATAGAAAAAGCGACACTTCACATTGATAGTGTCGCTTTTTCTATCTTATTTTGAAATCGAATTGTTTTGTAATTTGGGGCACTTTTTTTGCAATTGGGCAATAAAGGCTTCTTCATTTTGCGGTGAAAGTTTCACACTGCAAAAAAACTTCCTTTTAGAATCATAGTGAATCTCAATTCCTTCTAGCGCTGCAGCTAACCGAAAACCGATCATCATGTCATTTGTTTTATTGGCCTTTGTAATATGGGTATACGGAATGTTGCATCGGAATGGCCCACAGCGTGCGTAAAGAGTTTCTTCTCTAAATTCATATTGAATATCAAACATAATCCAGAGCAAAAAGAAATTAACTAGTAAAATTAATGAGAACAAAATAATAAAGTCAACGGAAGTTAGTGTAGAATCTAGGAATAGTGGAAGTACTAGCAATAAATTAGGTAGTAGTAGTCCAAGTCCCAAAGCAATATAGAAAAAGCTTCGTTCTCGGCGCACAGCCCACTTCATATCATCAACTCCTTTATGCATACAGATGGAATGGGATTCTGTATATTTTAATATTCTATATTCTAGTGGGAATTCCCTCTTAAAGTTAGGAAACGAAATGATTCCGATTCGCATGAGAATTTTGTTTAGTTTTCATGAAAGCTTGTTTTCCTTCATACACTTTCTTAAGGGAGAGTGTAAGGAGGGAAAAGAATGAGAGCGAGTGATGATAAAGCACTGCAATATGCGATTGCTGAAATTACAGAGATTGCGACTGGGTTTGGACTAGATTTTTATCCGATGCGTTATGAAGTATGCCCAGCGGAAATTATTTATACATTTGGTGCGTATGGCATGCCAACACGTTTTTCACATTGGAGCTTTGGAAAACAGTTCTTCAAAATGAAGCTGCATTATGATTTGGGGCTTAGTAAAATATATGAACTTGTGATTAACTCGAATCCATGTTATGCATTTTTATTAGATACGAATTCTTTAATTCAAAATAAATTAATTGTAGCGCACGTATTAGCGCATTGTGATTTCTTTAAAAATAACATTCGCTTTTCGAATACGAAGCGCGATATGGTGGAAAGTATGGCTGCGACTGCTGATCGTGTGAAAGCGTATGAGCATAAATATGGAAAAGAAGAGGTCGAAAAATTTTTAGATGCTGTACTTGCAATTCAAGAGCATATTGATCCATCGCTTATGCGACCAAAATTAGCATGGAGCATCGAGGATGTGGAAGAGGAAGAAGTAGAAAAGAAACGAGTTTCAGAATACGATGATTTATGGAGATTAGATGAACGAAATAAAAAGAAAGAACCAGTGCGAATAAGAAAAAAGAAAAAAATTCCACCAAGACCTGAAAAAGACTTGCTTTTATTTATCGAAGAGTATAGCCGCGAACTAGAAGAATGGCAGCGCGATATTTTAACGATGATGAGGGAAGAAATGCTTTATTTTTGGCCGCAGCTGGAAACGAAAATCATGAACGAAGGCTGGGCTTCGTATTGGCACCAACGCATACTTCGCGAAATGGACTTAACGTCTGATGAATCGATTGAATTTGCGAAATTAAATGCAGGCGTTGTGCAACCTTCTAAAACGAACATTAATCCGTACTACCTCGGTATTAAAGTGTTTGAGGATATTGAAGAGCGCTATAATAACCCGACAGAAGAGATGAAGCGTCGCGGGGTGAAGCCTGGGTCAGGGCGTGAAAAAATCTTTGAAGTACGGGAAATTGAATGGGACGTATCATTTTTAAGAAACTATTTAAATAAGGACTTAGTGATGAGAGAAGATATGTACTTATTCCAGCGCCAAGGGAAAGAGTATAAAGTAGTGGATAAAGAGTGGGAACACGTTCGCGATCAGCTTGTAAATATGCGGACAAATGGCGGATTTCCATATTTAGTCGTAGAAAATGGAGATTATTTAAAGAATGGCGAGCTATATATTAAGCATTGTTATGAAGGAATTGAGCTCGATTTAAAATATTTAGAGAAGGTACTGCCATATATTTATCAATTATGGGGAAGAACGGTTCATATGGAGTCGGTTGTAGAGGGTAAAGGCGTTGTCTTTTCATATGATGGGAAGATGGTGCATCGGAAGTATGTGTGAGGGCATTTATAGTTAAGTATTAATTAAAGTAAAATAGGTGATTTGAAAAATAACGGGGAAGATTCCCCGTTATTTTTATCTATTAAATCAAGCCCATATTAACTTCATGAAAGTTTGGTATTCTTTATCCGCGCAATTATATAATCCGAAAAGATGTTTCATTATTAATGAAGGGTCGAAATTAGTTTCAGAAAAGTCTAAAGGAATTGAAATAGTAATAGAATTCGAGTTTTCAATTGTAAATTTTGCAAATCTATAATCCGTATTCAAGTCATTTAGCAGTGTTAGTATAGCGTCTTTTTTTAGAGGATTATTAACCTGTGCGACGTTAAAACAATACATATCTACGCTAGTATAATCGTTGCTAAATGCAACCACTAGACGTATATTTGCCCCGCTATCTGTTCTTTGATCTGTAGAAAAGAAAATAGAGCCATCATTATTTGTGTTTTCCATCATATGGAAATTTTCTGCTTGTAAATGGTTTCTAAATGCATTAATATTTTGTGTAACTGCAGTTATTGTCATTATATTCTCCTCCGAAAAAATGGATATCTGTTTATAAAGATAATTATATTACAATTTGTTAGTTTTAGGAATATATTTCTAAAACTAACAAATCAGTGTAAACACTAGAATAAATTTTACAGTTTTCGCTAATATGAACTTTACACTTTTATCCACATTTGTCGCCCACTTTATTTGGAGAAGCAGGTATAATAGCCTTGTAAAATCAGCTGTGGTTCTTTTATTAACAAGGCTTCAAGGCTGTTTATCATACCTGTAGAGGCTCCATGTCAAGTGGGCTATGCGTAATCTAAAGTGTAAAAGGAAACTTAGCAGAAAGTGTAAAATTCACCTTGGCGTTTACAATCAGATCCTTTTAAAAAATTTTGTTAACTTTTTATTAAACTAAGCCAATGAGTACTTTAGTTTAATGGAGTTAGTATAGTCATATGGACACATGTACGAGATCAGCCAGTAAACATAGGAAAAAATGGTGATTTACCATATTTAATAGTTGAAGATGGAGATTACCTAAAAACTGGTGAGCTATACTTAAAGCATTATTATGAAGGGATTGAACTTGATTTGAAGTATTTGGAGAAAGTATTGTCTTATATGTATCAACTGTGGGGAAGAACAGTGCATATGGAATCTGTTGTGGAGAATAAGGGCGTTGTCTTTTCATATGATGGGAAGATGGTGCATCGGAAGTATGTGTAAAGAATAGGTATATAATGAAAAGAATGGACAAAGAATGTTACTACATTATTTGTCCATTCTTGTTCAGTTATATGAATCATAAGTAATATTGGCGATTTGACATGAATCGATACATCTCGCTGTTTGAAACAGATAAATAGAGACTGCTTCTGCATAAATTTGTTTAGCTCCAAATTACTTTCATGATCTTTTCATACTCATCATTCGCCAATTGATATAGCATTCTCGTATGTTCGAAGACGAGCGCTGGGTTAAAATGTGGCTCTGAAAAGGTGAGGGAAGTGGAGATATCGATAATATTTCTATTGTTTAGTGTAAACTTTGCAAATCTATATGTTGTGTTCAGGTCGTTCAGCATATATAAAATGTCGCTTTTAGATGTTGAATCAGCTAATTGTGCAACATTGAAGCAATATATATCTACAGTTGGATAGTCATTATGGAAGGCGGCGATTAGGTTTATTTTTGCGCCACTTTCTGTCGTTAAGTTTACTGCGAAATGTACGGAACCATCATTTTCATCAACGATTTCTTCCATATATATATCATTGGACTTTAAGTAGTCTTTAAAGTCGGAAATATTATGTTTTACGGCTGCTTTCATTTGGATGTGCCCCCTGTTAATTAAAATGGTCTGCTATTTGTTATTATAATTTAAAGATATAAAAATTGATAGTTAAAAAAGTTTTAATTTTAGGAATTCTCGGATTGATAGATATATAGAAACCCAGCTCTATCTCCAGAGAGCTGGGTTTTTGATTAATTATCATTAGATTCTGTTTCTGTATCTTCTTCATTGTTATTATGATTTGAACCTTGATTGTCTTCTGTTTCAGGATTAGATTGCTTTTTCTTATCTGACTCTTTCTTTGTATGTGCAGGTAATCCAAGATGTTCACGAAGCTCATTTGTTAAGCTTTTTAAATTCTTTTCATCTGGTTTATAGTAATACGTTCTACCACCACCAGCAGATTTGCTGCATGTGTCGTCACCTTTAGCCATGTAGCAGTCTGTTCCTTCAATTTGTAGTTTTTCAAGTGTAGAATCAGAACCGTATTTATAAAATGATAACATATCATCAAATGTTAAGTTCGTAACGAATTGTCCGTTAATATCATCAATAATATTTCCTACTTTTGTAACGGAACCAACGCTTGTTAGTTTCTTTAAAATGGCTTCAATCACAAGTTGTTGGCGCTGTCCGCGCATTGCGTCGCTATCGATATGACGCGTTCTAGCAAGTGCAAGTGCTTCCTCACTATTTAATTTTTGAACACCTTTTTTCAAGTGAATTGCATCTGGATTATCGTTACTATCTTGTTCTGTGAATTCAACAGGAACGTCCACTTTAATGCCACCTAAATCATCAACAATTTTCATAAAGGATTTGAAATTGAATTTGACAAAGTAATCGACAGGAACATGTAGTAATTTTTCTACGGCATCGATACTTGCTTGTGGTCCGCCATTTTTTCCGTTTTTCGTTGAACCGTATGCATGTGCATGTGTAATTTTATCTTTTTTCTTTTCTACTGGAATATATGTGTATGTGTCGCGCGGGATGCTCAATAGCTTGACCGTTTTACTATCTTTATTAAAAGTTGCTAGTAATAGGGCATCGGTACGGATTGCATTCCCGTATTCTTTTCCGCGGACATCGCTTTCATCAACACCCATTATTAATACAGATACATTATTTGTAATAGGTTTTACAGCTTTATCACGTAAATCTGATTTATTACCGCGCGCTAAATCGTGAGCGGCGTTTCGAACAGCAGAAGATGCTTTATTGACTAAAAACCAAGTATAACCTCCTCCTATTATTAAAAATAATAAAAGGGCGCTTATAATAATTTTTGTTTTTTTCTTTCCTTTTTTCTTTGTATTACTACGTGTATTTTCTTGTAAAGATGGGTTTTGATCCATTTCATGTACTCCTTTATTTGGATTGAAATACGAAACTCATATCAACTAATTATAATGAAATTTAATATAAAAGAACATTACAAATTATTTACATTTCGCAAAAATTCATTTTATTTTATGAAAAGTCAGATTTATACAGCATGTCATTATTGTGTTTTATGAATATATGACAAGTATAATAGGTTTTATGTGAAATGAAAATATGTAATGTGAGAAAAGCGTAGAAACGTCAGATTTGTTGAAATATGTGCAAGAAGAGGGTTTACATAATTAGGTAGGAAAGCGACTTTAGTAAAGATAAAAGAGACGCCTGATTCAAGCGTCTCTTTTATCTTTATAATGTTTGTCTTAATGAGAATTTTCCTTGTTCTCCTAACACGCCATCTGCAATATTGACAGCATGGTCACCGATACGTTCTAAATTACTTACCATATCGACAAAGATAATGCTCGCATCACCGGAGCAACTGCGCTCATTTAGGCGCATAACGTGGCGTTTACGCAATACACGTTCCATTTGATCAATTTTACGTTCTTTCGTAATGACTGTTTGAGCCAGTTCGGTGTCAAAGTTTGTTAAAGCATGAATCGCATCTTGTAAGGTAGAAACTGTTAACTCTAGCATTTCATTTAGTTCTGCCATGGCTTCAGTAGATAGTGTAATTCGATTGGAAATTTGAGAGTCTACAAGCTCGATTAAATTTTCAACGTGATCTCCAATGCGTTCGATATCTCCGACAACAGATGATAGCGCGGAATGTTTTTCAGAATCTATTGGCGAAAGAGGCTTTTCAGACAGCAATACTAAATAGTCGGTAATTTTTCGATCTAAATTATTAATCGCTCCTTCTACTTGAGCTGCCATATTCGCGTGCTTCTTCTCTTTCGTATTTAAAAAGCAGCTTGCTTCTTTTAGTCCATGTAATGCAAATTCTGCCATGCGAATCGTTTCTTTTTGTGCTTCTGTTAAAGCGATAGCAGGAGATTGCTCAATGAAAATAGGATTTAAGTGCTGCGGTTTAAAGTCGATAGCAGCATCATTTCCACGAATGATTTTTGTTACAATCCAAGCTAAGACAGCGATGAATGGGAACTGAATGATTGTATTTGTCACGTTAAAGGTTCCGTGTGCAAATGCAATTGTCATTTCAGGATTTAAGTTTAATGATGTTTGGAAATATTGAATTAAACTTGTAAAAGGTATTAATAAGATTGTAAAGATAATGGTTCCAACGATATTAAAGATAACATGTACGAGTGCCGCACGTCTCGCTGCGATAGAAGTACCAATTGCTGCTAAAACAGCGGTAATCGTCGTTCCGATATTATCACCAAATAATACAGGAAGGGCAGCTTTTAAATCAATTGCTCCTTGCCCGAATAATTCTTGCAAGATTCCAATCGTTGCACTTGAACTTTGTACAATTAAAGTAAATACAGTACCAACAATCACACCTAAAATAGGATTATTACTCATACTTACTGTTAGTTCTTGGAATGATTCTAAAGAACGGAGTGGCTTCATACCCGTACTCATTAATTCTAAACCGAAGAATAACATCCCAAATCCGAATACGACTTGTCCGAGAGATTGTACTTTTTTATTTTTAAAGAAGAATAGTAAGATTGCTCCGATTGCCATAATAGGAAGAGCATATTCTCCAATTTTAATTCCAATAATAAATGCTGTAACAGTTGTTCCGATATTTGCCCCCATAATGACGCCAATGGCTTGGCGTAACGTCATAAATCCAGCACTTACAAGTCCAACTGTTAAAGCGGTTGTACCAGAACTAGATTGAATGAGCACAGTAACTAACATACCAGCTAGTACACCCATCAGTGGATTTGTTGTGAAGCGATCGAGAATATCACGGAGACGATCTCCAGCTGCTTGTTGCAGTCCATCTCCCATGTATTTAATTCCGAATAAGAAAATACCTAATCCCCCAATAAATTGGAAGAGCATATCTTGAATATTAAATTCCACGAATTCCACTCCTTATATTTCATGTACGGTGTAATTATTAACTAAACATCGAGTGACTGTAAACGGATTATCGTTAAAATTTACACTAAATTTACAAAGGAATAAAAAGTTTACATTTATTTAAAGAATCTCCTGGATTTAGTTGGTTTTAATGGTAAATTTGTAAAAAATAATGATGAAGAAGCGTTATATATATTGTGAGGTCAATATACGAAAAATATGCAGATTATGAAGAGGATATGAATTAATAAGTAATATATAAATATATTGTTACACAATGGTATAATATGAAAAGATAAGAGGGTAATAAACTTTTTGTCATCCTATTAAAAACGAGTTAAATGGGGGAAAGTGTATGAAGCATGTAAGTCAGCTCTTCATGCTAGTATTTATGTTGTGTGGAGTGCTTTTGGCAGGTTGTGCAGACAAAGATCAGCCAGTTGATACAAAAGTAAAAAAGGAAGAGAATAAGACAACGGAAGAAAAGTTTGAGGAAGTTCCAGTACAAGCATCGATTACTGCTGATGATCCAATGGAAATTGATTTAAAGAAAAACATTGATCCAGGGACAGTGACGCCTGAATCTGTTTATGTTATGGACGAGGAGAATGCTAAAGTAGATACAAAATTGAAAATTGATGGGACGAAACTGGTTGTTGAATCGAAAGATAAAGAAAAGAAACAAGGGACATATACTGTATTTGTAACGAAAAAAGTAAAAGCAACAGATGGATCAAATATAGGAAAGTCGCTGAAAGTTGTCTTCAAATTAAAAGAAAAACAACAGGAAAGTGTAGCCGAGAAGCCTAAAGAACAATCTGAGCCAAAGAAACCTGAGCCAGTACAAGTAAAGGACTTCACATCTTATAGTGGAACATGGACAGACTCAGATGATTATTGTGGGAATGGAATTTTTGCAACTCTTCAATTTAGCGAGAAAAATGTAGCGAGAATTCAATTAGGTGCACAAATGCATGGGCAAAAATCGAGAGATTGTGAAAATGCAAAGCCTGATGGATCTCAAGATGAGACAATGATAACGTTTGATAATAACGGGATTGGGACATTTTCATTTAAAAATATTAGAAGTAATGTACTGCAAAAGGGCACAATTCAATTGGCTGGAGATAAAGTAATATTAACAACGAAGGTTGTTGCTGCAGGTGCGTATGGAATAGAGACCTATTTCGGTGATAACGTAACAACAAAATTAAAATATCGTCGTAATGAATAAGAAAAGCTGCTGGAATCGTCATCCAGCAGCTTTTTCGTGTCTTTTCCCTAATCGTTTTTCTTTTCTTACATTTGTTATGTAAATAAAAAGGAATACGATAAGCAAGACGGATGAGTAACGATATACAGTTGCATAATCTGTAAAATGGGCAATAAATCCGAACAGAATTGCCCCAGCGCCGATGCCAAGGTCAAAGGCAGAGAAGAATGTTGCAGTAGCGACACCTCGTCTGTGCGGAGAAACCCGGTCAATCATCCATGCCTGCAAGGCCGGTTGAATGGCCCCAAATCCACTACCATAACAACTAGCAGCAATCATTAAACTTGGTATCGTTGTTGTATATGATAGAAGAATAATTCCTGCAAGAGTTAGGAGAACACCAGGAATTATTACAAATATATGCCCTTTCGCATCATATAACTTTCCAGAAAATGGACGAGTTACAGCGATTGCGAGTGCGTTAAATAAGAAGAAAAGGCTAATATCAGTAATTCCGACTTGTGCAGCAAATAATGTAATAAAGCTACCAATTCCTCCATACATAAGGGTAATACATAAAATTAACAATGAAGGAAGTAAAGCTTTTTTCTCAATAAAACCATCTAAAAATGTCTCAGGTTTTTGGAGAGATGGCTTTGCCATTGCTTTCATTTTTAATAGTTTTGTTAAAATTAAAGAAACGACAGTGCAAGATAGTGCACATAAAAAAAGAATAGTAAAGTTATAGTTTTGCATAACCCATAATCCAATGAGAGGACCAAGTGCCATTGCCATCGTTCCAGATAGACCAAAATATCCCATTCCTTCACCGCGGCGAGCAGGTGGAATTAAGTCAGAGACAATCGTCCCATATGTAGTGGTTGTCATACCGAAACCAGTGCCGTGTAAAATACGGACAGCTAGCAGAAGAAATACTGTTGAAGCAAACAAATAACTACCCATAGCTAGCAAACAAATGGCAGTTCCAGTCATTAAAATAATTTTTTTATCAAACTTCTGCAATGCATTTCCCGTTAAGGGGCGAATAAAAAGTGCTGCAACAGTAAATATGCCGACAACAAAACCAATATTAGAACTTGAGCCACCAATTTCTTTTACGTAAACAGGAAGCGTTGGAATTAACATTTGAAAACCTAAGAACATACATAAATTAGCGAAAATTAGCGCGATAAATTCTTTTGTCCATAAGGGTTCTCGCTCTATAAGTACAGCTTCTCCCATACATTCATCTCCTATATTATAATTTTTCTCTGTTCCTTCGAGTATATGTATTGGCCAATGTAACAGTCAAGAAAGTTGAACTGAAGTGGGGGGGAATCATTTTTTAGATGAAAAAGATTTACAAATTTGTGTAAAGGCTACACAATTCTTAAAAAAAGAGTTAAAGTATAGATGTATAGTCTGCCAGTTGTTATGATTGATAGAAGTTTTTCGAAAAGAAAGCGGATTCAAAAGTGTAGGAAATGGTTAGGGGATATAGGTTATTCATCTACATTTATTTGTAAAGGTTTACAATTATGATGAAGAAAGAGGCGTATACTTTATGAGACAATTAGGTATTTCTATTTATCCAGAACATTCTACAGTAGAGAAAGATAAGGAATATTTAACATTAGCACATCAGTATGGATTTACACGAGTGTTTACATGTTTATTATCCGTTGATGGAGACAAAGAAACAATTATTAAAGAATTCAAGGAAACGATTTCTCATGCAAATGAATTAGGTTTTCAAGTGCTCGTTGATATAAGTCCAGCCGTGTTTGAGCAGCTTGGTATTTCTTATAATGATTTGTCATTTTTCCATAAATTAGGTGCGTATGGTATTCGTCTAGATGTTGGTTTTTCAGGATTAGAAGAATCTATTATGACATATAATCCATATGGGCTAAAAATCGAGATTAATATGAGCAATGGTACAAAATATGTTGATAATATTATGAGTCATCGTCCGAACAAAGAAAATTTAATTGGTTGTCATAATTTCTATCCACATCGCTATTCGGGTCTTTCTTATGAGCACTTTATGAAATGCACGAAACAATTTAAAGAGTATGGAATGAGAACGGCAGCGTTTGTTACATCTTTTGATGCAACATATGGTCCGTGGCCGGTAACGGAAGGGGTATGTACAATCGAACAACATCGTGAATTACCAATTACAACACAAGCGAAGCATTTATTTGCAACAGGGGTCATTGATGATGTCATTATTGCAAATGCATACGCATCAGAAGCTGAGCTAAAAGTACTTGGGGCAATCAATAAAGAAAAGCAAATATTTGATGTGGAAATTTATGATACAACAACAGAGTTAGAGAGAAAGATTATATTGGAAGAACCGCATTTCTATCGTGGGGACGTATCAGAATATATGATTCGCTCAACACAAAGTCGCGTGAAATATAAAAAAGAAGAATTTAAACCGCATCATACAAGAGCGATTAAACGAGGGGATATTTTAATCGATAATGAAGAGTACGGTCAGTATAAAGGTGAATTACAAATTGCCTTAAAAGATATGGAGAATACAGGAAAGACAAACGTAGTGGGTCATATCGTGGAAGAAGAAATCTTCTTACTGGATTACTTACAAGCATGGGATAAATTTGGATTTACATGGAAGAAATGATCATGCAAAAAAACGGTAGAGAACATCTTCTCTACCGTTTTTTTATTCATAACGTAAACACTCGATTGGATCAAGTTTTGCCGCTTTATTAGCTGGTAGTAAACCAAATAGAATCCCAATGAGCATAGAAAGTGCGACAGAAATAATTCCTAATTTTACGGAAACGACAAGTGGCCATCCAGCAAACATAGCAACAATCCAAGCGAAGAAAATACCGAGTAGAAATCCAATGAATCCGCCTAATGCTGTTAGAATGCAAGATTCAATAAGGAATTGCAGTAATATTTTTCCACGCGTCGCCCCAATTGCTTTTCGGATTCCAATTTCACGCGTTCGCTCTGTTACAGATACGAGCATAATATTCATAACACCAATGCCGCCAACAAGTAATGAAATGGCTGCAATACCACCGAATACACTTTTTAATATACCTGTAAAGTTATCAATTTCTTTTAAAGCTTCTTGTGGATCTTGTACTTTAAATTTCCCTGTATACTCAGGTTTTTTGGCATCATTTAATGATTTTACAACCGCATCTTGCACAGTTTTTTTATCTTGAGATGGATCAATTTTTACTGTAATGCCATCATAATTATTTTTTCCAAATAGGACAGGCCAATTTTCAACAGAAATGATACCTTCTTTGAATTTTATGCCGCCCATCATGGATTCTTTAGAATATACACCAACTACTTTGTAAGGTGTACCTTTTATGTCTATATATAAGTTTGGTTTCCATGAGGAAAATAATTTATGAAATGCTTCTTTATTTAACACAATTGAATGTTCTGGTCGATCTAAATCAGCAGCTGTTAAAAACCTTCCGTGCTCGAGATGGAATTTGGAGGAATCTTCAAAATAGTCACCTTTTGCCCCGATGATATCAAGATTTAATTCTTCTTTTCCTGCATATACTTTTTCTTTTCCACTTACATCAGGGTATACATCTTGAACTCCGCTGATTTTTAATACATTGTCATACATGCTTGCTGATATTTTTCCATCCATATCCGAGTAATCTTCCGTTATATAGTTTACGGAGAATTGGTCTTTCTTTTCTTTTCCAATTTGCTCACGGAACTTTTCATTTGTTCCGTCCCCGATTGAGATGATTGTAATGATGGCACTAACCCCAATAATAATCCCAAGCATCGTTAAAATGGATCGCATTTTATGAGCGAAGATAGAGGAAAGGGCCATACGTATATTTTCATTTGTGTTCAACGTTAACCTCTCCAATCTTGAACGATATTTCCGTCACGAATTACAATTTGGCGCGCAGCTGCTTCTCCAATCTCTCTATCATGAGTAATCATAATGATGGTTGAACCTTGTTTGTTTAATTCGTAAAAGAGATCCATAATTTGTTTGCTCGTTTTTGTATCAAGCGCACCGGTTGGTTCATCGGCTAGAATGAACTTCGGATTATTTACAATAGCACGGGCAACGGCTACACGTTGTTTTTGCCCACCGGATAATTCATTTGGTAAATGTGTGGCACGTTCTGCTAAACCAACTTTTGTGAGAGCTGCCAATGCACGTTCTCGGCGTTCTTTTTTATCTACTCCCGCGTAAATGAGAGGCAGTTCTACATTTTGTAGAGCACTGAGACGTGGGAGTAACATGAAGTTTTGAAATACAAATCCAATCTCTTTATTGCGAACGTGGGCAAGCTCTGTTTCAGACATATTTGAGATGTTGTGACCGGCTAATAAATACGTACCTGTTGTTGGTTTATCTAAGCAGCCGATTACATTCATTAACGTTGACTTACCAGAACCGGACGGTCCCATAATAGAAGTAAACTCACCTTGGTTAAGCGTGATATCAATACCGTGCAAAACTTGAACGGATTCGGCGCCGTTTTGAAAAGATTTCGTGATGTCTTTTAATTCAATCATTGGGCATTGACCTCCATGCCATCTTTTAAGTCTTTATCAGGTTTAGAAACGATTTGTTCTCCTTTTTTCACACCGGAAACTTTTGCTTCACTATCTGTTTCGAATTCAACAGTGATTGGTTGTTCTTTTACCTTTCCATCTTTCATAACAAAGACAACGTTTTTGTCCCCTTTCTTCACAATGCTACTTTTTGGGATAACAGTGCCAGTTGCTGCACCGGATGTATTTGTTACATATACATGGAATCCATTTTGCAAGTCTTCGCTATTATTTAATGTAACAATAAATTGGTAATTAGAAACAGTTTTGTTTTCATCCATGCTTTTGATCGGTGTTGAAGTGATTTCTGTTACTTTTCCAGTCCATTTTTTTCCTGGTACTGTTTTGGAAGTAATAGTTACTTCTTGCCCGACCTTTACATGAGCTAATTCGAACTCTGACAGTTGTCCTTTTACTTTTAATGGACCAGTGTGACGAATTGTAATCCCATTTAGACCTATTTTTTCATCCGTATTTTTCGTAATTTCATCAATGAAACCATCTACAGGGCTTGTTACCGAAAGGGTAGTTAATTTTTCTTTGTTTGCTTTTATCATTTGCTCCGCTTTTTCCACTTCAAATTTTTTCATTTCCAGTTGTGACTCAAGCTGCTGTACTTCTGTTTCTGCCGCTTTTTGCATTTCTTGAGGTGCTCCAGCGTTTTTGTTTTTTTGTAATGTTTGTTTTGCTGTATCAATTTGTTTCTTTAATAATGTTACTTCTTTTTCAGCTAATTTCTTTTGCATTTCTGCCTCTGTAACACCTAATTTCATCGTAGGGTCATTGTACTTGAAAAGAAGTTGCCCTTTTTTCACTTCATCGCCTTTTTGGACAGCTAGTTCATAAGTTCCTTTTGATGGATCGAATGCAATTGTCTCCATCCCATTTGGAATGACTTCACCGCCGAATTTTTGTGTGTTTTCAATTTGCTTTTCAGTTACTTTGTAACCACTATAGGCGATTGCTACATCAGAAGAGCCTCCAGTAAAAGCAAAATAGGAACCTGCTGCAATTCCAATTGCTACTACACTCGTAATGAATACCTTATTTTTCTTTTTCATTTATTTATCACCTTTTTGTTCGTTTTTATATCTATCTTCAGTATAGAAGGGAGGGAAAAAATGACAAATCGTTTTAGCTTACAATAACATTACAATTTTGTAAGGTTTATGGATGGCTGTGAATTGGGCTGAGAAATAAGACTAAAGAAGGGGGAAAGACAAATTGATTGACGGCGTTTTTCTTTCTTACAATAATATTAGGTGGAAGAGAATATCATAAGTAGCGGTCGGTGTCTTTTTTGCTTTCATAAATTAGAGTGTATATGTCTAGAGTAGAATCTATATATATGAATGAAAGGGAGGGTAGAGATGTGGAAACTTATTTTCGAGGAGCGCCACTCGCTCCGTTTGTTCCTTATTCAAAACAACATGTAGTTGTCCTTGTTTTGATCTGTGTGGGGATCTATTTTCTCTATCAATATCAAGATTTACTTCGTCAAAAGAAATGGAATAGGATTGTTCGATATACGATTGCTTTTTTATTGATTGGGAGTGAAATTGGATTAGATATATGGCAAGTAAAGGCGGGGATCTTTAATTTGCGCACGTCTTTACCTTTTGAGTTATGTACGATAAGTTTACTACTAGCAACGGTTATGGTCATTACAAAAAGTTATAAGTTATATGAAATTCTCTTTTTCACAGGGATTATCGGAGCATCACAAGCCATTTTAACTCCAAATTTGCAGTATGCTTTTCCGCATTTTCGCTTTATTGAATATTTTCTGGCGCACGTTTTACTCATATGGGCACCGCTCTTTATGACCTGGGTGGAAGGGTATAGACCAACATTTCGCTCTATTAAACGCACAATGGTCTTTTTAAATGCATTCATTCCAATCGTTTCATTTGTGAATTATAAAACAGGTGGAAATTATATGTTTTTAGCACATAAACCAGAAACAGCTTCCTTACTTGATATGTTAGGACCGCATCCATATTATATTCTTTCATTAGAAGTTGTAGCGTTTATTGGGTGTTTCATTTTGTATATGCCATTTGTGAAACAAGACGATAGAATACGAAAAGAATCACTAGGTTCATAATCTAGTGATTTTTTTCATAGCGGCAAGGTGAAGAAATGGGTCTAATTTACTCATTTCTTGTATGTTTGTACTTATGTTGCACGAGGTAAAAATAAAAACCTGTCACCAAATGATCAATTTTTATGACCGTTTGGTACAGGCTTTTATTTCGTGGAAACTTCACCTTCCATTTGCGTTTGCGGAATGAAATAACCAACAATTCCACCAAGGATTGCTGGGACGATCCAACCAACTCCTAATTTATAAAAAGGAATTGTGCTGACAATCGATGTAATAGCCTCTGGAATCATTCCAATATTATCAAGGGCGTTCATACAGCTAATGAGAAACGCTGCAACCATTGCTCCGATATAAACAGATGGTTTTCGTTTTGTATATTTATCAATAAATGATACGAAAATTAAAATGATTGTAATTGGATATAAAATAATTAATACAGGTAATGTAATTTTAATAAGCAAACTTAAGCCTAAATTTGAAACAACAAAGCTAAAGATGCAAACAGATAGAACGAGTTTTTTGTAAGAAACGTTCGTTAATACGTTTGTAAAATAGTTAGCAAATGCACTTACGACACCGATTGCTGTTGTTAAACAAGCGAATATAATAGCGATGCTTAGTAAAATATTACCGCTTGTCCCAAATAAGTGATACATCACAGTAGCTAACAATTGACCGCCATTTTCAAACTGGCCAAGGTTCCCGTGTGATGCCCCGATATAGCCAAGTAAGAAATAAACAATTGTTAAAAAGAATGCTGCAATGCTTCCGCAAATAATGGTGTACTTCGCAATCGATGTTTTTTCGTTAACGCCATTTTGGCGAATGGCATTTACAACAATTGTTGATAAAACAAGAGCTCCGATTGCATCGAGTGTTAAAAATCCTTCCAGAAATCCTTTGAAAAATGGCATTTCCTTATAGTCACCGATAGGTGCTACGAAAGAGCCGGGTGTAAGAATAGCTTTTATTGCCATAACCGCAATGATTCCAAGTAAAACAGGCGTTAATATTTTTCCAATATGATCAACTAGCTTGGATGGATTTAAGGATAAAAAGTAGACGATCGTAAAGAAAATAAAACTAAAAACAAGCATAGAATACCAATGATCTTGAAAAATGGGTGCGATCCCAATTTCATAAGAAACAGAACTTGTTCTTGGAATTACAAATAGCGGGCCGATTGAAAGATAAATAATAATAGCTAATATTGCTGCGAATTTTGGATGAACACGGCTTGCTAAATTTTTAAAACTGCCGCCTGCAAGAGCAACAGCGACAATTGCTAATAATGATAAACCTACATCTGTAATGATAAATCCTGAAATAGACACCCACATATTTTTTCCAGAAGAAAGTCCGAGCAGGGGTGGGAAAATCATATTGCCAGCGCCAAAGAAAACTGCAAATAGCAATAAGCTAATGGAGAGAATTTGCGATGGCTTTAACGTATTACGCATATATAGAAAATCCTCCTAAGGTTTTTGTCGAAAATTCAAATAATTTGTCGAGTAACTGTTATTATTTTAAAGGTCTGATGACTAGAAAGCAATAGGAAATTTTTAAAAAATAAAAATTAATACGTTAAATTGAATAATTATACTGTTTCTGAGGAGGTTGTTTCTTTTCATAAAAAATACACATACCAGTAGAGTATGTGTATGGAATACGTTAAAAATAAATTTTCCGATCACGCTCTTCTTTTAGAATTTCTACAGCTTCACGGAAGCGTTGTGAATGGACAATTTCGCGTTCTCGTAAAAAGCGTAAGCTATCATTTATATCCGGGTCATCTGATAAGTTAATGAGCCATTGATATGTCGCTCTTGCTTTTTCTTCGGCTGCAATGTCTTCATATAAATCTGCGATTGGATCCCCTTTAGCCTGAATATAAGTTGCGGTAAAAGGCACACCAGCTGCATTATGATAATGTAAAGCGCTATCATGATCTGCATAATGTGGATCAAGGCCAGCAGCTTTCATTTGCTCAGGCGATGCGTCTTTTGTTAGTTTATAAACCATTGTAGCAATCATTTCAAGATGAGCAAATTCCTCTGTACCGATATCTGTCAGTAACCCAATTACTTTATCTGGAATCGTATAGCGCTGATTCAAATAGCGAAGCGCAGCAGCTAGTTCACCATCAGCACCACCATATTGCTCAATTAATAATTTGGCAAGTGCAGGATTACAAGTACTTACTTTTACAGGATATTGTAATTTTTTCTCATAAATCCACATAGTCTCTCTCCTTTATATTTGCCATGGCCAAGGGCCTTTGCTCCATTCCCACGGAGCATTTGAGTAACTATTTCCAAATTGCTGAAGAGGGCCATATTTCTTTTCTATTTTTTGTTGTTGCAAGCGTCTTTTGTAAGACAAATCATTAAATTGTTCAATCGCTGCAACATCATCTGGATGTGTATCTAAATACAATGTCAGTTCAACGAGAGCAAAATCCAGTGCTTGCAGTTCTTCAAGCCACTCATAATATTCTTTTGGTAATGATTCAGCCACGATTATGCTCACCGTCCTTTTTCATATGGATTTTTGTAATAATCATAAAAAACAGGCCATAAAGTCCCTTTTTTTAAAGCTTCTTGCGGAGCAAACTGTGGTAAATTGGGTGGCTGAAATCCTAAATATAGATTAGGAGGAGTGGAGTAATATTTCTTTCCAATAGGAGGGCAAGGATCTTGAGGACTATGATAGGGAACATAAGATTTCATATATTTGTTCATGATAGAACCTCCTTCTATAAAACTAAAAAACTCATCATTACATAATGTATTCAGACATAATCCCCTTTTATGACACATATAGAAAAAAGGAAGGAGTACAGGAGGGAGAGAGTTGTGGAGCAAATTATAAATGTTGTTTTATTAGAAGTAAGAAATTTAAAAGATACATTATATTTTTATGAAGGAATTTTAGGTCTAAAGCCTAATTCAGAGAGGCCACAATTAGATGTTACGGGTGTATGGTATGATGTCGGTCCAACGAGAATTTGTATTATGACGAGTAAAAATCGAACGCATAGAACAAATGAAGAGCAGATTACGCCTAAAGAGATACGGATTGCCATTTCTGATATAGAAAAGGTGAAGAAAAAGCTAGCTTTTTATCAAATATCGTTTTCTGAAAAACATAATCCGAATGGAACGGTTATTATCGTTCATGATCCTGATCAACATGAACTATACATTGAATCAAAAATAAGTTAGCTTTCATGTGAATATTTTTGGGCTAATGGTGTGTGAAATATAGTGTGGGAGGGGAATGAAATATGGATCGAACTTATGAAGAAAGCGCATTATTTGAACATAAATTTTGGTTAAGAGTGCTTGGAGATCATGCTCAATTTCTTTTAGATGCGCTAGCTCCAAAAGAAAAAGGTGACATTGATAAGGCGAAGTATTTTGTTTCGAAGTTTGAAAAGTATTTGAGTGAAATTCATACTGTAAATTTAGTTGCATTTGCAAAAGAGGCGAAGCAAGCAGCTGAGGAAATGAGAACATTTAAGTTAAGTATTGTGCAGAAGCAGTTGGAAGGAAAAATCACAATTCATTTTACTCCTACTTTTATTAATCATATGGTAAATGAAGTCGAAGAATATATAACGGTATTAGAATATTTAATAAAAGGTGAGGTGCCGCCTATTTTTCATGAATTGCATTATCACCTTGTTTGGTTAACAGATGCGGCTGGTCATGCGGGATCGATTGCAGGGGAACTTGATTTGGTGGAGAAACGTTTGAAAGAAAAGAGCGAGGAATATGCGATGCATTTTGAACAATTTTATTTAAAAGCTGTTGAAATGACGGGGTATTTACGTACAGAACTTCATCATTTTCCAGCCTTGAAAAAATTTACGAAAGATGTTTCGTTAGAGCTCAATCTTTTCTCGCATTTTCTTCATGAACTAGAAGAATTAGAGTTATCCGAGCAAATACTCAGCTCACTATCCGCAAGAATGGCAGATCATATGGCAAGGGAAGAATGTTATTATTTATTGAAATTAGCCCAATCATCTGGTTTAGAGATGCCAAAATGTAACCCGCTTTAAGAATGCTTAGAAAAGCCACTTCATCGCGTGGCTTTTTATTTATGTTTTTATCATTTAAGGGAATGCTAAGCAGGCATAAAAGGAAAGGATGTATCAAATATTTGAAGGGATTTTTATAATATTTTCTATATAAAGGGGAGAAACTCTTGTTTTTTATTTTTTAGACCTTTGTCATATTTGATAAAGGTTTTTTTATACAAAAAGGAGGTCGTATCGATGAAAAAAATGATGAACAGATTTCGATTTATCTTTCATTTTCGCCGTTTTGGTCCATTTCTATATGAATTTTTCACTTCAAAAGACGTTGCTCTTTCCAAGAAAGTATTAACCGTCGCTCTTCTAGTTGGATACGTAGTCTTTCCGTTTGATATTATCCCGGATTTTCTACTTGTATTTGGTGTATTAGATGACATTGCTGTTGTGGCTTTTATTTTACAGTTTATTGTAAAAATAGCACCGCCACATTTACAAGATAAATACAATATGAAGAAAGGGTAGAAGGTGGTTTGGATTGTTTGTTACTCAAACCTACATATGATGAACGTTTTCTTATGTTTTGAAAATAGATGAATCATACAGGCAAATGGATGAAGAGGGCATACATATATAGGGAATATAGTAAGAGAGAGGAGATAGAGAAACTATGGCTTGTGATTGCTCTGTAACTGCTTTAACTTGTTGTCCAGATGAAAGTAGCAATTTTGTGCAAGATAAAGTCTGTAATCCTTGGTCTAGTGCGGAAGCTAGTACGTTTACAGTCTATGGGAATAATATTAACCAAAATATCGTAGGGACTGGTTATCTAACATATGACGTTGGACCTGGAGTTAGTCCTGCGAATGCGATTACGGTGAATGTATTGGATTCAGGTGGAGGAATTATTCAAACGTTTACAGTGACAGAAGGAATGAGCGTTGCTTTTACGTTCCGTCGCTTTGATGTGATTCAAATTGTAACGCCAGCAACGCCAGTGGGTACGTATCAAGGAGAGTTTTGTATTACAACGCGCTATGTCATGTCATAGAGGGGGATTTAAAATGAAAAATTATAGTGCAAATCTTTCGTGTTGTGCAAATTCGCAAAAAAATATTGTACAAGATAAAGTGTGTATAAATTGGACGGCAACAGCGGCACCTGCGATTATTTATGCTGATAATATTGCGCAAGACATTTATGCATCAGGTTACTTGAAAGTAGATACAGGAACAGGTCCTGTTACGCTCGTTTTCTATAGTGGTGGTATAGGCGGAACGGCTGTAGAAACGATTACAGTGGCTACTGGAAGCGGTGCATCCTTTACAGTGAGACGTTTTGATACTGTGACAATTTTAGGAACAGCAGCAGCGGAAACCGGCGAATTTTGTATGACAATCCGATATACTTTAATTTAGCGAAATATAGAAAAAATCGTGTGAACAAAGAAGATGTTCGCACGATTTTTTTGTAAAATATGGGATGCACTTACATGCAATCATTTTTGAATTTACAGTATGTAATTTGACAACAATAGCGGCCTTCTATATAGATAGAAGGATCATTTCGTATATCGATAATGGAAACAGATTGTAATCCTGAACCGGTATATGAAACCGTATTACCTGGCAAGGCGGTTAACGTATTTGTCGTTTCACCTACAATTTGTACAGTAATTGCATTTGTACTGTTTCGATTATTATATACAGAAATACTACCTGATAATGACGATAGTCCATCTCCTTTCCAAAGTTCGAAAGTGGAGTCTGATTGTTTGAATTGATTTGTTTCAGGAAGAAACGTGTCATTTGTAATTAGGAAATTCCCCGCAAATTCATTTGTAACGAATTCAGCGTTTGATATAGGAGGGGCGGGAGGACATGGGACTTCACATATAATAGATAAAGGGGCAAAACAGCCTATTTTTTTATGTTTTTGCATCGACATTCCCTCCTTATATGATTTGTTCTTACTACTATTAAATGTTGGACTATAGTTGTCTTATTAATAAAGATTCATCAATTCCTCGTCTTCTGTTTAAAAAAGAAGACGAGGATGTGTAACTACATATAGAAATGACACTCTATTTACAGTATTGTAATATCCTTCACAAACAGTTCGATTTAGATTAATATGCTTTCGTTACAATAATCCTTGTATTGTATAAAGCAAACGAGGAGGAGTTAAATTGAGTAGGAAATTTGCATGGAAGCTAAGAAGTTTAATCAGCGTATTCGCAGTATTTGTATTCGCACTTATATCATTTCTATGGAATCCTTCGGTTCAAGCAGAGGAGAAGAAGGAAGTGAAAAAAACAGAGGGGAAAAAGCTAGTATTTCCAGTTGTAAGTGATGTGCATATCAAAAATAGTGGTACAGATGATATATTTCGCTGGAAGCGAGCGATTGAGCAATTGAATACGCTTGCGCTGAAGCAAGATGCATTTGTTATTGTGGGAGACTTTACAGACACAGGTTCAGTGGAGCAATATAATCGTTTTATGCAAGTGTATAATCAATATGCCAATAAAGATGCAGTGAGAATGAATTCTTTAGGAAATCATGATTATTGGAACGGATTATCAGCAGAGAAAGCGCAAAAACGTTTCTTGGGAAAAACAGGTATGGAATCCATCTATTATCACAAGGTAGTAAAGGGATATCATTTCCTTGTTCTGTCTCCAGAAGATGGAACGACACATGGATCTTATTCTGATAAACAAATAAATTGGTTAAAAGAAGAAATGGTGAAAGCGAAAAATGATGATCCAGAAAAGCCAATCTTTGTGTTTTTACATCAACATATTAAAGATACAGTGTACGGAAGCCAAGATTGGGGTACGAAGGATAGCGCGAAAATAAATGATGTACTAAAAGAGTACCCACAAGCAATTACGTTTTCTGGTCATTCTCATTATCCTTTAGATGATCCAAGATCGATTCATCAAAAAGAATTTACTTCTGTTGGTACAGCCTCTATTAGTTATATGGAAGTAGAAGGTGGAAAAGTACAAGGGAATATTCCGCCAGGAGCTAGGGAACTGAGTCAAGGATTATTAGTAGAAGTAGACGATCAAGAAGTAACGATTCATCGCCGTGATTTTCATACAAATTCTTGGACAGGTGAGCCTTGGAAAATCCAATTACCAGCAAAAAAAGATACTTTTAAATATGTAGAAAATCGCGATCAGGACAAGCCATCTTTTGAACAAGATGAAAAATTAATGGTATCAAATATAACAGAGAATTCGGCGACTATTACATTCCCGCAAGCTACAGATCATTTGCTTGTTCATTCTTATCGCTTACAAGCAAGAGAGAAAGAAACGGGTGAAATAAAAAATAAGTTATTAGCATTCTCAGAATTCTACCGTGATCCAGTGCCGAAAGAATTAACATTTACATTAGCGGGATTAGACGGTGGGAAAACATATAATGTAGAGGTAGTCGCAATCGATTCATTTGGTAATGAAAGTGAACGCCCTTTGTCAGCGGAAATAACAACGAAAACAGAAGTTATCGATCCGAATGTACAAGTACCAAAAGCAGATGTATTTGACGTGAATTTCTTAGACGGTACGTTTCAAGATCAGTCATCATTTGGTGTGAAGGGAGATGTAAAAGGGAATGTACCAATTGTGTATGACGCTGCACTTAAGAAACATGTGATGAAATTAAGCGGAGAAGCGAATACGTTCGGTTATATTCCGTTTTCAGCAGCATAAAAGGAACAAGTAACAAAGGCATTTACTTTAGAAGCGGTATTTTCTATGAATGAAATTCGCGGCCAAGGTATTTTGCAAAATACAGAAAGCGGCGGAATTGGTTTTGAATCTACAAAAAATGGGTATGTGGAATTGTGGGCTCATATTGGCGGTAATTACAAACGTGTTGGCGTTCAATTAGAAGCAAATCAAACCTATCATATAGCCGGAACGTATAACGGTAATGAGGTAGCGATTTATGTTGATGGTAAAAAAGTAAATAGTAAACCAGCAACTGGAAATGTGTCTCATCCGAATGTACCATTTGCGATTGGAGCAGATCCAAGTAGTAACGGTAATGGTGGAATTCCATTACATGGACAAGTTGCTCTTGCAAAATTATATAGTAAAGCATTAAATGCTTCAGAAGTAGCAGCAGCTTATCGTGAATTTGCAAATCGTACGAAAATTGAGCAATTAAATAATTTATACGAAGAGATTGGAAAAGGAAAAGAAACATTGGCAGGTTCCTATGAATTTGGTGATAAAGAAGGGCAATATTCTAAGGCTGCTTTTATTGAATTAGAGAACCGTTATAATGAAGCCAAGAACGTTTTCGAGCATATGGCGGTTATAGAAGAAAAAGTAACGCAAGCCCATCAAAGCTTAAAGACGGCCCATCAAAAGTTTATACAATCAAAAATAACGGAACAAATACCAGAAACAGCAAAGGATAAGTTAAAAGTAACGATCGACTTGGCAAAAGCTCTTTTAGAAGAAGGACAAGGACAGCAAACGCAAGGGCCCATTAAAGCGTTAGAGAAAAAAATTACTGTGGCAGAAGCTGTATGGAAAGATCAATATGTAAAAGAGAACCGAGTAAATAATATGCAACGCACATTGAAACATGCGATGAATCTTGTGAAAAAACAAGCGCATAAGTAAAACGGAGAAGAAGCCTCGTGATGATGGGCTTCTTTTTTGCTATACTAAAAGTAGAAGAAGCTTGAATAGGGGAGCGAATAATTTTGGAAGAGAAAAAACTGAAAAGAATTCTTGAATATGTATGGATCGCTATTGTGCTCCTTGTTGGATATTATTTTTGGAAAGATAAAAGCATATGGATTCTATTTTTCATGACATTTTTATTAGCTGGGTTAGGAACATTATTTATTAACTTTTTCTTTGATAGTGTAGCGGTATGGAAAAAGAAGAAAGACAAAAAATAATCGAATAGAAAGGATATGAAATATCGCTCGCTGTATGCCATAGTGAGCGATATTATTATAGTTTGGAATATTTCGTCAAACAAAAAATGTAACAAATAAAATGGCATCAATAAGCAGAGACTACCGTTAGGAATAGACGTATTCTATGAAGTAGGAGAAGATGCTATGCTGTTTTACTTTGAACTAGTTGTTATTTTACTTTGCACAAAACTAGCTGGTGACATTAGTGTGAGACTTGGTCAACCATCTGTATTAGGAAAATTAATTATTGGTATTATTATTGGTCCGGCAGTTTTAGGGATTATTGATAGTTCAGAACTCATTGATGAACTAAGTGAAATTGGTGTTTTACTCCTTATGTTTATGGCAGGGTTAGAAACAGACTTAGAAGAACTAAATCGTAATTTAAAATCATCATTTGCAGTTGCAATCGGCGGTATTATTTTTCCTTTTCTCGGTGGCTATTTAGCGGGAATTGCGTTTGGAATGATGCAGTCGCATGCCATTTTCTTAGGATTATTACTTTGTGCAACTTCCGTCAGTATTTCTGTTCAAACATTGCGTGATTTAGGGAAAATGAATACGAGGGAGAGCACAACCATTCTCGGAGCTGCCGTCTTTGACGATGTCATTGTTGTAATTTTATTAGCCTTTGTTATGAGTTTTTTAGGGACACAAGATGTAAACATTACCCTTATAATTGCTAAAAAAGCCATCTTTTTTATTAGTATTATTGTAATTGGATGGAAAGTCGTTCCGTGGATTATGCGTATGTTAGTGCCGCTTCGTGTATCAGAAGCATTGATTAGTGCAGCACTTATTATTTGTTTTTCATTTGCTTATTATAGTGAACAAATGGGGATTGCCGGGATTATCGGAGCTTTTGCAGCCGGAATTGCCATATCGCAAACAACATATAAGCATGAAGTAGAACATAAAATTGAACCGATTGCCTATGCTATTTTTGTACCAGTCTTTTTTGTTAGTATCGGAATGGAAATTACATTTCAAGGGATTGGAAGCCAAATTTGGTTTATCGTTTTGATGACGATAATTGCAATCTTGACAAAGTTAGTTGGATCAGGACTAGGAGCAAGATTAACAGGATTTAATTTAAAATCCTCGATTAGTATTGGAGCCGGCATGGTGTCACGCGGAGAAGTAGCACTTATTATTGCGGCAAATGGATTAACCGCAAATTTACTGGCAAAAGAGAACTTTACCGCAATTGTCATTGTTGTTATATTAACGACGATTATTACACCGCCATTGTTAAAGAAATATTTTGTTTAAAAGGAAGGGCCTGTGCAACTGGACGGGCTCTTTTTTTACATTTTTAGTAGCGGTGATTTGACGAATTTGTTGGTTGATCGATATACGATATATTTGAAAAAAGGCTCATATATGGTGAGTAGGATGGAATGAAAGTGGTGATTAAGCTACAATAAAAATAAGAGTAAGGAATGGAGGATGACCAGTGAAGGCATCAACACTATTATTTAAAATTGAAAATGATATGGATCAATTCTCCCCCGCTGAAAAAAAGGTCGCTCAGTATATTATGGAACATGCTGAAATTGTTCCAAATTTAACGACGAAAGAAGTGTCTCATAATGCGGGAGCTAGTGAAGCAAGTGTCGTGCGCTTTTGTAAAACGATTGGCATTGGCAGCTTTAAAGCATTTAAATTAGCGCTTGTTCGTGAATTAACGATTGCCGATTATAATATTAATGATTTTTCCGTGCTAAATACAGAAGATGGTCCGTTTGATTTGTTTAATAAAGTGACATATGTGAATAAGGCTGCCATTGAGGCAAGTGTGACAGCAATTGATAAAAAAGAGTTAGAAAAAGCAGCAGATGCTATTTTAAATGCGGGAACGATATTATTTTACGGAGTTGGTGGATCCGCTGCACCAGCAATGGATGGAGCATATAAATTTACAAGACTTGGGTTTACAGCGATGATGCTTTCTGATTTCCACATGATGCTTCCGCTTATTACGAATTTAAAGACAGGCGATGTCTTTGTTGCTATTTCAACATCGGGACGCACAAAAGATGTATTAGAAATGGCGCAATATGCGAAAAAACAAGGAGTAACTGTTATTGCGATTACGAAACTTGACCAATTATCGCCGTTATATAAAGAAGCTGATATACATCTTTGCATCCCAGATGTAGAGCAAGATTACCGCATTGCAAGTATTGCGTCTCGAATGACACAATTAAATATCATTGATGCATTATATGTCATTACATTTAATCGGATGGGCGATCAAGTGTTGGATCGCTTTATGGAAACGAGAGCGGAAGCAGTTCGGTTAAGAAAGTTAAAGTGAAACTTTACATACAGTACTTGCTGGCCTTCTTTATAAGCGGCAAAATTCCCCTCGCGAAATCTTACATCATTGTCATCTTTACGTAAGGTTTTTAAATAGTTTTATGATTGTTCTTATGAAATAATAAGGACATAAGAAATCATTCTATTTTTTGAGGTGAAAGAAATGAACGGAAATCATATATTAGCTTCTTTAAGTTACTTTAGTATCTTTTTTGCACCATTTCTTCTTCCAATCATTATTTATTTTGTTGCAGAAGAAGAAGTGAAATATCATGCAAAGAAAGCTTTATGGACACATTTCATTCCGTATGTAGTTGTAATCATAGGTTTTGTAATATCCGGTGCATTTGGACTAAGTTCAGCGAATGATGGTGCAGTTGGTATTGCTGTTATCGCTACATTTGTAATTGCGGGTATCATAAGTATTTACTATTTCATTTGGAATATTGTAAAAGGGATTCAAGTATTGAAAGCAATTTAAATGAACGAAGAGCCTGTTCTTTTGGACGGGCTCTTTTTTATATGAGAAAGACACAATTTCGTCATGAATGAAAATGAAATATCATAAAATGAATGGTGAATATTGATTTTTAATTTCTTGGTTATATAATAAAAGTATGAAACAAAATTTCAAAGAAGGTGAAAGAATGTTAGAGCGTTTATCGACAGAACATCGGAATGAAAACACGATGAATTTAGATGAAATGAGTATAAAAGAGATTTTAGAGGCGATGAATCAAGAAGATCGTAAAGTCGCGATAGCAGTACACAATGAGATTGAACAAATTGAAAAAATCGTTCGAAATGTAATTTCATCTTTTCAAAATGGTGGACGCTTAATTTATATCGGTGCTGGAACAAGTGGCAGATTAGGTATTTTAGATGCTGTTGAGTGTCCTCCTACATTTGGTACAGACGAGAGACAAGTACAAGGATTTATAGCAGGAGGAATGAAAGCGTTTACTAAGGCGGTAGAAGGTGCAGAGGATCGCGAAGAATTGGCGATGGAAGATTTAAAAGGGATTCAGTTAAATGATAAAGATACAGTGATTGGAATTGCGGCGAGTGGTCGCACACCATATGTCATTGGTGGATTAAAATATGCAAATTATGTTGGGGCAAAGACAGCGAGTATTTCTTGTAATAAAGGGGCTGAAATGAGTAAGTTAGCACAAGTGAGTGTAGAAGTAGAAACGGGTGCTGAAGTGCTAACTGGATCGACACGGTTAAAAGCGGGCACGGCTCAAAAGTTAGTGCTCAATATGATTTCAACGGCTTCGATGATTGGTATAGGAAAGGTATATAAAAACTTAATGGTCGATGTTCAATCAACCAATCAAAAATTAGTGGAACGTTCTAAACGAATTATTATGGAAGCAACAGAGGTAGATTACAAGGATGCAGAGGCATATTACGAAAAGGCAAATCGGAATGTGAAAGCAGCAATCGTTATGATATTACTACAGTGTGAATATGGGGAAGCACTTGAAAAATTAAAAGATGCAAAAGGATTTGTGAAGAAGGCGCTATAGAAATGGGGAGGGGGGAGATTCTACTATGAAGAAAGAACAGCGAATGGCAAATGAAATTACAGAGCAACTTGGGGGAATACAAAATATACGCAGCATTGCACATTGTATGACGAGATTACGTCTTACACTTCGTGACGAAAGTAAAGTGAATATGAATCAATTGAAAAAAGTTGACGGTGTAATGGGCGTTATTGAAGATGAAACATTGCAAGTTGTCGTTGGACCGGGAACTGTCAATAAAGTAGCGGCTGAAATGGAAGTGTTGACAGGGCTACGAATAGGGGAAGTGGCCCATGATAACGATCTTGAAGACATTGGGCAAGAAATGAAATCGGCCATTAAGAAGAAAAATAATACACCAGTGAAAAACTTTTTGCGAAAAATAGGAAGTATTTTTATTCCGTTAATTCCTGGCCTTGTTGCTTCAGGTATTATAAATGGGGTTGCGAATTTCGCAAAAAATGCAGGGGCAGATCCAAATGCGACGTGGCTGCAAATCCTACTTTTAATTGGCGGCGGTATCTTTACATTTTTAGGGATTTTGGTGGGCTGGAATACAGCGAAAGAATTTGGTGGTACACCAGTTCTCGGCGCCATCGCGGGTATTTTAATTTTCAACCCGGCTATGGCAAATGTGAAAATATTTGGTGAAGCGTTAGTGCCAGGGCGCGGTGGCTTATTTGCCGTAATCTTTGCAGCATGGCTCATGGTTATTGTAGAAAGACAAGTCCGAAAAGCGGTTCCAAATGCTATTGATATTATAGTGACGCCGCTCGTTACAGTATTAGTTGTTAGTTTAGTAACGATGCTAGCTATTCAGCCAGTTGCGGGACTATTATCCGATGGAATTACAAGTGGAATAAATGCGATTTTAAATATTGGAGGAGCTCTTGCAGGTGCGGTGCTTGCAGGAACATTCTTACCGCTCGTTATGGTCGGATTACATCACGGACTTACACCGATTCACATGGAATTTATTCATCAAACACATGTAACGCCATTATTACCAGTTTTGGCAATGGCAGGAGCTGGGCAAGTAGGGGCAGCGATTGCAATCTATGTGAAAACAAAAAATAAACGCCTTCGCAATGTTATTAAAGGGGGATTGCCAGTTGGATTTTTAGGGATTGGTGAACCGTTATTATACGGGGTGACATTACCGCTTGGGAAACCATTTATTACAGCTTGTTTAGGAGCGGCTGTTGGCGGTGCTTTTCAAGCAGTTATGAAAACGGCTTCACTTGGAATCGGCGTATCAGGGATATCGTTAATTCCGCTCATTGCCGATAATAAATATTTACTCTATTTCCTTGGTTTAGTAATCGCTTATGTTTTTGGTTTTATTTTTACGTATTTCTTCGGATTTAAAGAAGAAATGGCAGAAAATATATAGAGAAAGGGATTCCTTTCTCTTTTTCTATTAATAGAGAGGAAGATTCATATGCTAGGAGTTTCGATTTATCTTGCAAAAGAGCGAGTAAAGCAACAAGAAGAATGGTTAAAAGTTGCTAAAGAAAATGGATTTTCATCTATTTTCACGTCTCTTCATATACCAGAAGATGATCCTAATACGTATAAAGAACTCATACAAATACTTGGAAGACAGGCGCAAAAGTATGAAATGGAATTAATGGTAGATGTATCTTCAAAATCATTACACCATTTAGGCATTTCATATGAAAATGTAGAAGAGCTACTAGGCTGGGGAATTACAGGTTTACGTATGGATTATGGGATAGAACCAAAGCAAATTGCTCATATATCCCGTAAGATGAAAGTTGCATTAAATGCAAGTACAATCACACCATCTTTTTGGAAAGAACTTTGTAAGGAGAATATAAGAGTCGATTCTGTAGAAGCGTGGCACAACTTTTACCCGCGTCCGGAAACGGGATTAGCAAAATCGTTTTTACAAAAGCGAAATCACTATTTACATCAATATGGTATGAAAACGATGGCTTTTATTCCTGGTGATGGTGAAAAACGGGGCCCGTTATATGAAGGACTGCCAACATTGGAAAAACACCGATATATGCGGCCGCTTGAGGCATATTTAGAATGTGTACAAGAATGTAGTGTAGATAAAGTGTTAATCGGGGATATAAGCGGGAGTTTGCAAAGTTTACAAGACATTGCATGTGCAGAAAAAGGCGTGATTCCCATTCGTTATACACCTTGTATAAATGAGAAGAAGATAGTAGAGAGGATAGAAAGAGTGCATACGAATCGGTTTGATCCAGCACGTGATGTCATTCGTTCTGTAGAATCAAGAGAAGAAAATCCAGCTATATTACGAGCAGATAATACAGTGGAACGAAAGCGTGGAAGTATTACAATTGATAACGAATTATATGGCCGATATGCAGGAGAATTACAAATAACGCTTCACGATTTACCAGAAGATGAAAAAGTGAATGTAGTTGGAAAGATAGTAAAGGAGGATATTCCGCTATTATCTTATGTGAAGGCAGGACAAAAATTGAAACTTATAAGAGCGAAAAAAACGCCGTAATATCACGGCGTTTTCTTTAATGATTGCGCGCAAGTGGTGCGCGCGGCTGCAAGATAGCGGTTTTAAAATGAGAAAATAAATAACAACCTGTGATAACAATTGCTGTTCCTAACACTTGCACCCATGTTAACGCTTCGCCTAAGAAAAGGAATGCTAATATAGCAGTGAAAATAGGGTTGAAATTTAAGAAGATTCCCGACGTTGTCGCTCCTAATTTTTGTACGCCAATATTCCAAAGGACCATGCAGACGACAGTGGAAACAAGCCCAGTGTAAAGCAAAGAAGTCAGAAAGGAAGCATCGATCTTCGTCACAGTAAATGTACGGATATGAAAAGGTAATAATAGGATAACACCGAAAATTCCCGAATAGAAAGTTGCTAGCATGGGGGATATTGTTTTCGTTGCCCATTTACTACAAACGGAGTAGATGCCCCAAATACAAACGGCAGCAATCATCCATACATCTCCACTATTGAAATGTAACGAAAATAAAATGGAAACATCCCCTTTTGATAGAACGAGAAGAACACCAAAAAAAGATAGAATCATAGAAAGAATTTGAAGCATATTGATTTTTTCTTTTAAAAATAAAGCGGAAAATAAGGCGATTGAAATCGCATTTAATGTTGAGATGAGCCCAACATTCGTAGCGGATGTGTTCTCAAGTGCTAAAAATTGAAAAATATTAAAAAGAGCAACTCCTGTAATTCCCATCAGCACTAACGGCAGAAGAGCAGCACGCGGCGGGAGGAGTTTCTTTTCTTTCAGCCATACAACCGGTAATAAACAAACAATCGCGATGATCCACCTTAAACTTGTAAGTGTCATTGGCGAAGCATAATCAACAAGTGATTTTCCAACGACGAAATTTCCTCCCCATAATAAGCTTGTTAATAATAATAAAAAAACATAAAAATAAGGCATGACTTCAAACCCCTTTTACAAAATAAGAATGAATTGTAAATCATTTTAGCATTTTTTCTTCAAATCTAATATATTCTTTTGTATAATGGTGAAAATTCAATAAAATATTTTGCCAATCATCTGTTTAAGGAAAAAAGATTCGTATTTCATATAGTTATGATGTGTTTTTTCGAAGAATCATCGGTAAGGAAAAAAGGGGGAGTTTGATGGAGTCTTCCGTTATTAAGGTATTGGATGATTTAGATGTACAAATACTTGATATTTTACAAAAGGAATCGCAAGTAAGTAATGCGGAATTAGCGCGACGTGTAAATTTATCACCATCGGCGATGCATGCGCGCATTAAAAGACTGGAGAATGAAGGATTTATTGATAAACAAGTTGCAATTTTAAATCAAGAAAAACTTGGGTTTGATTTGTTATGCTTTATTTTTATGAGTACAAATATTCATCAAGCAGAAAAGCTAGAAGTGTTAGAAACAGAATTACAATCGATGCCAGAAGTGTTAGAGTGTCATTGTTTAACAGGGGAATACGATTACTTACTGAAAGTAGCCAATCGAGATCGCAAAGAATTAGAACGTTTTATTAGAAAGTTAAATAAGCTTGGCATTACAAAAATACAGACAAGTCTGGCGCTCCGTGAAATTAAATATTCTACTGTGTTGCCGATAGGGGATACCGAAAAATCATAAATGAATTGTTATTCCAACATCCGTCATCAAGTAAAAGAAAATCCCCCAATTTGGAGGATTTTCATTAGAGTTATTTTGTATTTAGATTGATTTGAGTTTCAAGTTGAAAGAAAATCTTTTTCTTATTCTCTTTCAGTTCTTATAAATCATTATTAAAACGGGACAACTTCAGCTAAGTCAAGATTGTGATTCGGATTTGTTAATAAGACTTTCAGTTCACCTACTTCTGAGAGAGTTACAAGAATATAACCACTAATGAGGACGATGACACGTAATGTTTGCAATGTAATGTCACGGCTATTGTTTTCTGAGGTGTTTTCGGGTGTTGAAGGTGGAGTGTTATTCATAATAAGGCTCCCCTTTTTTATTTTGTATGTGTAAAATCGTTATTTCACTTATGGATACGAATCGTATAGTCATTTTCACTATATGATAAATGTCGATGAATAGGATGAAAAATTTTAGGGTGAGAAAAAAGAGATATTTGGGGGACAGGCTGTCCATAACTGTCCGATGAATATGAAATAATAACCAGTGGGGATGAACAAAATCCCCACTGGTTAAATTTGTTTTTCATGTAAATAAACGAGGTGAACGAAAGCACCTATCTTAATATACGCAATGATTCTTCAATAAACGCTGGGATATCTTCCGGTTGTCTACTTGTGACTAGTTGATTTTGGCATACGACTACTTCTTTGTCATGAAAATTTCCACCGGCATTTTTTAAATCAACTTCAATGGATTTATATCCAGTCACATCACGACCTTCAAGTGCTTCTGCAGTGATGAGAAGCTGGGGCCCGTGACAAATAGCCAAAACAGGTTTTTTCGCATCCATAAACGCTTTGCTAAAGCGAACAAAACGCTCGTCTGCACGAAGTATATCTGGGGAAAATCCGCCCGGTATGAATAGAGCATCAAAGTTCTCTGGAGAAACCTCATCAATACTTTTATCAATTACGACTTCACTCTTTCCTTGTTTACCGTGTACCGTTTTTCCTTTTTCCGTTTCAATAGTTGTTAATTCATAACCTTTTTCACGAAAAGATTTTACCGGCTCTGTGTATTCTGTATCCTCGAAATAATCCGTTAATAAAATAGCAATTTTTTTACCCATTGCGATCAGCTCCTTAATTTATAATAATGTGAAATGATAAAACGATGTCTTTTTCTTATCGGTTCCAGAATCGTCCTTGAGCAATGCCTTCTATAAACGATTCCACCGTAGTGTCTTTTAAGTTGTAAACTCCCGCCCCATCCAGTTTAAACATACAATCATCTAAAGCAAGAGGATTACTTACGAGATGGGCTATCGGTTTAAAATGTTTAAAAGTAGTTTCTGCAAATTGTAAAACAGGTGTTTGAATGACAGGCTCACTACTAAACACTAATACTGCATCAAAAAGGGAGGGATCTGTTGTTGTATAAGTATCCGTTACTTTAATGGAATCATTAAAATGATAAACTTTCTGATCTACGATGCTATAGTTCATTCGGTGCTGTGTAAAAGCTTGAATCCATTCGGACAGAAGGGATACGCTTATTTCACCATTTAATAGAATTGCAACATTTTTGGAAGCAGCTTTAGAAATAGTATTGGCCATACTGAGTGCAGGTGATTTTGCATCCGAATGTATTTCGTGATTTTCCTTAGGCAAGGGAGCTCCAACAACAGCAGCTACTTCCTGTGCTAATTGACGATCAACGTGATTCAGAAGAGCAATTACATTTGCCTTCACCATGTCAGATTTACATTTTCCAACTTCAAAGCAAAATGCTTCTTTTATGTGCTGCTTTTCGATCGGGCTCATGCTATTGTAGAAAAGTTTAGCCTGAGAATAAAAGTCAAGGAAGCTTTTACTACGACCTCTGATTTTGTGCCCATCAATCTTTTCTTGATAATGTTCATATCCTCCCTGTTCGGCCGAGACGGTTGCTGGTTGATTGTCATTTAAGCCATTGCGGTGATAGCTCGTTTGTCCGCGATGAATCTTCATCTGATGCATACCGTCACGCTGATTATTATGAAACGGACATACAGGCTGATTAATAGGAATTTGGTGAAAATTAGGACCTCCTAAACGAGATAATTGTGTATCTGTATAGGAGAATAATCTTCCTTGCAAAAGAGGGTCATTTGAAAAATCAATACCTGGTACGACATGTCCAGGATGAAATGCTACCTGTTCCGTTTCGGCAAAGAAGTTATCAACATTTTTATTCAATGTCATTTTACCAACTAGTTTTACGGGAACTTCTTCTTCCGGCCATAACTTTGTTGGATCTAAAATATCAAAATCAAATGTATGCTCATCTTCTTCGGGAATCAACTGTACTCCAAGCTCCCATTCAGGATAATCTCTTTTTTCAATTGCTTCGTATAAATCTTGACGATGGAAATCAGGATTTTTCCCAGCAATTCTTTGAGCTTCATCCCATACTAATGAATGAACCCCGAGGGTAGGCTTCCAGTGGAATTTGACGAAATGGGCTTTTCCTTCTGCATTGACAAGACGAAATGTGTGAACCCCAAAACCTTCCATCATTCGTAAACTGCGCGGAATGGCGCGGTCACTCATCTGCCACATAACCATATGAGTCGCCTCGGGATTCTGCGCAATAAAATCCCAAAAGGTATCATGAGCGCTAGCTCCTTGCGGAATGTCAGTATGCGGTTCCGGTTTAACGGCATGGACAAAGTCAGGAAATTTAATAGCATCTTGAATAAAGAATACGGGTATATTATTACCCACTAAATCATAGTTACCCTCATCTGTATAAAATTTTGTGGCAAATCCGCGTACATCTCTTACTGTGTCATTGGAACCTTTAGATCCCTGAACGGTCGAGAATCGTACAAATACAGGTGTTTTTTTTGATGGGTCAGTAAGGAAATCCGCTTTCGTATATGCTTCTAAGGATTCATAAAGTTGAAAATAACCATGTGCGCCAACGCCGCGTGCATGAACAATTCTTTCTGGAATTCGTTCATGATCAAAATGAGTCATTTTCTCGCGAAAGTGGAAATCCTCCATTAAGGTTGGACCTCTTAAGCCCGACTTTAAAGAGAATTCATCCTCGGCTATTTTTAGCCCTTGGTTTGTTGTTAAAGCATGTTTGCGTTGATTATCGATAATATGGTCTTCTAATTGCTCGGTTTTTTTATTCACAACATTGATCCCTCCTTTACTCTGTTAATTTAATAGATACCCTTTTTATTGGGATGTAAACATGTATTACGGTTTTTATATGTAAAAATCATAGTGAAACCATAAAACCTCGGGTAAAGTAAGCTTAAGAAAAAACAGAAATAACCTAGTGTATGAAGAAGTAAAAATAAGAGCAAAGCAAAGTCTTTTGTTTGATGAAGGAGCACCAATTTACGTCAAGAGAAAAGTGAAAGTAGAAATCGAGTGCGGGCATTCCGTTCATTCTCGTATAACAAAAACCACAGAGGAAATTTATTTTCTCCGTGGCTTTTAGTCATTGAAATCTGCTTTTGGAATTAAAATGAAGTAATTCGTTTTTTTGTTTTTGGTACAATAATAAATTTGATCCAAAGTAATCCGATAATCATAATGATAAGGCTATGTAAAAATTGTCCTGTAGCAACAAGTATAACAGCTGAAAAAACAACGAATTGAATACTTATTAATATGGAAATTAAGCTAAGAAATTGCTTCATTCTTTCTTCAGTATGAATCGGATACAATGCTACAATAATATTTCCCGAAAAATATTTCCAAAGGGAACGAAGTTGCATAGAAATCATATAGAGGACGACGTAAGTGATAGCGCCTTTTGCATATATGTTTGGTATAAAGTATAAGGTGAAGGCACCAATCAGCCCTAAGCGAATATATATACCGAAATAATCATTGCCGCGTAAAAATGATAGCGTATTTAAATAAAAGAAAGTTGCTTGTTTTTTATGTAAGAAAGGTTCGATCCAACTGGTAAGCCATTTTCTTTTATGTACTTGTTTTTTTAACTGAGGCACATCGGTGAAGATGCTAGCAAATTGATAAAAGCGAATATCCAATTTTTCTTCTTGTTCAATTATGTATTCCCACGGTATTCGTTTTGTAGGTTGTTTTTTCGTATATAGAAGTAGGAAAGCGAGAAGTAAGAGAGATCCGCCTAATACGATTACATTTGCTGTATAAAACAGCATGTAAATGATAAGGGCATTACAAGCTATGCGAATGATCAGCCATATGTTTTTTTCATCATGATCACGCCACGCCCAGTGTATGTACATGTTCCACGCTTTCGTAATCATTAAAACAATAAAGATTGTACATAAGAAAGGTACAGTTAATTGTAATGATTGCATAGCAAGTGGCACGAGAATAAGGAACGTAAATAGTAGCGGGAAAAGCTGAATGATGTAATTATATAGAAGCGCCTTTTTGAAATAAGATGCTAATTTCTCTTCTAGTGCAAGCAAATAAACAGCATCAGGTCGTTGAATCAATGTGCGGATTGGGCATCTCGTTATCATAAAGGTAAGTACAGCCGTTATGAGTATGAAAGATAGTCCTTTAGAAGGAGATGTTTTTAGAAACTGAGCATAATAGTATGCACCAATGCATGAAATAAAGATAAAGCTATATAGTAAACCGTTAATCATACGTGCAAAGTATGTAATGATATTTTGAATATGTTGTTGGAAGCGGCTGCTCCATAGCGATTCGATTGACATGTTTTTCACCTCTATTTCTATTATAAGGTGAAAATAAAAACGAGCAAATTTGAAGTGACCCCTAAAAGTTAGACACGGTTATTTCATTAGGCAGCTTGATAAAAGTGAGTCCGGTATTGTACCGGGCTCATTTTTAATTTTGCCTTTATCCGTTTCTTATTATAATAATCTATATATTTTTCTAATTCTATTTTAAATTCCTCTACACTTTCAAACTCTTTTATGTAGAGGAATTCTGACTTCATGATCCCGAAGAAATTCTCCATGACTGCGTTGTCATAACAGTTTCCTTTTCGGGACATACTCTGCACCAATACCTCTTGATTCAAGTGTCCGGACATATTGTTTCATTTGATAATGCCACCCTTGATCGGAATGCATCAATAGTTGGTGGTTTTCAGGTAATCGTTCTAATGCTGTCTCTAACATTTCTGAAACAAGTGAATACGTCGGTCTAGAGCCAATTGTATAGGTAATAATCTCACCATTATACAAATCTAATACAGGTGATACATACAGTTTCTCTCCAAACAATTTAAACTCTGTGATGTCCGTTACCCATTTTTGATTTGGTGCATCTGCATGAAAATTGCGCGCTAAAATATTCGGTGCAATTTTACCAACTTTCCCCTTATAAGACTTATATTTTTTCATACGCACAACACATTTTAATCCAAGCTCTTTCATAATGCGCTGAACCTTCTTGTGATTCACTTTCTGACCACGATTCGTTAATTCATCACGTAGCCATAACGACCTTCATTTTCCTCATAAATTTCTTTAATTTCAACCTTTAAATCGGCATCTAGATCCGGACGATTCATTTTCTTTACTAAATCATAATAGGTGCTTCGTGGAATATCAGCTAGCTTCACGAGTGCCTTCACTGAATATTTGTGCCTTAATTCATAGACTACTTGCGCTTTGTCTTGTTTCGTGACTTTTCCTTGTTTTGAACTAAGGCATTCAACTTTTTTAAGTACTCATTTTCCATTTCAAGCTGTTTAATACGTGCTTCAAGTGCTTCGAATGATCCTTCAGCTGATGCTTGTTTGGATTGTTTACTTGACTCTTTTTTCATGAATGGACGCCCCTTTTTCTTTGATTGAAAGGCATCAATTCCTTGTGTTTCGAGTTGTTTTTTCCAAACAACAATCGTTGAGGGAGCAGGAATGTTAAAGATAGCTGCCGTTTCAAATAAGGACGTACCGTTTTCAATCATAAAGTTTCGTACGTCTAGTTTAAATTGTTGCGTGTAATTTGTATACCGTTTTAAAAAAGCTTCCACACCATTTTGTTTATATTGGTTTACCCAATTCAAAATTACTGTGTCTCTTATGCCGATTGCTTTACCGATTTCTCGGTAACTTTCATATCCGTTCAAATAACGTAGAACGATGTGTATTTTTTCATCAGCTGTAAATTTAACCATAGAAAAACTGCACCTCCAATTGTTAGACTGTGTCTAACAATTGGGGTGCAGTTCAATTGCTTTAGGCAACTTGCTCGTTTTTATCTTGTTTTGTATCGCGATTCATTAATGGATAGAAGGCAAAGCCGACTACGAATAAACCAATTCCGAGAAGGAATGTTTTTAAATCAGAAGAGCCTGTTTTAATCACCCATAGTGCATAGCAAAGTGCGATAACTGCGACTATGCCATCTGTAATTCTTGCCCGCATTTCATTTTTATATGTTTCACCAGTTGCGACTAGTTTTAACTGGAAGATTGGTGAAACGAGATAGGGAATGAGGTAAGCTAGTGTTGATACAGTAATAACGAATGTATAAGCTTCAGCGATTGTGCCTGATAATGTTGAGAATAAGAAAACTTGTGACATAACATTTGTCAGTCTTAGTGAATAAATTGGACTTCCTTTTTTATTTGTTTTTGCAAAGAAGGAAGGAAAGAAACCTTCTTTTGCTGCTTGATACGGTACTTCTGAGCTTAATAAAATCCAGCCTAAAATGGAACCGAAGAGAGAAGTAAGGGCAAGAAGCGCCATTAATTTTCCTCCGCCGTGACCCATAGCGGCATTTAATGCATCAGCTAACGGACGTTCTGAAACTTGCAATTGATCCATGTGAAGAACACCCATTGTTAAAATGGTAATTCCTAAATAAATTGCAACTGTGATTAATAATCCAGCTACGGTTGCATGTTTCACCGTTCTTGGGGATTTCGCTCGGTTTGATAAAAGAACAGCAGACTCAATGCCGATAAATGCCCAAAGCGTTGTTAGAGCTGCCAAGTTTACTTGTGAAAGTAGCTCATGCGAGACACCTTCTTTATCAACAATGGGGGTGTACCATTGTCCAAACTTTGAAGCTTGGAATGCAAATAAAGTCACTATGATGAATAGAAGGAATCCTGTTACTTTTGTTGTTGTTGCTAAGAAGTTTAATTTTCCAGCGCCACTTACACCGTTTGTTAAAATGATATGTGTTCCCCATAATAAGAAAGAACAAATGGAAAATGTAATGAGCTTTCCAACTTCCACATCGAAAGTACCGATTGTAAATAATAGTCGTGTATCTTTCATAATTGGGAAGAAAAGCGATAAATAACCTGCAAAAGATGTAATAATAGCAACATTACTCGCCCAGTTTGCGACCCAGTAGCCCCAAACCATGCTGAATCCAGCCATTTTTTTCTTCTTAGGTGATGAGAAGAAAGCGTATGCGTGACTTTGTGGTCCTGTCGTTAAATCAGGACGACGAATTGCTAAATTGCCAAAAACAAGAGCTAACATTAAAACACCGAATCCGGTTGTTAACCAAGCTAACGTAACACCAAGAGGGCTTGCTGTTTGTGCTAATGTACTTGGCACCATGAAAATACCAGCGCCAACCATATTGCCGACAACAAATGCTGTTAGTACCCAAAAGCCCCATTTTTTCTGTTGCATAAAAAATACCTCCAAAGTTAGTATAACCATGTCAAGCAAGGAGATATGTATGTCTTCCAAAAAGGAAGTAAGGTAAGCTTCGTACAAAACAAAAAAAGCACGGACAATCGTCGCACGTGCTTTCTATCTTATAGGAAACCCACGACATACCTCTCGATAGCTCTCCACAAACAATTGTTTGTGACAGTTCTGCATTTATTAAATAGCAGACCCAGCAAGTGTGCATAGTGGACACATCTTACTTCGGCAATCATTCCTTTCTCATTTATTCATCGATGCCACTTCATCTCCTGAAATGATACTCTTAATGATTGCAACCTCTACCTCACCGAGATACGAATGAGGATTTATGTATTTAATTAACATAAACAAGGGTAACAAATGAATTTTTATACGTCAATGGATATAGTAATAATCAGATTATAGAGAAGAGTTTGTGATTAGAGTGGCTAGTGCGTATTCAGCGGTTTGCTGTGAAATATTTGGAGAGCGATCTTTATTAATTCCGTTAGCTCGAAATAGGTAAATGCTTATTTCAGCGTAATTATAAAACAGTTGAAATGGTAAAGTGTGCATAAAAAATAGACCCTTTAAAGAGTCTGGTTAAGCGGCTTTACCTTTTTTCTTCCCAAGAAATGAAATTACCAATGCAATCGGAGCAACAAAAGGTAAAGCGGGAGTCCAACTAATGAAATAAAATATTGGTGCTAAGAAAGCTATCCCACCAAAGAACATTGATAATTGGGATTTTTTCTGTAATCCATAAACAACCAATAATAATCCTGCCATTATCAATATGACAAAAGAGATATGAAGCAAATTCATAAAATGACCTCCGACCAATCTGTAAAATGATTCCATATGTATTATACAATAAATCACATAAAAATTTCATTTTATAAAAAACAACGATGTTTACGAAAATAGCTTTGAATAAAAAAAGAAGCCGATCTAAAACTAGATCGGCTTCTACATATAAGATCAAACTAAGTTTAAGACAGTTACTTTTTCACGCGTCATAGACTCAAGGCTCTTGCGAATACCTTGTGCGCCCATACCAGAGCCTTTCACACCGATGAATGGGAAGTGGTCAGGACCGCGTTCTGTACGTCCGTTAATTTGAACAGAACCAGTATCGATTTTGTTTGCAATTGCAAATGCTTTATTAATGTCTTTTGTGAAGACACTTGCTTGTAAGCCAAACTCAGATTTGTTTGCAATTTCAATTGCTTCTTCATCAGAAGAAACGCGGATGATTGGAAGGATTGGACCAAATGGTTCTTCCCAAGCCACTTTCATTTCTTCTGTTACGTTATCGATAATTGTTGGATAGATTAAGTTGCGCTCACGTTTGTTACCAATGATAATTGTTGCGCCTTTTTCTACTGCATCGTCAACTAAACCTTGAACGAAATCAGCTGATTTATCGTCAATTAATGGAACGATTGTGCTATCTTGTTCTGGAGAACCAACAGATAATGCAGCAACTTTCTCTTTTAGTAAGCTTACAAGCTCGTCCGCTACGTTTTCATGTACAAGTACACGTTTAATAGCTGTACAACGTTGACCAGAGTAAGAGAATGCACCGCTTACGATATGGTTTGCAGCATCTTGTAAGTCAGCATCTTCACGAACGATACCAGGGTCTTTACCACCAAGTTCTAATACAAGTGGAATCATTGCAGCTTTTTTCGCTAAATGTTTACCTGTGTTCGTACCACCTGTGAACGATACCATATTGATGCCTTCGTGTTCTACTAAGTAGTCACCAATTACAGAACCGCGTCCTGTTACAACGTTTACAAGACCTTTTGGAAGGCCAGCTTTATGAAGTGCTTCAACCATTTTAATACCGCTAATTGCACCTTGAGTTGCTGGTTTGAAAATAACAGCGTTACCCATCATTAATGCTGGTGCAAGTTTTGCAGCAGATAAGTTTACTGGGTAGTTAAATGGTGCGATTGCTAATACAACGCCAAGTGGTGCGCGCTGGATAATCGCAAGTTTCGATTTTGTTCCGCCAGGGAAGCTATCGCCCATCATACTTTCTCCGTGCATATGTAGAGCTTCTTCAATAGTGTAACGAATGAAGTCAGCTGTACGAACAACTTCTTTCTTTGCATCTTTATATCCTTTACCGACTTCTTTCATAATGATGTCAGCAATTTCATCTTGCATATTTACAAGCTCATCAGCCCATTTATATAAAAACTTTGCACGATCTTGCAGAGATGCTTCTGCCCAATCTTTTTGGGCTTCTTTTGCAGATGCAATCGCTTCATCTACTTCATCGCGAGTAATTGCTTGTACTTTACCGATTACTTCGTGTAAGTACGGAGATAGAATGTCAATTGTTTGACCAGAAGAGCTTTCTCTCCATTCTCCGTTTAAATAAAATTTGTACGTATTGCTAGTTGTCATGATTAGTCCTCCTAAAATAGCAACTTGTAAGAGTGAGTATATGGTGATTGTAGGTGGTTTCAGAATATATTTCAAATAAAATGTTTGTGAAAACGATTTCTTATTGGAAATATATTTTATAACCCTTTTTTATAAACATTTCTTTCTTTATTTAAGTCGCATATAGAACATGTCATTGTTATATCAATACAGTATTCTTTCAAGTGTATTAGGATTACATCTTTTTTGATGAAAGATTATTTTATGATTAAGTGAAAAAATAATTGACAGAAAAGTCAGTTAAGTTATAAAATTAAAAATGGAAAATAAAAGAAGGAGGTGTGCGTGATGATTGTAATGGTAAATATGATGAAGTTAACTGTAGGAAAAGGTGAAACAAAACATTCATATCATTGCGCAACCTGTACGGAAAGATAAGGCTTTTTTATTTTTTGAAAGCGTACGTTGCGTAATATCGTAACGTACGCTTTTATGCATTTTCGCATATCGTCAAGCGGCGGTATGCGTTTTTTTTGTCTTTATAATGAGGGATTATTATATTTTTTATGGTTTTTATTCGCTATTTTTGGACAGTAGGACTTCTGTTTCAAGAGTCAAGGAGGAGCAAAGAAGATGGGAAGGAGCTTTATCCCGCATTAACGGGCAGTAAGACTCCCACCTCAAGATTCAGAGAGAAGCAAGGAAGATAGGTGGGAGATTAACTGCCCGTAACAGCCCGATTGGTGAGGGCTCATAATCAGTGGGGGATGAAAAAAGCCCCCACTGATTAAAGTTTTACTTTATTGTCCGTAACAACCCGATTGGTGAAGACTCATAATCAGTAGGTGATGGAGAAAAACTCGTTAATTCAAGTTTCACTTTACAAAAAAGAGAAGGTGAAAATATGTGATGTATAGTTTTTTACATGTAAAAGTGATGGCAGTCAATCGGGAACGAGAGGGGAGAGATTACATTGTTTTCAGTATTACAAAAGTTAAGATGGTTTTTTAAAGAACATTGGAAGAGGTATAGCATTGCAATTGGAGCACTTTTAATTGTCAATATCGTTGAGATTATTCCTCCGAAAGTGCTTGGTTTAACGATAGATCAAATAAAAACAGGATCTTTAACAAATGGAACAATTATTACGTATATTTGGGTTTTATTTGGAGTTACAATCGGTGGATATGTTTTGACCTTTATTTGGCAACATCAATTATTTGGAGGGGCTTTTGTACTCGAGAAAACGATGCGTTCAAAATTTATGGGGCATTTGCTGAAAATGACGCCAACCTTTTATCAAAAAAATCGCACAGGCGATTTAATGGCGCGAGCGACGAATGATTTAAAAGCAATCTCCATCACAGCTGGCTTCGGGATTTTAACGCTCGTTGATTCTAGTTTATATATGCTCACTATTGTATTTATGATGGGGTTTTCCATTAGTTGGCAGCTTACATTTGCGGCGCTTATCCCGCTTCCGATTATGGCATATGCGATGAATGTATATGGAAAGAAACTTCATGAGAGATTTACAATTGCTCAAGATGCTTTCGGAGATATGAACGATAAAGTACTCGAATCGATTGCTGGTGTGCGTGTGATTCGCGCGTATGTTCAAGAAAGGGCAGATCAAGAACGGTTTCAACATTTAGGAGATGATGTGTACGAAAAAAATATGAACGTAGCTCGAATTGATGCGTTATTCCAGCCAACTGTGAAAATGCTTGTTGGTCTTAGTTACTTAATTGGTTTAGTGTACGGGGCATATCTTGTGTTTCAATCAACAATCACACTAGGTGAACTCGTTTCGTTTAACGTCTATTTAGGAATGATGATTTGGCCGATGTTTGCAATCGGTGAATTAATTAATGTGATGCAGCGCGGGAATGCTTCATTAGATCGCGTGAATGAGACGTTAGCGTATGAGCCTGATGTGAAAAATCCACAGAATCCACAGATGATTCAGCAACCGAAACAGATTCAATTTGATCATGTATCTTTTTCCTACCCTTCATCGGCAAAAGTAAATTTAAAGCAAGTATCGTTTTCGTTAAAACAAGGAGAGACGCTTGGAATTGTTGGGAAAACAGGAAGCGGGAAAACGACGATTGTACGACAGCTTCTTCGTGAATATCCACTTGGAGAAGGAAACATTACTATTTCCAATGTGCCGCTTGATCAAATTTCAACTGAAAAAGTACGAAGTTGGATTGGGTATGTACCACAAGAGCATATTTTATTTTCAAAAACAGCAAGGGAGAATATTTTATTTGGAAATAGAGAAGCGAGCGAAGAGGAGCTTTGGAAGGCGATTGAAATTGCTGCGTTTAAAAAGGATTTAGAATTTTTGCCTGAAGGTTTAGAAACGCTCGTTGGAGAAAAGGGAGTTTCTTTATCCGGTGGACAAAAACAACGAATTTCGATTGCAAGAGCTGTGATTCAAAATCCGGAAATTTTAATTTTAGATGATTCATTATCGGCTGTTGATGCACGAACAGAAGCGGCGATTATTGAAAGTATTCGAACGGAGAGAAGCGGAAAAACGACTATTATAACGACGCACCGTTTATCGGCTGTGCAACATGCGGATTGGATTCTTGTTATGGATAACGGTGAGGTCATTGAAGAAGGAACGCATGAACAACTTGTCAAAAATGGAGGATGGTATCGAAAGCAGTTTGAAAGACAGCAAGGTGAAACGGTAGAAGGTGGGGTGAAAATATGAGTATTTCCAAGCGATTATTTCAATATGCAATGAAGGTGAAAGGTACGATTTTTGCAGCGCTAGCGATGTTATTTATTTTTGTTATTGCTGAGCTCGCCGGTCCTTTCGTTGCCAAGACGATGATTGATGATCATATTGTTGGAATAGAGAAGCCGTGGTATGAAACAGGAAAGGGCGATGATACCGTTTTCTATAACGGTGCTTATTATAAGCGGAGCGACCGCTTTCAACAAGGTGAGAAAAAAGGAAAAGAAGTTCACGTTATTCAAGTTGGGTCTCAGTACTATTTTGTACCGAGTAAAATGAACCTCGAAGGGTCACGCGTTGTAAAAAATAATATGATTACCATTCAAAATGGGAAAGCGGTGCAAGTATATAAAGCGAAGCCATTAACAAAAGAGGAAATATACGCGTTTTATAAGCCAGAAATAAAAAGGCTCCTACTGCTTGGCGGTGGATACTTTGCTTTATTAGTTGTTGTATCCTTATTTTCATATGGAAAGCAGTTTTTCTTACAGAAAGCAGCGAATAAAATTATTCAAATGATGAGAGAAGATGTCTTTTCTCATATTCAAACATTGCCGATTCGCTATTTTGATCATTTGCCAGCTGGAAAAATCGTTTCTCGCGTTACGAATGATACAGAGGCGATTCGGGATTTATATGTAACGGTGCTTGCCACATTTGCTTCGAGCATCATTTATATTATTGGGATTTTCGTAGCGTTATTTTTACTCGATATAAAATTAGCGTTGTTATGTTTACTTATTGTCCCTATTTTAATCATTTGGGCGGTTCTTTATCGAAAGTATGCTTCTGTATACAATCATAAAATGCGCTCTCGTTTATCTGATATTAACGGAATGGTCAATGAATCGATTCAAGGGATGACGATGATTCAAGCATGCCGCCAAGAGCGTGGAACACAACAAGAGTTTGAACAATTAAACGGGGATTATTTTAAATATCAAAATAAAATTTTAAACTTAAATGCAGCAACGTCACATAATTTAGTCGGTGTATTAAGAAATATCGCCTTTACAGGGGTGATTTGGTATTTTGGAGGTGCTTCTTTAAGCGCTGCCGGGTTGATTTCTTTAGGAGTTTTATATGCATTTGTCGATTATTTAACAAGACTTTTTTCACCGATTACGAACATGGTGAACCAGCTTGCTAACTTAGAGCAAGCGCGCGTTGCTTCAGAGCGAGTCTTTGAATTATTGGAGGAAAAAGGAGAAGCGCTCAAGGAAGAGCGTATCCCGCGCTTATGTGGACATGTGAAATTTGATCATGTGTCATTTTCTTATAATGGAAAAGACGAAGTGTTACAAAACATTTCCTTTGAAGCAAGGCAAGGCGAGACGGTAGCGCTTGTCGGTCATACTGGATCTGGAAAGAGTTCGATTATGAACGTACTGTTTCAATTTTATGAGTTTCAAAAAGGGAAGCTTATGATTGATGGTCACGATGTGAAACAGATGCCAAAACAGGCGCTTCGTGAACATATGGGAATTGTCTTGCAAGATCCGTTTTTATTTAGCGGAACCATCGCTTCCAATGTAAGTTTAGAAAATCCAAACATTTCAAAGGAGCGGATTATAAAAGCATTGCGAGACGTTGGTGCTGAGCGATTTGCGAATCATATAGATGAAGAAATTACGGAAAAAGGGAGTACGCTTTCGGCTGGGGAACGTCAATTAATATCATTTGCACGTGCATTAGCTTTTGATCCAGCTATTTTAATTTTAGATGAAGCAACTTCTAGTATTGATACGGAGACAGAAGCGATGATTCAAAGAGCATTAGAAGTCGTGAAACAAGGAAGAACGACTTTCATTATTGCTCATCGGCTGTCGACGATTAAAAGCGCAGATCAAATTATTGTACTAGATCGCGGGCGAATTCTTGAAAAAGGTTCGCACGATGAACTAATGAAAAAACGAGGGCGCTATTATGAAATGTACAAAACACAATTAGAAGGAAGTCAAAGTGCTTAAATTTCAAAGAATGTGTATAACGATTTCTATTCCTTATGATATGTTGGAGGAGCTTGCTTCTGTAGTAAGCTCTTTTTTTAGTAGAGAAAAAGGGGCGGATTTTGTCGACTGGTCGGTATGAGGTGAAGAAATCTTATATCTTATTTGTATTGCCTTTTCTTTTTTAGATGAAAAAGAAAATTTATTTGTATAGAGAGAAGAGGTATTGTTTTACCTTCGTTATAATTAATGCTATATTAAAAAATGTTACTTATTTTTTGTGTGTAATATGTGTTTTTTGTTTGATTATGAAGAAAAAGGATACACTAATGACGAACATTTTCATTGAAAAATTGTTCAAGATTGCATACAATCAATATAGTTTTTTAAAATTCCTATCAGAATACTTGGAGGATTAGATCATGAAGAAATTATTTTCAGTGCTTGCGGTAGCTACTTTAGCAGTTGGGATTGTGGCAGGCTGTGGCAAAGAAGAGAAAAAAGATACAGCTAGTCAAGATGCATTACAAAAAATGAAACAAAGCGGTGAACTTGTAATTGGTACAGAAGGTACATACCCACCATTTACATTCCATGATACGAGCAATAAATTAACTGGATTTGACGTTGAATTATCAGAAGAAGTTGCAAAGCGTTTAGGTGTAAAACCTGTATTTAAAGAAACACAATGGGATAGCTTGCTTGCAGGTTTAGATGCAAAACGTTTCGATATGGTAGCGAATGAAGTAGGAATTCGCGAGGACCGCCAAAAGAAATACGATTTCTCTAACCCATATGTTTCTTCTTCAGCGGCGTTAGTTATTGCGAAAGATAAAGATAAGCCAGCTACATTCACTGATGTGAAAGGATTAAAAGCGGCGCAATCTTTAACGAGTAACTACGCGGACATCGCTAAGAAAAATGGCGCAGAAATCGTCGGTGTAGAAGGATTTAGCCAAGCTGCTGAATTATTAAACTCTGGGCGCGTTGATTTCACAATTAATGATAAGTTATCAGTACTTAATTATTTAGAAACGAAAAAAGATGCAAATATTAAAATTGTAGATACAGAAAAAGAAGCATCACAAAGTGGATTTTTATTCCGCAAAGGCAGCGATAAATTAGTACAAGAAGTAAATAAAGCGTTAGAAGATATGAAAAAAGATGGTACGTATGACAAAATAGCGAAAAAATGGTTCGGTGAAAATGTATCTAAGTAGTATATTCACCCTAGATCGTTTCTCTACGTGGATGGATATTATGCAAGCTTCCTTCATGCCTATGCTGAAGGAAGCCATTTTTACGACAATTCCATTGACGATTATAACATTTATTATCGGTCTTATTTTGGCGACTTTGACGGCACTTGCACGTATTTCAACTAGTCGTATATTACAATGGATTGCTCGCATCTATGTATCTATTATTCGCGGAACACCACTTCTTGTACAATTGTTTCTTATTTTCTATGGTCTTCCAACTTTACAAATCGAAATTGATCCATATACAGCAGCAGTAATTGGATTTTCATTAAACGTTGGTGCATATGCATCTGAAATTATTCGCGCTTCTATTTTGTCTATTCCGAAAGGACAATGGGAAGCAGCTTACACAGTGGGTATGACATACACGCAAGCATTAAAACGTATTATTTTACCGCAAGCGACACGCGTATCTATTCCGCCGCTTTCAAATACTTTTATTAGTTTAGTGAAGGATACATCACTTGCTTCCTTAATCTTAGTTACAGAAATGTTTCGAAAAGCACAGGAAATTGCAGCGATGAACTATGAGTTTTTAATTGTATATTTCGAAGCTGCACTGATGTATTGGGTGATTTGTTTCTTATTATCCATTGTGCAACAAATATTAGAAAAACGTACGGAACGCTATATACTAAAATAATCCTTTCATAAAAGGAGTTTTTATTTTTATGATTTCAATTCAACATTTACAAAAAAGTTTCGGTGAAAATACCGTACTGAAGCATATAGATTTATCCGTTGAAAAAGGTGAAGTTGTTGTCATTATTGGGCCGTCTGGTTCTGGTAAAACAACATTTTTACGTTGTTTGAACGTGTTAGAAACACCGAGTGCAGGTAGTATTCGCATTGGTGAAAAAAAGTTAGATTTCTCAAAAAAGGTTACAAAGACGGATATCGTCAATCTTCGTATCCAAACTGGTATGGTGTTTCAACATCATAACTTATTTCCTCATTTCACAGCGCTTCAAAATGTAATGGAAGGGCTTGTTACAGTAAAAAAGATGAGGAAAGAAGAAGCGAAGAAAAAAGCAGCATATTTTCTTAAAAAAGTTGGTCTTGGTGACAAGATGGACTTATATCCATTCCAGCTTTCAGGTGGTCAGCAGCAACGTGTAGGGATTGCACGTGCGCTTGCGATGGAGCCGGAGGTGTTACTATTTGATGAACCGACATCAGCATTAGATCCTGAACTTGTGCAAGAGGTTTTAAAAGTAATGAAAGAACTAGCAAAAGAAGGAATGACAATGGTGATTGTCACGCACGAAATGCGCTTTGCTCATCAAATTGCGAACCGAGTGATTTTCATGGACGGCGGTGTAATCGTCGAACAAGGAACTCCAGAAGAAGTATTTACAAATCCGAAAGAAGAACGTACAAAGAAATTTTTACAAATGCTACAATAGTAAGAAAGGTCTCAAGGCGAATGCCTTGAGACCTTTTTTGCCATATATATTTATTTTTGGAATCCGCCAAGGCTTTGCTCAGCCATTGCAACTAAACGTTTTGTGATTTCTCCACCAACAGAACCGTTTGCACGAGCTGTAGTATCTGCTCCTAATTGTACACCAAATTCTTGAGCAATTTCGTATTTCATTTGATCGATTGCAGCTGTTGCTCCTGGTACTACTAGTTGATTTGAAGAATTTTGGTTTGCCATAGGAATATATCCTCCTTAGAGTATAAAAATTTTGGTTGGATTAGCTGGAATTGCACCAGAGAATCGCCTCGTTTGGCGCTAATCCATTGTTTGAAGTGAATGTATTCATAGTATGGATGTTACCTAGAAAGATATGCGAAATAATAATTTGTAAATTTTGTAAAAAAGAACTGAACTGAAAAAAAACGCAAGCGTTGTATTTTTAGAAAAGAAGGTCACACTAATGATAAATAGGCCTTAATTGGCGAATGACACGGAGGAATGATGATGATATGTCCACTTTGTAATGCATTAGATGCGCAAACATATTCTTGTCCAACTTGTCAAAATGTACTCCAAGATTACGGAAAAGTTGTGGATTATATAGATGATTACAGCGCCTATATGGATCAAGAGCTATTAACTGCTGTCGATGGTTTAACAGCACAGAATTCTGAGCATTATTGCACGCATCTGTTTTATTGTGCAACATGTAATACTGATACTGAAATGGTGGTTGAACTTCGCGGGGTGTACTAACTAAGAGGATGCAAATAGGAAATAACATAATAAAACAGGAGCCATCATAAGGCTCCTGTTTCTTACCGTTCTCGGTTTAAAATGAGCGGGGTGGACGGTAAGTTCGTTTTAGGTAACTCCGTTTCATTTTCTTGCGTCTTTGTTTTTGGGAATACAAACGCATGTTCAGTTAAATACAAGGCGTATTCATAAAATAATTGTCTCGTTTGTTCGCTTTGTTCTTTTAACTTCTCCTCTTGAAATATACTTCTACCCGGTTTTGAGTTTGCTTCAAATAACCACGGATTTTCGTCTTTATCTAAACCAATATCAAAGCCAATTTCACCAATATTTCCCGAAATATGTTGATCTAAAACAGAGCTCAGTGTTAAAGCAGCATGAGACAATATATTCGTTATTCGAACTTGTTCTGTTGGGTCTGCGAAAATTTCGTGTAAAAGTTTCACATTTCCACCGCTATTCATATGGGTTGTCATGCTACCTCTGCCGGCCACTTTGGCAACAATTGTACTAACTTGCCAATTTCCAACATGATTTTTATTTGTATGAATGCGAAAATCCATCGGTTGACCATTAAAACGCAATAAAGGGATGCCTTGCTGCACAATAAATTTCTTTAAGTCATGCCCGCTTAAAATATGGTTCATAAGTGTTTCTAAAGAATGGTACTTTCGAAATTTATTTTGTTCGTTTTGACGATAACGACAATAATACTTGTTTTCTGTTTGCGAATAAAAAATTTGATAAATATTTCGCCCAAAGCTGCCATGCATCGGTTTTAAATAGACATACTTATAGGTGGATAACAATCTTTCTACTTGTTCGAAGTGTTGAAATGCTTCTGTTCTAGGTAAGAAAGAAGCAATGTTTTCTTCTTTTATCAGTAGTTTATGAATATCCCATTTGTCAAAAAAACCAGGATTAAACCAGGGGATCGTATATTTAGTTTGCAATCGTTTTTTTGCTCGAGCGATAGGCTTATAAGATTCTGCTTTCCTATTTGGTAAGCGATCGTAAATGACATTTGGGAATGGAATCGTATGTTGCTCCCATTTTCCTTCTAAAAAGAATAATCCATCCATTGTCTCTGCGTCCCAGTTGATATGCTGCGAACCAAATAAAAAGACAAGCGGCTGTAAGGAGCAGGGTGGCGTAAGTAGATCAGTAAAAATAGTGGAACGGCTTCCTAAAGGTGCTGTCTTTGATTCAGTGAACCCAGTCGTGAAAATGCCAAGTAACGGACCAAGGATAATGGTTTCCTCTTGCATAAAGGCATGAATTGTTGACACTGGGGGAAGCAGAAGATTTTGTGAAAGCTGCTTTCCAATTGTAATTTCATTTGCAAGCGTATAGTGCGTCTCAATATTTGTAAATGAAACACTGCGAGTGCCAAAAGATAGGGATGAAAGGGATTGATTGTTAGAGAATATGTAAGGCAATGTGATCGAATTTGGGTGTTTTTCTGAAATGTGTAGTGTATACGTTTGTTCTTTCAATGACATAACCTCCTTTCTTTATTATGGAGTAAAGCGACTAAACCGAAGCGGACTATGAAAGATGTCTTCGGCTAACGCTTGTTTATAAGGGATAAAGTGAAACTTGAATTAGTAGGGGCATCTCTCACTGATTATGAGCTCTCGCCAAGTGGGCTGTTACTATCCTAAAGTTTTTTAGATCTACATGCATAAGCCAAATCGCTCCATTTCTGTCCATTATAATAGAAAGAATCTGTGTCATAGTAATCAGTTCAGTGTTTAAATCGATATCAAATGGAGTAAACTGAGCAACAACATTGTAAGAAAGGTATGCTCTTTTAGCGATTTCGGTGCAGTACGTTCATGCATGATGAAGCGAGAACCAACAAAATCACTCCTTTGTCTATGATGCTACAAATGAGAAAAGGTGTACATAATCAGTAAGTTTTTATATTATTATACTGTTGTCCATATGACGATATGCTACTTTTTCTTAGCTATATATACTTGGAGAAATGGAAGGTAGATTATAATGAATGTTTGGCTAAATATGTTAACTACAACAGGATTAGGTGCGATAATTGGCGGATATACGAACCATCTCGCTATTAAAATGTTATTTCGTCCGCATCGTCCAATCTATATTGGGAAATTTCGCGTGCCATTTACACCAGGTTTAATACCGAAGCGTCGTGACGAACTAGCGGTGCAATTAGGTAAAATGGTTGTCGATCATTTATTAACCGCTGAAGGAATCGGAAAGAAATTAACAGATGAAAACTTTCAAAGAGAAATGATACAGTGGGCACAAATAGAGGTTGATAAACTGCTTATGAATGAGCAGTCGTTACGAGACGTTTTAGAAAAATGGGGACTGGTACATGTCGAAGAGAAGGCTGTTCAAGAAATAGAAGATAGGCTTATGAAAAAAGTAGATACATTTGTATCAAAGTATTATACATATACGTGGGAGCAAGCTTTGCCTCAATCCGTTCATGAGAAAGTGGAAGAAATGATTCCAAAAGCGGCAACGTTTATTTTAACAAGAGGCATTCAATTTTTTGAAAGTGATGAGGGAAAAGCACGACTGTCAAAAATGATTGATGATTTCTTTGCTTCCCGAGGTACATTATTAAATTTAGTCGGGATGTTTTTAGGAAACGTAAGTTTAGTGGACCGTGTGCAGCCGGAAGTGATTAAGTTTTTACAGCAGGAAGGAACGAAGCGGCTGTTAAGTGATGTTTTACAAAAAGAATGGCAGAAATTAAAAGGAAGAGAAGTGAAAGAATTAGCGTCTTTTATTGAGAAAGAAAGGATTGTGAAATACATTGTATCAACAATAAAAACGCGAGATATAGTAAGCGGATTTCTTAATCAATCTGTTCAAAAGATATGTGAACCTGTGCGAACGAGCATTGTTGAAACAATGGTACCGAATATGGTGCAAAAAGGATTAGCTTGGGGAGTAAACAATACAGCGCATATATTGAAAAGATTCCGTCTTGCGGAGGTTGTTCAACAAGAAGTATCTACATTTTCTACAGAAAGATTAGAGGAGCTCGTTTTATCCATTACGAAGAGTGAGTTAAAGATGATTACATATTTAGGTGCTGTACTTGGAGGAACAATTGGACTTATGCAAGGTATATTACTGCTTTTCCTTATGTAAGGATTGTAAATAAAGTGAAATTTCTTCACATCTCTTGCATAGTTTGATATTGTAAGAAGGTGCGTATGGAAAAGGGATAGAGCTAAAATAAAGCGCTAACCTGCTAAAGGAGGAAAATAATAATGTCAAAAAATATTCATGATGTAGCATATGATTTACAAAAAGCAATCGCAGACCATGCAGATTTCAAAACGCTAAAAGAAAGCTATGAAAAAGTGCAAGGAGACGCAAATTCAAAGCAATTATTTGATACATTCCGTAACATGCAATTAGAAATTCAACAAAAAATGATGCAAGGTCAAGAAATTACAGAAGAAGACAACAAAAAAGCACAAGAAGTAATCGACTTAATTCAGCAAAATGAACACATTACGAAATTAATGGAAGCAGAACAACGCTTAAATGTTGTAATTGGCGATATTAACAAAATCATCATGAAGCCGCTTGAAGAATTATATAGTGCATATCAAGCATAATGAAAAAGACGTCTCCTGAATGAAGGAGGCGTCTTTTTGTATATACTGTGGAATGTATATTTAAGCTACACCTTATCTTAAGATTTAACGAAAAAATTAGGAGGGGATAAAAAAACAACTAACGGAAGTTTCTATTCAATTCATAGCATTCTTATTTATTTTATTATAATCAAGGATATGATTTGCAATTATATATTTTACTGGTAAAATTTGAATTTGTATCCTATATAGAAAATGGATATAATAGCTGGGAATATTTTTTAGTATAAATAAGTAGTTTTAAATTGGAAATTTGATGAAACAGGATGAAGAATGATTCTTATCCCGCCCATTTTAGGGCAGCCCGATTGGTGAGGGCTCATAATCAGTGGGGGATGAAGAAACCCCCCACTGATTAAAGTTTCACTTTATCAGATGATATAATATGAACTGTCTCCGAATCGCTAATGGTTAAAAATCCATGATTCGGCTTTTTTATTCTCCTCATACTGTTTTGCTATTCATACGTAGTAAGAAGAGTAAAGCGTCTTTGTATTTGCTTATCACTTATGCCTTCTCATATACCGTATAAAGGTTTTCTTCTTAAATTCTATTCAGAGCGTGATTAAATTATATTCATTCTGAAAAAGTGGACATGTATATATAAAATAAAAAATAATCATTTTTTCCTTTTTAAGAGAGCTGAATTGATACTGTGCCGTGCGAAATGAAAAAAGATAATGAGGAGAAGTGGAGTGAAAAACAGTTCGATTTAAAAATGAATAAGAAAGAGTGTGATAAAATGATAAAAAAAATAGGTGAATACAAATTTCAATATTTCATAATTGTATTTTCTTTCCTTATTAGTGGGTATCTTATACATTTCATTCTTACATATCCTGAGATTGGTATAAAATTAAATTCAAACTATACGATAAGCGAGGTGCATAGATTTACTTGGGCATATCAGCATGGGATCCAAGTAGGAGATAAAATAGAAAAGATAGATGATAAATTGCCGAGTCAGCACTTTACAGTTCCATCCTATCATGCCATTGAACAAGCCAAAAAAATATCTATACAAACAGATGGACAGGTAAAAGAATATAACGTTCAATATGTTGCTTACAGTAAGCAGCTTTTTTACCAGTTATTAATACCAGTTGGCTTTTATATCATATGTATTTTTATGGCTCTCTATCTTTTACTATTTGTTCCAAAAACGAATAAGAGTATAAAAGATTTACTATACTTTTTAATTGCACTTGGAATGAGTTTTATTAGTATTATAGCTGCGCAACGAAAAGATGAAATTGCCTTTATAAACGCTTCTATATCATTAGTTTCTTCTTTTACCTTTTTTATTAGATTTATGAAATTGTATTTTAAACATAATCAAATTAAATTTTTAACGAGAGGACAATTGAAAGTTTTGGATATAATAATGATTTTATTAATTGTAGTAAATATCGTTGTTTATATGAAGTATAATGAAATTTCCGTAATGTTTACAATCGTTTTAAGCATTACTTTATTTCTATTAACGGGATATCTCTTATTAAGGTTTTATTTTAGAAGTAAACATAGTCATCATTTTAAATTTATGAAGATTATCGTAATGAGTTTTTTCGTATGTGCGATTCCGTTTATTTGTTTATTCTTAATTCCTGATATGGTATATGGAAAAGAAATGATCAGCATTGAAACAACTGGGATTTTCTTTTTGTTTATTCCGATATATATGTTTTATGGGGTGGTTTCAGGAGATTTATTTGATGCTAAATTTATGATCCAACGAATTCCATATTATATTATATTGTCGATTTGTTTTACAGGCTTTTTAACCATATTGGGTATTTTCATTTTTAATGATCGTGCAGATCATATATTAGACACAATTCGCTTTAGTTGTATTACTTTTATTGCAACAACTTTGTTTTTATTTATAAAAGATTACTTAGATTTTAAATTAAGAAAAAGTTTATACCATCATCAAAAAAATTATCAGTTTAGTTTGTATCGGTTTTTATATCAAGCAAAACATGAATATAAAGTATCAAATTTGATTTATAGCATACAAAGAGAATTTTCTGATGTATTGAAAATGGAAGAAATTTGTTATGTAGAAGTGGATAAGGAGAATAAATCTATTCATGTTCTTGAGAGTAAATATGTGCCTTCCCAACAAATATTGGACAGTTTATTTGATTTTCAACTGGAAACATACAAAGTTGGTTCTATGATGAAATTAGAAGGACATTTTGGATTTGTTCTTTCTACAACGACAGAAAAAATGATTATCTTATTATGCAAAAATAACAAAAAAGAAACGTTAAATTTTGATGAGACGGTTTGGGTTGAAACCTTATGTAATTATACAGATTTGCTATTAGAATGTTCGAGTCAAATTGAAGACTTATTAAAACAATTACAAGATTTACAGAATATAGAACACCCTCCAATGTGGTTATCAAGACTTTTGTTCAAGTTATCAGAAAAAGAAAGAGCAAATCTTGCAAGCGATATACATGATGGGGTCTTACAAGATCAAATTCGTTTAGTAAGAAAGTTTGAATCTTACAATAAGCATATTAAAGAGGAAGAAATGAAACATATACTTCATGAAATAAAAGAACAATTACTCGATCATATTTATATGACTCGTGAAACATGTAATCACTTAAGACCACCATTTTTATATGAATTAGGAATAAAACAAGCGTTATTAAATTTATTCAAACAAATTAACTTAAAGGCTACTTTCTTTTTTTATTATGATATTCCTGAACATATCGTTGTACCGAGTGTAGAACATGAACAAGCAATTTACCGGGTGATACAGGAACTTTTAAATAATGCTTTGAAACATTCGAAAGCTTCGAATGTAAGTATAAAATTATTTCAAAAGGATCATAATTTATTTTTAACCTATACAGATAATGGAATAGGGATGGATTTAAATCATTTTAACTACTCGTATAATACTTTAGGATTGTCAGGAATTGTAACGAGAATTCGAAGTCTTGGTGGAGAAATAACAATAGATTCAAAGCCTAACGATGGTTTACAGGTATTTGTGAAGTTTTAGAATATGTGGTAATGCTCAAGGATAAGGAAAGGATGAAAGAGATGATTTCTGTACTAGTAGTAGACGATCATGTAGCCGTAGGTTTAGGAACAAAAGCATTAATTGAGCAATATGATGATATAACAGTTGATGTATTACACGAAAGTGATAAAGTGATAGAAAGACTTCAAAGTAAAACGTATGATGTGTATTTAATTGATTTACAAATGCCGAATATAAATGGCTTGGAACTTTCTAAGAAAATATTAACAATTCATCCAGAAGCATCTATTCTTATTTTCACTGGATATGATGTGTTGTCGCATTATAATTTACTGATTGACAATGGAGTTCTTGGTGTATTAAGTAAGACATATTTCGAAGAACAGATTATAGATGCGATTCGGCATGCCGTAAAAAAAGAAGCTGTTTTACCACATCAGCTTATTCAGCAGTTAAGAATTAAAGATAGTGTATCGAATATAACAGAACAAGAGCAAGTAGAAAATGTAGTTTCCTTAACTGAGGAAGAAAAGCAAATTTTAATTGAAGTGAGTAAAGGTAAAACGAATAGAGAACTGGCTGAAATTTTACATTTAAGTCAAAGAGCTGTAGAGTACAAATTAACTGATATATTTCATAAATTAAAAGTGTCTTCTCGAATGACAGCTGTTCAGAAGGCAAAAGAGTTGAAGATCATTGCTTTTCTCGATTTGTAAGAACCGTTTCATAATATGGAGTTGTAAATAGAAAGTAAAAAAGAGATCCTGTTCCAATTTATATGGAGCAAGATCTCTTTTTTGTATTTTGCGTGGGGACGTTTTGCTCTCTATCGCAACAAGTAATTCTTATTTGAATAGTTAATATAATGATAAAATTAAAAATTGCGTATTTTGCGTGGAAACACATAGTTTTTGCGGATATATAATCTCGTTTTTCGTTTTGAAATTTTCAGCCAATTTATATAATAAAGTTAAATCAAAAATTGAAAGGGGGAGATAATATTGAGGGAAGGAATAAGGCAGCTTAGTAAGGTATGTTTAGCCAGTGGGATTATATTAACTCAAGTTAGCACACTAGGTGCTTTTTCAACAACCGCTTATGCGATAACAGAAAATCAAATATCGGATTTTATCATAAAAGCTGATAAAGATCAGGTAAAGATAAATGAGAACGTTGTGCTTACACTAGACGGTATATACAATCAAGACCAAAATCTTGAAGTAGTATTACCTGATGGCATGAAGTTTAATGAACAAGAGACAGCGAAGTTAAATGAAAAAAATCCGGCAATTGGAACCATTCAGATGATAAATCAATCTGTTATACAAATTGAAAGAACATCAGAAGGTGTTGAAGTAGGAAAGGTATTTCTAGTCGTTACAGGAAACGTAGCTGGAGAACATACCATTACAGCAAAAGCACAACGAGAAAACAATGAGATAGAGACAAAGGGAAAGGTAAATGTTTCTGAAAATAAAAAAACAAATCCAAAGAAATTTATTCAGAAACCTGAAGTGAACGATTTAGCAAAAGTGGAAGAAAATCAACAAGTAGAATGGAAAGAGAATCCCCAAAAATCAACTGTACCATCTCAAAATATTCCGGTTCAACAATCAAGTTATTTTAAAGATGCTAAAACAGACGTAGTACCTGGGGATAATGCCTTTGTTGCAAGGTTTACGCCAAAAACAAAAGTTATTGTATCAGAGGGCATTCGGACTAAATGGGAAAATCTAGTTGTTGATCATTCACATAAAACAGCAGTAGTAACGTTTACAAATGTAGGGTATTACAAAGGAAAACCAGTAACATTAAAAGTAACTTTGCGAAATCATAGTTCAGCTGAATCATGGACTAGTACTGAATCTTATAAATTTTTATATTTAATGTTGGGGGAGCAAGTCAATGGTTCTAAATCTTCAGTAGATATGGAGTATGAATTTTTGGATGAAGAAGGTAATCCATTTCCATTAAAAACAACTTTAAATTATCAAGGTGTAAACCGCGCAAAATATATTACTATTCGTAATTTTAACGAAACAATTAGAAATATGTACGCTTCACAAGATTCACCTATTCAGTATGACATGCTAGATGGTGGAGCATATCGATTTCATTCTGATGTAAAACAATGGAATGGTGATCCACAGAAACTGACTTTAACTACAAAGGAAGTTACTCATTTAAAAATGCATATAGAGAATCGAGAGTCTACCGAATCTGAAGTAAGATACTTGACAGATTTTTTTCCAAAAGTTGAAACTCCAAAAGTGGATGCACATAATCAATCGTTTCAAGTCGCAAATGACCCCAATATAAGTGCTGAATTTATTCAAACGGTTCCATACTTAAATAAACAAAGGTACATCAAACAATTATCATATCTCTTCACTTCCAATGAAGGAAATCAATATGCAAAGTCAAAATGGATTGTGGAAAATATTCATGGTAAAGATTGCTCAAATTGGTTTACCTTTGAAGAGAATTCAGACGGTACGACGAAAATTACAGCGAAACCAGAAATATTAAATAATCAAAATTTTTATGATAATGTGTATATTTTTAAACAATTCTATGATTTTGTAGGAAGTGAAACAAATCCAGTTGATAAGTCAAGGTTAAAGCAAAATAATATGTATCCGATTGATTTTACTGTATCTCAAAGTGTTGATGGAAATACAAACTATGCAAAAATAAATGGAACAACGCTGATTAACTATATGGGTCAAGTACAAGTACAACATATTAATCAAGAAACGAATCAGCCCATTCCAAATGTCCAAGATACAATCGTAGAGGGGATTATAACAGATCCATTTCATGTGGATTCGATTGCAATTCCAGGATATCAAGTGATAAAGAATCAGCCGATAACAGGTATCTTTTTACCTGAAAAACAAATGTTGTCACACCTATATACACTAGTGGAAGCGACTTTAGAAGCAAATGACTTTTCAACTGTAGTGGGGAATATCCCAGCGGATACAGAGGAGCTCAAAAAATTTCTCTTACAGGAAGGGAAAGTCAAAGCTACGGAGTTGCCTAGTAATACAGATATCACTAGGCAAGTAGAAGTTGTAGATATAGGTGGGCTGTGCAATCAAATTGGAAGTTATACAGTGACCTTGAAAGTTAAGAATGTGGAGAAAACAATTACGGTAAATGTTATAGAAGGAAACTTAGAATTTATTTCGGTACCAGAAAAAATATCTTTTGAAAACATTCAGATTCCATCTAGAGAAAAAACAGTAAATCGCAGTAGCATGCAAGGCGAGATTGTTGTTTCAGATAAGCGCGAAAATGGAAAAGAGTGGAGCTTATATGTAAAACAAGTGAAACCACTAACTTCGAGCGAAAAGGATCTATTACCAGATGCATTAGTATACACGCAAAATGGTGTGGATACTGTACTGAGTAATCAAAATTACTTAGTGCATAGTCAAAAATCATCAGACTATCAAAATGCTCATATTAACTGGAAAGACTCTGAAGGAATCCGATTAAAAGTTAAGCCGGGCCCGAATGTCAAAGTGAATGAGACATATCAGGGTGAATTAGAGTGGACCTTAACAGATACTCCAATTTAAAATGATATATCTAATAAATATTCATAGATATATATAAATTTAAAAGGAGAGAATAGAATGGTCAAGAAATACATAGTTTCAATACTATTCATCATCAGTGTGTTAATTCCCTTGTTTTCCCCTTATGAAACAGTAAGAGCAGAAACAATGCATTCTAAAGTGGGAATTACATTTTCAAATAGTTATATTCCAAGTATAACTATGGATCCAGCAGCTATACCAGATGGTTCTACGCCGACTGATTATTCATCTGATGATCAGTTTAATAAGGGCGTGCTTCCTAAAACTGGAGGTAATCTATCTAGTTCCTTTATATATATGGGATTGGGAAGTATGTTAGTAGCCTTAGCAATTTTGATAGCATTAGCAAAAAATAATAGGGAAAATAGAAACAAATGTTTCTATCAAATAAATAAAAAACATATTAATGGAGGTACATTATGAAACTAACAAAAGTAGCATTAGCAGGAGTCGTATCATTTTCGGCAGTATTAGCAGCAGGAGCACCAACATTTGCAGACACAGCTGCAACAATGAAGTCGCATACAGACGTGTCATTTACACAAAATGAAAAACCAGTGAATCCAGTAAATCCGGTTGACCCAGGAGAAGATGTAGTGCCAAATGATGATCCAAATGATCCACATGAACCAGGAACAAAAGGTCCATTAAGTATTGATTATGTATCTAATTTTCATTTTGGCGAGCAAAAAATGTCAGGGAATGACAAAGTGTATACAGCGCAATTAGATAAAGTGAAAGTAAAAGGATCAGGAGAGGAAAAACAAATACCAAACTATGTCCAAGTGACAGATGACCGCGGTACAAATAAGGGTTGGAAATTAACAGTAAAACAAGATGCTCAATTTAAAGCAGGAAATGATGAGTTAACTGGTGCAGAGCTGAAATTACATAATCCAGTTGCAAACTCTACAATTGATATGAAATATGCTCCAGATGTAAAAGAAGTAACATTAAATCCAAATGGAGCTACACAAGAAGTAGCAATTGCACGAGATAGTAAAGGTATGGGGACATGGGTCACTCATTATGGTAAAGATAATGTGGAAGGTGCAAAAAGTGTTACATTATCTGTACCAGGTACAACTGCAAAAGTAAAAGACGCAAAATATGAAACAACATTAACTTGGGCTCTAGAAGATACACCTCAATAAGTCAAAATAAAAGATAGATAAGGAGAAAAACACTATGAAATTAACAAAAGTAACATTAGCAGGAGTCGTATCATTTTCAGCAGTATTAGCAGCGGGAGCACCAGCATTTGCAGACACAGCTGCAACAATGCATTCAAAATCATTTATTAAATTTGAACAAAATACAAATACGGTAGACCCAACGAATCCAATTAATCCAGGTGAAGTAGTAGAACCTACAACAGATCCAACTAATCCAGAAGATACACATGAACCAGGAACACAAGGACCATTAAGTATTGATTATGTATCTAACTTTAATTTTGACAGTCAAAAAGCATCTGGTAACAATGAAGTATACTATGCAAAATTAGATAAAGTGAAAAATAAAGAAGGAAAAATGATTGAAGTACCAAACTATGTACAATTAACAGATAACCGTGGTACAAATGCTGGCTGGAAACTGACAGTTAAACAAAATGATCAATTTAAAACTACGAATGGTGCAGAATTATCAGGAGCTGCTTTAACATTGAAAAACGGAACATTAAATTCACCTTCTGGAAGCGATGCACCAACAGCTCAGCAAGATATTACATTAATTCCAGGGCAATCAGCTGACGTTGTGATTGCCGAAGCAGATTACGGTATGGGAACATGGACAAATGCCTTCGGTAAAACAGCAGATGAAGGGAAAAAAAGTATTGAATTAAGCGTACCAGGTAAGACAAAGAAGGAACAAGCACAGTACACAACTTCATTAACTTGGGAATTAAAAGATTCACCTATGTAATGGCTCATTATGTAGAGAAAGTGAAGAAAGAGATAAAGAGGATTTCTTCTTTATCTCTTTTGTTATCTATATAAAATAATAGATGTGAGAGGGATACAATATGAAATGTATGAAGAAAGTAGTCAGTAGTTTATTAGCCATAGTATTTCTACTGCATATTACAAATATAACTACACATGCAGCAGAAATGAAATTTGCAGTCACTGCAGTCATTCCAGAAAATCAAATTGATAAAAATCAAACGTATTTTGATTTAAAAATGAAACCAGGGCAAAAACAAACGCTTCAAGTACAAATGAAAAATGATACAGATAAAGAAGTTGTTGTTGAAACTCATGCGAATACCGCGGTCACAAATAGTAACGGAATTACGGATTATAGCATGACAGACCCTCAATTTGACTCCACTCTAAAAAATCCATTTTCTAAAATTGCGAAAGTAGAAAAAGAAACGAAAATTCCTGCAAAAAGCACTGTTACATTAGATGTAAACATTGAAATGCCAAAGGAGTTGTTTGATGGTGTTATTTTAGGTGGCTTGTATTTTAAAGAAAAAGAAGATAAAAAAGCAAAAGGAAAATCTGATAACGTACAAATTGAGAATAAATATGCATATGCAATCGGTGTTGTTTTAAGAGAAACAGATACGGAAGTGAAACCAGATTTAAAATTGAATGAAATAAAACCAGGCCAAGTAAATGCACGTAATGTCGTTACAGCGAATTTACAAAATACAAAAGCAGCGATGCTAAAACATTTAACTGTAGATGCAAAAGTATATACGGAAAAAGGAAAAAATGTTTTACATGAAACAAAAAAAGAAGATTTACGCATGGCACCAAATTCAAACTTTGATTACGCAATTAGTTGGGAAAACAAGGCACTAGAGCCTGGAACATATCGTTTAGAAATGAAGGCAACAGATGGCGATCAAAAATGGGAATGGACGAAAAAATTTACAATTAAAGGAGACAAGGCAAAAGAGTTAAACGAAACAGCTGTCGAGGCGCAAAAAGATTATACAATGTACTACATTGTAGGAGGCATTGTACTATTCGTACTCTTATTAATTTTGATGTTCTGGTTAGGAAGACGTTCTCAAAATAAAAAGCAATAAAAATGACAGGCCGTTTATGGTGTTGAGACTTCCTTCATGGAAAGCTACTGATTTTAAATTCTTTTTTGCTTTTCATACTAGATAAAATTGCTGAATTTAACAGGAAAGGAGTTGAGAATTTAAAAATGCAAATAATAAACAAAATTGGAATCCTTTTTTTGGTGGGAGGAATTTTCTTTACACAAACGAGTGTACTAGATTATATTCCCAATAAAGTTTATGCTGCTACGAATGAAAAGCAGGGAACATTTAGTGTGAGTATAGATAAAAAAAATATCAAAGTGAATGAAAATGTAGTATTAAAAATTACAAATAAAAACAAAGAAGATTCTCGGATTGAACTTGCATTATCCGATGGTCAAGTCTTCAATGACGAAGAAACAAACAAGCTGAATGAAAAAAATAAAGCGGCTCAAGTTATATATCTACCTGAACAACGAATCATTCAAATTTCTAAAAAAGAGAAAAGTGATGATATAGGTGACATTTCTCTCGTTATTCAAATGAAAAAAGCTGGTGAATATACATTTGCACCAACTGTTAAATCTAAAGGACAAGATAAGAAAGTAAAAGCAACAGTATTAAGAGTGGAAGAACAAGAAAAACAGTTTCCTAATGAAAAAAAAGAACATATATTAACGCAACAAAAGAATGCAAATCTAGAAGATAACAAATCTACTAAAGAAACAATAAATAAAGTGGACCAAAAAGAAGTAGGAACAGTACAGCAAATGGAATCTGAGGAAAAGAAACCTGAAAATTTTGAGGGAAAAGCAGAACCGATGAAAGTAAGAGAAGAGGTAGAACACAAAAATTCTAATAGGCAATTGGATGGAATGAAATATGCGGCTCCTATCAAAGGGGAGGTTCCGCAATTAGATTGCTTTAAGGATGCGGCAACAGAGGAATTACCTGGAGATAGTGCATTTATGATCAGGAATACTTTAGAAACAGAGTTAATTGCATCAAGTGGATATGTTACAGATGAGTCTATAAAGGTTGATAATAATCATCCAACCGGTTCTATAACTTTGAAAAATGTAGGGTACTATAACGGAAAAAAAGTAACATTAAGAGTGGATGTATCTACTAAGAGTCAATCTGGGGGGGAATTGTTCTTTAATAAGAGTTATTTTTTAGGAATAGATGTAGGACCTCAAATGAATAGCTCAAAAGGAGCGATTGATGTCGAATATTCTTTTTTTGATGAAACGGGAAAACCACTTTCAATTAAAACAGCATTAAATTATCATGGTTTAAATAAAAATAAATATATTTCTATTTATGATTTTGAACAAAAGGTAGAAAATGTATTTGCTTTGAAAAATACACTGATATCTTATAACAAATTAGATGGAGGAATATATAAGTTTGGAGATGATTTCGCTCCTAATTGGTATGATGATAGAATAAAGATCACTTTCCAAACGAAGAAAGTTCATAATCTTAAAATTCATGTAGAAAATCGAGATACAACTACTTCTTCGGTCGTATATGAAACAAAATATCTTCCTAAAGTTGCTATACCGAAAGTAGAGGCGCTCAATCAAACATTTCAAGTAGCAAATGACCCTAATGTAAGTGCTGGATTTATACAAATCATTCCTTACTTAGCTCAACAAGAACGTATGAAACAGTTGTCTTATCTTGTTACTTCTGATTCAGGGAATCAATATATTGGTGCGAGATGGGTTGTGGAAAATATTCAGGGTGAAGATTATACAGATTGGTTCACCTTTGAAGAGAATCCAGATGGTACGACGAAAATTACAGTGAAACCAGAAACAGTAAATAATCCAAATTTTTATGATGATGTGTATATTTTTAAACAAATCTATGATTTTGTAGGAAGTGAAACAAATCCCGTTGATAAGTCAAGGTTAAAGGAAAATAATATGTATCCGATTGATTCTACTGTATCCCAAAGTGTTGATGGAACTGCAGATTATGCTAAAGCAAATGGTACAACTCGCATTAACTATATGAGTCAAGTACAGGTTCAGCATATTGATCAAGAAACAAATCAACCCATTCCAAATGTACAGGATACGATTATAGAGGGGATTATAACAGATCCATTTCAGGTTGATCCGCTTGCAATTCCAGGATATCAAGTGATAAAAAATGCCCCGATTACAGGCATATTTTTACCCGGAAACCAAAGAGTCGTGCATATATATGCACCGATTAAAGCAACCTTAGAAGCAACTGACTTTTCAACTGTAGTGGGGAATATCCCAACGGATAAAGAGGAAATGAAAAAATTTATCTTGAAAGAAGCAAAAGTTCAGGCTATAGAGTTGCCTAGCAATGCAGATATCACCAGTCAAGTAGAAGTTGTAGATATTGGTGGATTGCACAATGAAATTGGAAGTTATACAGTGACCTTGAAAGTTAAGAATGTGGAGAAAACAATTACTGTAAGAGTTATAGAAGGAAGCTTAGCATTCATTTCGGTACCAGAAAAAATCTCTTTTAAAAACATTCAGATTCCATCTAGAGAAAAAACAGTAAATCGCAGTAGTATACAAGATGAGATTGTCGTTTCAGATAAGCGTGAAAATGGAAAAGAGTGGAGCGTATATGTCAAACAAGTGAAACCACTAACTTCGAGTGAAAAGGATCTATTACCAGATGCATTAGTATACACAAAAAATGGTGTAGATACTGTACTGAACGATCAAGATTACTTAGTGCATAGTCAAAAATCAACAGACTATCAAAATGTTCATATTAACTGGAAAGATTCTGAAGGAATTCGGTTAAAAGTGAAACCAGGTCCCAATGTGAAAGTGAATGAGACATATCAGGGAGAATTAGAGTGGAGCTTAACAGATGCTCCGATGTGAGGAGGTTCCTAAAAAGGTTCATTTCATAAGAAAAGGAGTCCATTACCTACTGTATATAGGTGATGGGCTTCTTTCTATTCCCAACATTTTAATGAAAATATATAGTATTCTTTTGAAACAATCTAGTAGAATTCATCAGATGAGTTGAGCATAGGACCTCTCTAACGCAACAATGAACTTACATTTTTTAACACTGTTTGCAAGGTCAAACAGTGTTTTTTGATTCATAATGCGCCTCGCCACTGAAATATTGCGGAAAAACGCATCAGCTTTTCGGTGAAAGAAGAAGAAAGATAACGTATCATATAGTTATAGGAAGAGCAATAACTCGAAGAAAATTGGACGCTTGCCTTTCTTCCATAAGTTCCATTATGATGATAAAAGTTAAATCTTATTTTCCTTAGCTATTTCTCATAATTCCCTACATGTTTTTAAAAATATGAAACGAAATAGCGTACAATTTTTGGATCGAGTTACTCTGATTGTAGTGAAACTGTATTTTTATGTATTGTCTGTTTTGAGACGAGCCTGTCCCGAAAGTATAACTTTTGGACAGGCTTTTTTTGTTTATATGTTTTAGTAGTGGTGAGGTGCCGAATTGCCGTTATATTTGAAAAATCCCTAATAGATTATGCTTTTTTATTTATGTTGCGATAAAGTTTCCTTTCATATCTATAGTATGAAGTAATGAGAATATCAATCTGAAATTATTTTGATATATGAAAATTTTTTTGTTGGGATTGTCAAAATAATGTCAAATCTAAATGATTGGAAAAGTAATACATTTGTAATATAATGGTTGAAGAAGATATTACACTATATTAATTAATTAGGTGTAATATCTAGTTTGTTAACATAATAATATGTTTTATTGCACATGATTTTGATATAAAGGGATGATTAGTTTGAGTACAGAATTAAAAGCAAACAACGTGAAAACGAAGACAAAAGGAGCAGATCTTGTTGTGGATTGTTTAATGCAGCAAGGTGTGAAATATGTCTTCGGTATTCCAGGTGCAAAGATTGACGCTGTATTTGATGTATTACAAGAAAGAGGACCGAAGTTAGTTGTTTGTCGTCATGAGCAAAATGCAGCGTTTATGGCAGCAGCTGTTGGGAGATTGACAGGAAATCCAGGTGTTTGCCTTGTAACTTCTGGACCAGGAACATCAAATTTGGCAACAGGTCTTGTAACTGCGAATGCAGAAAGTGATCCCGTTGTTGCTTTAGCAGGTGCAGTACCACGTGCGGATCGGTTAAAACGTACACATCAATCGATGGATAATGCTGCATTATTCGAACCAATCACAAAATATAGCGTAGAAGTGGAACACCCTGATAACGTACCGGAGGCGATTACGAATGCGTTCCGCAATGCAACTTCGACACATCCAGGTGCAACATTGGTGAGTCTTCCGCAAGACGTTATGACCGCAGAAACATCCGTTTCATGTATCAGTGCGCTTTCTAAGCCACAGCTTGGAATCGCTCCCACACATCAAATTGAAGCAGTTGTGGAAAAAATTAAAGCAGCAAAATTACCGGTTATTTTGCTTGGTATGCGAGCAAGCACGAATGCAGTGACGAAAGCTGTACGTGAGTTAATTGCCGGGACAGAGCTACCAGTTGTTGAAACGTATCAAGCAGCTGGTGCCATCTCGCGTGAATTGGAAGATCATTTCTTTGGACGCGTTGGGTTATTCCGCAACCAACCAGGTGATATTTTACTAGAAAAAGCAGATCTTGTTGTATCTATTGGTTATGATCCTATTGAGTATGATCCGAAATTTTGGAATCAACTTGGCGATCGAACTATTATTCATTTGGATGATCATCAAGCGGATATCGACCATGATTATCAACCAGAGCTGGAATTAGTAGGAGATATTGCTTTAACTGTAAATAGTATTGCACAGAAACTACCGAAACTTGTGTTAGAAACGAAATCGATTTTAAATTGCTTACGAGCAAAATTATCAAAGCAAGCTGAATTACCAAAACGTGATTCACAAGGTCTTACACATCCATTACAAGTAATTCGTACATTGCGCGCTCTTATTGATGATGAAACTACTGTTACATGTGATGTTGGTTCGCATTATATTTGGATGGCAAGATGCTTCCGTTCTTATGAACCACGCCGTTTGTTATTTAGTAATGGTATGCAAACATTAGGAGTCGCGCTTCCTTGGGCCATTGCCGCAACGCTTGTAGAGCCAGGGAAAAAAGTTGTTTCTGTTTCTGGAGATGGTGGTTTCTTATTCTCAGCAATGGAACTTGAAACAGCAGTTCGTCTGAACGCACCGATTGTACATCTTGTTTGGAGAGATGGTACATATGATATGGTTGCCTTCCAGCAAATGATGAAATACGGAAGAACATCAGCAACTGAATTTGGCGATGTTGATATTGTAAAATACGCTGAAAGTTTCGGAGCTACTGGTCTTCGTGTCAATAAACCTGAAGAATTAGAAAGCGTACTGACAGAAGCACTTCAGGCAGAGGGGCCTGTTGTAGTTGATATCCCAATTGACTACCGCGATAATCTGAAGTTGAGTGAAAAATTACTACCAAACCAATTAAACTAATGGTAAAGGAGTAGAAGATAAATGAGTGTTGCGCAATTATTAAATATTGATGCAAAGAAAACAAAAGTAAATAATGAAGTGTATCAAACGTCAACGATGCTTGCTTTATTAGATGGTCTTTATGATGGAATTATCAATTTTGAACAATTAAAAGAATATGGTGACTTTGGAATTGGCACGTTTGATCAATTAGATGGCGAAATGATTGCCTTTGACGGTGAGTTTTATCATTTGCGTGCAGACGGTTCAGCAGAAGTAGTTGCACCTGAAGAAACAACACCATTTTCAACGGTAACGTTTTTTGAGAACGAAATGAGCTACACAATTGAACGAGCTATGAATCGTGAAGAAGTAGAAGCATTATTACACGAGCTTATGCCAAGTAAAAACTTATTTTATGCGATTCGCATGGATGGAATATTTCGCGAAGTAAGAACGAGAACAGTACCAAGACAAGAGAAACCATATACACCGCTTGTTGAAGTGACAAAATCACAGCCGATTTTCTCTTTCAAACATACGAAAGGGACAATGGTGGGTTTTTGGACGCCAGATTATGCACAAGGAATTGGTGTAGCTGGGTATCATTTACATTACATTGATGATGAAAGAAGCGGGGGCGGACATGTTTTTGACTTTGTAGTAGAAAACTGCAAGATTCAAATTTGTCAAAAGGCACATATGCATTTAGCGCTTCCAGAAACAGCTGATTTTATGGCAGCTGATTTATCGAGAGAAAATCTTGAAAACGACATTGCGACTGCAGAAGGTGCGGAGTGAAAAAAGTGAATGTTAAAAAAGAAGCAGGAGGGAAAATGATCCTGCTTCCTTTTTTATTTAGAGACGAATGGATTGTTTTGAAAATAAAATCGCCAAGGGTAATGGACAGCTTCTTCTGCGTAATCAATATTAATGCGCGGGCTTTTTGCTATTTCATATTGAGAAGAGAGATGCTGTGATTCAGGCACTAATTCAATATATAGCTTGTCTCCTTGTAAAGAGAGCCCACGTTCGTTTAATGTAATGTTAAGCGCGCGGCATAGCTTACCAGGTCCATTCGTCAAATTTTTATACTGTGTTTTCGTTAGTTCCGTCTTACTGTAGCGTGCCAGTTTCATTTCTTCTACTCCCTCGGCTGGCTCTAATGCCCGAATGAGAACGCCGTGTGGGATACCAACTGGTGCAGTAATTACATTAAAGCAATGATACATACCATAAATAAGATATACATAAGCATGACCTGGTGCGCCAAACATAATTTCCGTTCGTTCTGTTCGGCGTCCTCCGTAGCTGTGTGCTGCTTTATCATCCGGTCCTTTATATGCTTCTACTTCAACGATATAGCCGCTTCGTTTCACCCCATCTACGATATGGACAAGTTTCTGTCCAAGCAATTTTTTCGCAACGTCCAATGTATCACCTTCATAAAAGAGAGGAGGTGCTTTCATGTTCATCGCTCCTTTCTTGATGATATATGTTTTTTGTACTTGTAAAAGCTCGATTCTTAAGAGAGTCTAATTCGTGAGTGATGAAGAAAATTTTCATAAATGAAGGTCTCTCTTTATATTAAACCAAATTTATAGTAGTAATTCTAACTCGTTCTATTTCGCACATTTCTTTCATAAATTATGGATAAGGTAAAGCAGCTAAGAGGAGGAATGCGTCATGATTTATCGCTTATTGGCTCTTAATATAGATGGGACGCTATTGCAGAACAATGGTAAAATCCCAAAAGGCACAAAAGAAGCCATTGATTTTGTAAAAAGAAAAGACGTATATGTGACATTATTTACAAATCGTAATTTTCAATCGGCTCATAAAATAGCGAAGGCTTTAAAGTTAGATTCGATATTAGTTACGCATGGTGGTGCGTTTATTTCAGCAACATTAGATAAGCCATTCATGCAAAAGCGACTATCTGAAGAAAAGACTTTTAATATTGTGCAAGTATTAGAACACTTTGAATGTAATATTCGCATTTCACATGAGCGCTTTTCAATTGGGAACAGGGAACGCAATACACCAAATTTAATTGCGCGCACTGTGTTATCGAGTGCAGATCCGCTCTTTTATCCTGTTCAATTTGTCGATTCATTAGGGGATGCGCTGCGCGATCATCCTGTGGCAGCTCCTAAAATTGATGTCATCTTTCATAGTCAGGGAGAAAAAGAGCGAGCGCTTAAAACATTGCAGAAAGCATTTGCAGATATAGAATATGTGGAGTGTGATACAAGAAGATTAGAAATTCTGCCGTCTCATGTATCAAAATTAAGTGGATTACAAGTATTAGGAGAGCATCTCGGTATTCATGTAAATGAAATGGTGGCGATTGGAGATAGTTTAGAAGATCTTGAAGTAATTGAACATGTAGGCTTAGGAGTAGCGATGGGAAATGCACCGCTTCCGCTCAAACAAGTAGCAGACTGGATTACGCGCTCTAATAATGAAAATGGTGTGCAGTACATGATTAAAGAGCATTTCCGTAAACAATTCCCACTTCCGTTTTTAAAAAATCATACGCAAATGCCGAAATGGTGAGAAAAGACGGTGTATCGTTCATAGCTTTAATCTTGCTATTTACAGGCAGTAAAACTTTTATTTCAAAGAAGGAAGATAGGTGGGAACGCATAATCAGTGGGGCCTTGCAAAAAATGTTGTGTATAGGAGTCTATCACCTGTATATAGTAGGTGATAGACTCCTTTTTTAGGAAATGGACTTTAATAAAGTTTCTTTTTTTAGTCATATAACTTTCGTGAATTTTTCCAAATTAAACCTGACATTTCCATAATATTCATTTATAATAGGGAAGTTGTGGAATTATGTCTACTTATTAGGAGGTGTAGGATTTATTTCCCAGTTCAGTTCGTTTCATGTCTCTTTTCTTGTAAAAGTTTTTGGTGATTATTTTTGGGAATACCTCATCTCAATAGCATTAGAAGGGGGGACTTTATGAACTTAAAAAAATGGTTTGTCCTATTTTTAGTTTGTATTGTTATTATGTCACAAAGTTTCATGCCAATCACTGCAAAGGCACAGGAATTAAATTCAGTGGGATTTATAGATAGTATTGAGTTTGAGAGCACAGATTTATACTATGGACAAAGAACGAAAATCACGGTGAAATTTAGTGAAAAAGATAATTATGATCTACAGCCTGGAGATGTATTAACATTAACCTTACCTCAAGAATTGAAAGGATATAATAAAAAAGTCTCATTAGACGATTATGGTGTTTGTGAAATATCATCAGGCATTGCGAAATGTACATTTAATGAAAAGGTAAATACACATACAAACATTAGAGGGAAATTTGGTATTGATATTCAAGCTACAAATGTAGAAGCAAATCAGAAGAAAGAGATACAAACGAACTTAGGAACAATTTTAGATATGCAAACTATCACTATTACAGGTCCAAGTAGTGGTGGCGGTAATAGTGATGGAGAAGAGTACAAAGGACCATTTTCTTACAAAGTAGGTCATATAGATCCAGAGAATACCAATGAGGTTCAGTGGTATTTGATGATCAATTATAATAAAGAGGATGTAAATAAAGATATTAAGATAACTGATAGTTTACAAGGTGGTCAAAAATTAAAGAAAGATAGTTTTTATATAGTTGTTGAAAACAGTGCAGAACATAGATCTCTTACATTAAAAGAGTTTGAGAGCCAAGGATATGGAACAATAAAATTTGTGAATGATTCAACTTTCAATATTACTTTTAATAAAAAGAAAGCTAGTGCTACTAGATTTGCAGTTATGTATAACGTAGATATAACTGAAGAAGGAAAGAAACTTCAATATTTAGAAAACAAGTATGCTATTGAACATGAGGTAGTAGACCATGAACCGGTGTCTATTTCAGAAGTTGTACAAATTGAAAATATTACATTATATGGTGAGGCTGAAGGCGATAGCCAGGAAAAAGATAAAGAGAAACCGCAAGTAGAAGGTGTTGGGGAAGAGAAAGAAACAGAAGATCCATGGGAAACAACAGATGAGTTAAAAGAAGAACGCCCAGAGCCAGAAACAGCGAAAGAAAGTGAAGAAGAGAAACTACACGATGCAAAAGTAGAGAAGCCACAAGTAGAAGGTGTAGGGGAAGAAAAAGAAACAGAAGATCCATGGGAAACAACAGATGAATTAAAAGAAGAACGCCCAGAGCCGGAAACAGCGAAAGAAGTGGAAGAAGAAAACCTACACGATGCAAAAGCAGAGAAGCCACAAGTGGAAGGTATTGGGAAAGAGGAAGAAACAGAAGAACCGTGGGAAACAACAGATGAGTTAAAAGAAGAACGCCCAGAGCCAGAAACAGCGAAAGAAAGTGAAGAAGAGAAACTACACGATGCAAAAGTAGAGAAGCCACAAGTAGAAGGT
>NZ_JAKUEH010000014.1:0-105943 GCF_022662815.1 Bacillus cereus group sp. BfR-BA-01492
TGTAAGATTCATTAAAGACATAAAAACAGCCATCCTTTCATGGATATTCCATGAAAGGATGGCTGTTTTTGTTGAAAATTATACATACGTAACCTTAACTTGATGGCTATGCCATTTCGGTCCTCTTTTTTAATGTACATTTGTAATACTTTGCAATTGCTCTTGCATTTCACGAAGCTGTATTTTTTCAGCTGTACTTGAATGAGTATAAGCGGACTGCAAAGCGTTTTTTGCTCGGTATACGAGTTCTTGCTGCTCAGTACCACTTGAACAATAAATGGCTTTCGAAACAGCGTCTCGTGCTTGTTGAAATAGTAAGTTCCCCATTTAAACCCCTCCAAGAGAAGAGTTGTTTCGTTCTTTTTCTGCCTCAGCTAATGTACCGCGGTACGGGAATCTTGCATCATGCTTCATAACAGCATCTCGTCCTTGCTGGATAAAACGTTTTGATTTGTTCTTTTTACCCATTCGTAATTCCCCCTTTTGTTAGCTGAAAACAATTGACGCGAGTTGCGTCTACTTATAGTATGAGCGATTTAAGGGAAACTATAAGTAGGGAATTTTTAGATTACAATCCAAGAGCCTCTTCTAAATAAAGGGCAATGCCGTCTTCCTCATTCGTTAATGTTGTATAGTTTGCAAGCGACTTTAATTCAGGAATCGCATTTCCCATCGCGATGCCGTGACCTGCATACTCAATCATTTCGAAGTCGTTATCTTCATCACCAAAAGCGATAATGCGCTCTTTTGGAATGTTATAATGGCTTGAAATCTTTTGCAATCCAATCGCTTTATTCAAACCGCTTTTTACGATTTCAATAATCGGCCAAGGAGCGCCCCATTTGCGGTGATCAATGACTTCAGCATGCATATCTGTTAAGTGCTGACGAATTTTATTTGCTTGCTCATCAAGGGTATCGATTAATAAGCATGTTGGATGGTCTTGTAGAATATTTAATAAATCTCCTGTGAAAATATTTGGAGAACCAAATTCGAAAATATGCTTTTTATCCTCATCAATTTCGCGAACATATACATCATCCATCACTTCAGCATAAATATTTTTTACACCAAAATCGAAGCAAGCTCGTACAATTTCTTGTGCAGTGGAAAGTTCGAGAGGTGAATGATGTGTCCCCCAATTTGCATCAAGTGGGTGATGTACATATGCACCGTTAAAATTTACAATCGGTGTGTTTAAACTAAGTTCTTGATAATACGTGTGACTGGCGCGAAATGGACGACCTGTTGAAATGACAATGATATGTCCTTGTTCTTTCGCTTTTTCGATTGTCTGTTTTGTTCGCGCTGAAATCACTTTATCATCTGTTAATAAAGTACCATCTAAATCTAATGCAATTAAGTGCTGTTTTTTCATGTTTTCACCTCTTATAAAATTTTTTATTTCGATCTGTATTTCCATTTATTTTATGCAGAAATAAGAGGTTGGAAAAAGGGAGACCTCCATAGATGAAAGTTTCACTATATATTCATCTTACGTCGCGAAGTGCTAGAATGTCCACTATTTAGCGCTTAAAACAAGAAAAGTCAATATGTTTTTAGAAAGTTCAAATAATGTTTCTTTCATTTTGTACAATTTGTGAAAAGGGTTACATGAACTGGATTATACAGACTATAATGAAAACGTAATCTTCTCGTATATGTTTGACTCTCCTTTGAAACTGATCTCGTATAGGTCAGTTTCTTTTTTTTCAACATACTTGCTTTGTTTTCCTGCTTCATTAAAGAAATACATATGTGTAGGATCGAAAAATATGATTTGTTTCCTAAACATAACAGAAAAGCTTTTTGGAAAATGGATATACTAATGTTGTAAAGATGTTATGGAAGGAGAATGAAGATGGGACAAAGTCATAGATTTCGTGCTGGGCAAAAAGCTCCAAACAATGGGCTCTACGTCGAGATTGGTGAAACTGGCAGTATGGTAAAAGATCCGCAAATGGTAAAATTATCAGCTGGTGAAAGATTTCCGGAAAATTCAAACCATAACCGTCAGTGGACATATAAAAGAAAACCGTAAAGAGACCCGCAGCTTATTGCTGCGGTTTTTTATGTAACTTCTGAAATATGCAATCAAATTGATTGTATAAAAAAGGAGATAAGAGTATAATAAATTACAAAAGGTCAAAGAAAGTCAAAAAATCAAAAAAGGTCAAAAAAGAGGAGGGACTGTAAAGATGGACTTCAATCAAATGACGACAAAAACACAAGAAGCGATTATGAGTGCCCAATCTTTAGCGGTATCTCATCATCATCAAGAAGTAGATACTGTTCATCTATTGCTTGCCTTGCTAAAGCAGCAAGATGGATTAGCGGTACGTATTTTTCAAAAAATGAATGTAAATATAGAACAATTAACGAAAGAAGTGGAAACGCTCATTCAGAAAAAGCCATCTGTAACGGGAAGTGGGGTAGAAGCTGGCAAACTGTATATTACAGGCGCTTTGCAACAATTGCTCGTTCAGGCAGAAGCGGAAGCGAAAAAACTGCAAGATGAATACATTTCAGTAGAACATGTATTATTAGCTTTTTGTGAAGAAACAGGGGATGTAAATCGTCTATTTTCTCATTTTCGGATTACAAAAGATACATTACTACAGTCTTTAATGGCAGTTCGGGGGAATCAAAGAGTGACAAGTCAAAATCCAGAAGTAACATATGAAGCGTTAAAGAAATATGGCCGTGATTTGGTCGCAGAAGTGAAACAAGGAAAAATTGATCCTGTAATTGGACGCGATAGTGAGATTCGCCGTGTCATTCGCATTCTTTCGCGTAAAACAAAAAATAACCCTGTCTTAATTGGTGAACCTGGTGTCGGGAAAACAGCCATTGTGGAAGGATTAGCGCAGCGAATTGTAAAAAAAGATGTACCGGAAGGATTAAAAGATCGCACCATCTTTGCATTAGATATGAGCGCACTTGTAGCTGGGGCAAAATTCCGCGGGGAGTTTGAAGAGCGTTTGCAAGCTGTATTAAATGAAATTAAAAAGAGTGAAGGACGTATTCTATTATTCATTGATGAACTGCATACAATTGTAGGAGCTGGGAAAACAGAAGGAGCAATGGATGCTGGGAATATGTTGAAACCGATGCTTGCACGTGGGGAGCTTCATTGTATCGGTGCGACAACTTTAGATGAGTACCGAAAATATATTGAAAAAGATCCGGCGCTAGAACGTCGTTTTCAACAAGTATTAGCGGAAGAGCCAACGGTGGAAGACACGATTTCTATTTTACGCGGCTTAAAAGAACGTTTTGAAATTTATCATGGTGTAAATATTCATGATCGCGCGATTGTAGCGGCTTCCGTATTATCTGATCGCTATATTTCGGATCGTTTCTTACCGGATAAAGCAATTGACCTTGTTGATGAGGCGTGTGCTACCATTCGTACAGAAATTGATTCTATGCCAACAGAATTAGATGAAGTAACGCGCCGCATTATGCAGTTAGAAATTGAAGAAGCGGCGCTTGGGAAAGAAACGGACCGCGGTAGTCAAGAAAGATTGAAAACATTGCAGCGCGAGTTATCTGATTTAAAAGAAGTGGCAAGCGGCATGCGTGCGCAATGGGAAAAAGAAAAAGAAGAAATTCATAAAGTACGCAATTTGCGCGAGAAATTAGAGCGTTTACGCCGTGAACTGGAAGAAGCAGAAGGAAACTATGATTTAAATAAAGCGGCTGAACTTCGTCACGGTAAAATTCCAGAGGTAGAAAAAGAATTAAAAGAAGCAGAAAAAGCCGGAATGCATAATGAAAACGAGAACCGTTTGCTTCGGGAAGAAGTAAGTGAAGAAGAAATCGCAAATATTGTTTCGCGCTGGACAGGGATTCCGGTAGCGAAATTAGTAGAAGGAGAGCGCGAAAAATTACTCCGTTTAGAGCAAATTTTATCAGAACGCGTTATTGGTCAAGAAGAAGCAGTGAGTCTTGTAGCAGATGCAGTTCTCCGTGCAAGAGCAGGAATTAAAGACCCGAATCGTCCGATTGGTTCTTTCATTTTCTTAGGGCCAACAGGTGTGGGAAAAACAGAACTTGCGAAAACATTAGCGCAGTCGTTATTTGATAGCGAAGAACAAATGATCCGAATTGATATGTCTGAGTATATGGAAAAACATGCGGTATCCCGTTTAATTGGAGCGCCTCCAGGATATGTAGGATATGAAGAAGGTGGACAATTAACAGAAGCGGTTCGTCGCAAACCATATTCCGTTATTTTATTAGATGAAATTGAAAAAGCCCATCCGGAAGTATTCAACATTTTATTACAAATGTTAGATGATGGCCGCATTACTGATTCACAAGGACGAACAGTCGACTTTAAAAATACAGTAATCATTATGACATCAAATATTGGGTCAGCATATTTATTAGAAGGATTACAAGAAAATGGCGCTATAAAAGAAGAAGCAAGAGACCTTGTAATGGGAGACCTTAGAGGACATTTCCGTCCTGAGTTTTTAAACCGCGTGGATGAAATTATTTTATTTAAACCACTCACAACTCGTGAAATAAAAGGAATTGTTGATAAGATTGTAAAAGAATTACAAGGACGGTTAGCGGAGCGTCATATTACAGTTGCATTAACAGAATCCGCAAAAGAATTTATTGTAGAATCTGGGTTTGACCCTATGTATGGCGCACGTCCGTTAAAAAGATATGTGCAGCGCCAAATTGAAACAAAACTTGCAAGAGAATTAATTGCAGGAACAATAACAGATAATAGCCATGTAGTGGTAGATGTAGAAAATAATGAATTCGTTGTGCATGTGAAATAAAAAATGTCCGGACATTTGTCCGGACATTTTTTAATGTTGTTCTGCTGGTTCGTTTGGAATTGCAGCTGCAATTGCCATTACAAGAATTGCAAGAACAACTGAGAAAATAGACGCTTGTTTAAAATCGTATATACCGCCAGTCATAGAGCTAATTACATAACTCATCATATGTACAAGCAGGAACGACCAAATAAAGGCCCAAATTACACGCATCTTTTCACACCCCTATTCGTTCAATCTGCCTTTATTGTAACACAATTGAAAAAAGAATATAGAAAAATATTTGTAGAATTTTCAAAGCAAATTCGTATTCCATTCATACATTATAAAGAGAAGTTTTTTATGTTTAGAAAATAAGGCGGGAGACAAATGAGTATTACGGAACGTTTTTTCTACTTGGAAGAAGAACCATGTGTGATTTACTTACCAGAAAAACCAAATGGATTTTGTGTTATGCTTCTTGGCGATTACAACTACTTTATTGAGAATGGTACAAGTTTATGGATGCAACACACAGGGAGAGCGTATTTTCTAAATGGACTTATAAAGAAAGGATATACTGTTTTTTCATCCAATCTATACGGGAGACATTGGGGAAATGATCAGGCCGTTCGTTTAGCAAAGCGTTTATATCATGTTGTGATGAAGAAAGAGACTTTAAATGAAAGAATTCATATATTGGCAGATGGAATGGGAGCGCTTGTGGCGCTTGAGATGATGCATCGTAATCCGGAATGCATACGTTCTGTTGCTATGTTAAGTCCATGTTTAGATTTACCAGCATATGTGGAATTTGAGAAAGAACATAAATTTTTCTATAAAAGATTAGTGAAAGAGTTATTGCAGGCATATGAGGTGAAGGAAGTAGAGTTAGCGACGAAAATTGATAAAAAATCATTCCGATATTTACCTTCTTGCGTGCCAGTTAAAATGTTTGTCTCGACACAAGAAAAGAAGGAACGTAAACGGCTGCTTCGGGAATACGAGAAACAGCGATTGGATCAGAAATGTGACACATCTTTATCGTTTCACTTACAAGATGTGAAATATAAAACGATTCATCAAGTATGTCGTTTTTTCGAAAAATACGAGGAAGAATTATGAAGCTCCAATATACATAAAGAAGGAGCTATTTGTTTAAGGGAAAGAAAGGATTGGTGACATGAATCGCGTGCTCATTATAGGTGCTCTTACGTTTGTTGGATATCATCTTGTAAATAAAATGCTCGCTGAAGACATCGAAGTGTACGGAATGGACTTTGCAGATTTTGAGAATATCTCAAAAATAGAGGAAGAAAAGTTAATGTTAATTGGACGGAATGCTTTATTTACTTATTCCGACATTAGAGATGAACAGGAATGGAATGAAATAGAGAACCATCCATTTGATGCGGCATATTTTTGTTTATGTGAACCGAACCAAAATGCGGGATTTCGAAAAGAACGGGTCATTTTACAATATTTAAAACGTGTAACACATATGTGTGAAGCAAATGAAGTGAAGTTAAATGTCGTTTCATCTATTGAAGTCGGAAACCGTAACGAGTCGGAAAATAAGCAAATGTTTATGAAGATTGAAGAAGAAGTAAAAAAAGGGGATCTTTCCTACAGTATATTTCGCGTCCCTACATTGTATGGGCCGTGGCAACCAACATTTATGATCTATCATCAACTGATGCTATCGGAATTAAATGAACAGAAATGTCAGTTCACTTCTATTGAAAATGAGTGTGACCTTTTATATGTAGAAGATGTATGTGAATATTTATTGGAAAAGGGAACGGATATAGAGAATATAGGAGTGTATAACTTAATTAGCGGGAAGAGAAAACTTTGGGAAAAAGGAATGCATCTTTTAAATGCGAATGATAAAATGAAGGGGCGTGTAGAAGAAAAGCGAGAAACATTTGCTAACATTTGTATGGAAAAACATACCCCGTTAGAATTCGGTTTAAACAAACAATTTGCGCACGTAAAAAAATATAAGCAGTTATATGAAGAGTGAGGCGCTATATATTTACAATTCGTAAATAAGAGTAGCGAGATGAGAAAGGATGAAATGATATGAACGAAAAAAATATGCAGTTTTTACAAATCGCAATGAAACACTTACCAGAGGCAAAAGCAATTTTAGATGATCATGGAATTGCACTTGATATGGAGAAAGCCCAGCCAGTATTAGAATTGTTAATGAAAGTGATGAATGAAGCATATGAACTAGGAAAGACAGAAAAATAATTTGTTTATTAGTAAGGAAAGCCGACAATTGTTGGCTTCTTTTTTTATGGGGAAAATATAAGGAAGGAATGAAGAGAATTTCTTTGCGTAAAGTTTCACGTTCCGATGAAATATATTCTAGACAAATAAACATTTATGTTTTAGAATTAGTACCAAGTCATAATATTTGATATAAAACGGAGGGCTGCAATGTGAATGTAGGCATTTTAGGGATCGGAAGATATGTGCCAGAAAAAGTAGTCACAAATCATGATTTAGAGAAAATAATGGACACATCCGATGAATGGATTCGTACAAGAACGGGAATATCGGAGAGACGAATTGCCGATGATACAATAGATACATCATATATGGCTGTTGAAGCCTCTAAAAAAGCAATAGAAGACGCGGGAATTACTGGCGAGGATATAGATTTAATTTTAGTTGCAACTGTAACGCCAGATCATTCTTTTCCTGCTGTAGCATGTATGGTTCAGGAGCAAATTGGTGCAACACATGCAGCTGCAATGGATTTAAGTGCAGCATGCGCTGGCTTTATGTACGGAATGATTACAGCTCAGCAATTTATTCAAACAGGTACGTATAAACATATATTAGTGGTAGGAAGCGATAAATTATCTAAGATTGTCGACTGGAACGATCGTAATACAGCTGTTTTATTTGGAGATGGAGCAGGGGCTGTTGTTATGGGAGCTGTTTCAGACGGTAAAGGAATTCTTTCATTTGAATTAGGAGCGGATGGAAGAGGTGGAAAGCACCTTTATCAAGACGAATATGTTATGATGAACGGCAGAGAGGTCTTTAAATTCGCTGTTCGCCAACTTGGTGATTCTTGTCTCCATGTTTTAGATAAAGCAGGTCTCACAAAAGCTGATGTTGACTTTTTAGTTCCGCATCAAGCCAATATTCGCATTATGGAATCTGCAAGAGAGAGATTGGATTTGCCGCAAGAAAAAATGAGCAAGACGATTGAAAAGTTTGGAAACACATCTGCTTCTTCTATTCCAATTGCTATGGTGGAAGAATTGGAAAAGGGACGAATTCAAGATGGGGATCTTATTATACTCGTTGGCTTTGGTGGTGGATTAACATGGGGGGCAGTTGCTTTTCGTTGGGGTAAATGAGGACTGAGAGAGAAAAGGAGTGTATTTTGTATGGAAAAAAAGAGGGTTGTAATTACTGGACTAGGAGCTGTAACGCCAGTCGGAACAGATGTTGAAACAGCTTGGGAAAACATTAAAAATGGTGTATCTGGAATCGGACGACTAACACGATTAGATTCAGATCAATTTCCAGCAAAAGTAGCAGCAGAAATTAACGACTTTGAAGTCGAAAAATATATTGAGAAAAAAGAAGCGCGTCGCATGGATCGATTTACACAATATGCGGTAGCGGCAGCAAAAATGGCAGTTGCTGATGCAAAGTTAGAAATTACAGAAGAAAATGCACCGCGCATTGGTGTGTGGATTGGTTCTGGAATTGGCGGTATGGAAACATACGAAGAGCAATTCAAAATTTTCATGGAAAAAGGCGCACGCCGCGTAAGTCCGTTTTTCGTACCGATGATGATTCCTGATATGGCAGCTGGTCAAGTATCGATTGCGACAGGCGCAAAAGGAATTAATACTTGTTCCGTAACAGCTTGTGCATCAGGAGCAAACTCAATTGGAGATGCTTTTAAAGTTATTCAGCGCGGGGATGCTGATGCGATGATTGCAGGGGGAGCAGAAGCGCCTCTTACCCATATGGCATTTGCAGGATTTAGTTCAGCGAAAGCATTAACATTTCATGAAGATCCAGCAATTGCATGTCGTCCGTTTGATAAAAATCGCAGCGGTTTTGTCATGGGAGAAGGTGCAGGTATTCTTATTCTTGAAGAATTAGAACATGCATTAGCACGCGGTGCTCACATTTATGCAGAAGTTGCTGGTTATGGTGCAACAGGAGATGCATTCCATATTACACTACCTGCGCCAGGTGGTGAAGGCGGCGTGCGCGCAATGCGTCAAGCTTTAGCTGATGCAGGTCTTACACCAGAAGATATTGACTACATTAATGCGCATGGTACAAGTACAGATGCCAATGAAAAATATGAAACAATGGCGATTAAAGAAGCATTTGGTGAACATGCATATAAAGTAGCAATTAGTTCCACGAAATCAATGACAGGTCACTTATTAGGAGCAGCTGGTGCTGTTGAGGCAATTTTCTCTATTAAGTCCATTACAGATGGAGTCATTCCTCCAACAATCAACTATGAAACACCAGATCCAGAATGTGATTTAGATTATGTACCAAATAAAGCAAGACATCAAGAAGTCCGCGCCGTATTAAGTAACTCATTAGGATTCGGCGGACATAACGCTGCGTTAGTATTTAAAGCGTATAAATAATAGGAATGAAAGAGGCTGTCCAAAGAATCATTTTTGGACAGCCTCTATTTTTTTATCCTTAATGTGTCCTTTTCCTTTTCTGCATATATATAAGAAAAGGAGGGAGGCAAGATGGGGATTATTCAAACTGCTAATTGGATGAAATTATATTATGGACGCCCAGAAAAGCTGTGTGAGAAGTTTACAAAATATATTCCATTGCCAAAAGAGCAGCTATATCGATTTCTCGTTTCAAAAGGTATGTATCGTCCTGTGCGAAAAGGTGAAAGTGAAATTCGACAATTAGAAGAAAAACAAATTTGGACAAAATTGTCCGCAGAATATGAAGCGTTAAAAAAATGGTTAGGAGGTCCGGATGTTCCGGTCTTTCTTTTACTATCAGATCCATATAATCGCACCGTACAAGAGGAATACAATGGAAAAGCTGGTTTAACAATGCGTCATGTTATCTTTTTATTTGTATGCGGGAGAAATTCGATTCAAGAATTAAAAGCGTTGCTGACTCATGAATATCACCATATATGCCGACTGCATCAAATCGCAAAAAGAGAACAGGAGTATACGTTATTAGATACAATGATCATGGAAGGGTTAGCAGAACAAGCTGTTATAGAACGACATACAGAGCAGGCGTGCGCCCCGTGGACGTTATATTTTTCAAAAGAAGAAGCGTTGTATTATTGGAAGAAAGTAATAAAAGAGAAACGAGATATAAGGAGAGGTACAAGGGAGCATGACGCTATTTTAAATGGAATCGGACCGTATCCGAAAATGTTAGGATATGGGGTAGGTTTTCATATTGTGAAAGAATGTTTAGAAGTAACAAAAGAAAATACGCTTTCTTTCCTGTCTATCGATGCTAGGCATATATTAAAAAAAGCGACTACATTTGCTGAATCGTTACGTTAAGAACTTGGCGCTGCCGAGTTCTTTTTCGTCATCAAAATAATAAATAGAATATATTTCCTTACATGGAATAAATTTTAACGAAACTGAACATAATGATTGGTACAAACAGTAGTGAAGTGAGGGGTAGAGAAATGTTATATCTGCATGATGTATGGGTAAATTGGTTTGAAGGTGAAGAAAATGGGTATAACGTTTGTCATTTTTACGAATGGCGGAAAGATGATACGATTGAATTGTTAGATCAAGTGCCATTATTAAAAGTAGATGCCACATTATATCATTACATCGAGAACGAATTATTAGAACTTCCACAACAATTATTGGAAGACGTACATCATAAAGCTTATATTCGTAAAAATCATGAACGTTTGCAACAAGAGTATTGCTTCGTTGTTACAGATGGAAGAGGAATTATCGCTGTAGATACAATTGGGTACAATGTACCAATTCGAAAGAGTAGACTGATTCCTCGTCAAGAGCAAATGGTGTATGAGATGGTGGAGAATGTACAAGCAGAGAAGTACAAGTTTCAAATGGAAGAAACGGAAAAAGAACACCATATTTTATCACCATCACCTCATATTATGAACGGATTAACCCGTAAAGAAAGACAGTTAAAGCAATTATTATTTATGGCGTTAGATCAATTACATACAACGAAAAATCCAGCTGAAATTCGCTATTGGTACACAGAGTGGGATCCATCTGCTTATGGAGCAGTTCAACATATGGAATTTGAAGATGTTTGGAAACGGCTTTATGAAGAAGCGAAAAACGGCTGGTCAGAAAAGCATGAACAGCTATGTGAACGCCTTGTAAAAGGACAACCATTCTTTGAAAAGTTATGGGAAATGGAGAACGAGCAGAAGGTAAACTAAAAAAACCGCCACAATGGGCGGTTTTTTTAGTTGATTTTAGAGTAGCTGAGCAGTCGCCTCCGCTTTTTGTAGAATCCAGCTCCGGCGGCAAGAATGTTCGGTGGCTTCGCGCCTTCCTGCGAGGCAAAGAGCACCTCTACGTCAGGAGCTCCATCCCCCTCACATTCTGAGCGAGCCGCCTGCGCTTTTTGTGGAATCTAGCTCCGGCTCCTAGCCCTTCGCGTCTAAGAACCTTCCCCACGAGAAGGTAAAAGGCACCTTCTGTGGGAAAGAACCTTATCCGTCAGGGCTAAGCGAGCCGCCTGCGCTTTTTATGTTACCTACGTTTTCTGCTTAGTCCCATTGCGTTTTCTACTTTGCGTAGTTGTTTGAATGCGACGCGGTTTGCTTTTTCGGCACCTTTGTCTAGTATTTCGTCTAGTTCTGGAGAGTTGATTAGTTCGTTATATTTTTCTTGGATTGGTCGGATTGCTTCTGCGACTACTTGTGCTAGGTCGCCTTTGAAGTCACCGTATCCTTTTCCTTCGTATTGTGCTTCTAGTTCTTCAATTGTTTTTCCAGAGAATGAAGAGTAGATTGTTAATAAGTTTGAGATACCTGGTTTGTTTTCTTTATCGAATTTTACGATACCGTCAGAGTCTGTTACGGCGCTTTTAATTTTCTTCTCAATTGTTTTCGGTTCATCCAGCATGCGGATCATTGCCTTTGGATTTGGATCCGATTTACTCATTTTTTTCGTAGGTTCTGTTAATGACATAATGCGCGCACCTACTTTTGGCATGCGAATTTCAGGAATTGTGAAGACTTCGCGATAACGTTTATTAAAGCGTTCTGCTAAATCACGTGTTAGTTCCATATGTTGTTTTTGATCGTCACCAACTGGTACGATTTCAGTGTTGTAAAGTAAAATATCAGCTGCCATTAATGGTGGATACGTAAGTAGTGCAGTTGGAACAGATTCGCGGCCAGCTGCTTTATCTTTATATTGCGTCATGCGCTCTAATTCTCCAACAGATGCGATGGATTGCATAATCCATCCTAATTGAGCGTGCGCTGGAACTTCGGATTGGACAAATAAAGTTGCTTTTTCCGGATCAATGCCGCATGCAATATATAATGCTGCAAGACTGCGAATATTTTTGCGAAGTTGTACAGGGTCTTGAGGGACTGTAATCGCATGTTGGTTTACAATACAGAAATAGCAGTCGTGTTCATTTTGAAGTTCTGTAAATTGTTTCATTGCTCCTAAATAGTTTCCAAGCGTAATTGTTCCACTTGGTTGAATACCAGAAAAAATAACTGACATACATCATTCCTCCTTAAATTTTCAATAATGAATGATTGAAGAGTAGACGACTATGAGTTGGTTGTCTGGGCGGAAGAGGAGCTAAGTAGTGTGATGGAATGCAAGAATGTTCGGTGGCTTCGCGCCTTCCTGCGAGGCAAAGAGCGCCTCTACGTCAGGAGCTCCATCCCCCTCACATTCTGAACGAGCCGCCTCCGCTTTTTAAATAAAAAAAGTCCATTCATCCCATATGACAATAGGGACGAATGGACCGCGGTACCACCCTAATTATTTCACAGTTGTGAAATCTCTTTGATCCATTTAACGTTTGGATTACGCCAAAGCCTACTTCTTTCGGTTCGGTTTGGTGCTCAAAAGCCCATTCCATATTGTGTAATTACTTGTTTGCACCGACCACAAGCTCTCTGAAATTACTGCAATATGTACTCTTCTTTATCATTGCATCGTATTAGATTTATTCTTTGATAACGATCGTTCGGAATAAGGATGAACGATTGTTATTATGATAACAAAATGTTTGCAAATCATTATATCATTACGAAAGATGGTTTGCAAACTACATCAAAATTGTGACACTAATGATTGTTGAAAGGGCTGCTAGTAGAATACCTGCAAGACAAATTGGATAGGTCCATTTGAATGAATATGTTTTATAGATACGCTCTTTTTTATCTTCAGGTGCTTCCGGTTCTTCAATAAGAGATTCAACTTTTTTGTTCGTTCCAAATACTTTTTGGAAGGCGTACATCGTTACATTGAAAAAGCCATTTTGAAATAAGAATAAAAAGCCGCCAACAATCATAAAAACTAGTGCAATATAAAAAGATAAATTAACAAAATTTAACAAAAAATGAGATGAAGAGAGCAAAGCACCGATACTAGAAACAGTGATTGCTATGAAAATTAGTATACAAGTATGGAAAAAAAGTTGTTTCAAAATGTTCCCCTCCGTAAAAATTACTGGAATTATTATACTATGAAAGTTATAATGAGTAATATAATTAATTATTTGAAAATTATACGCAATTATAAGTTATATTTCAATATGATGGAATCAATGTTAAGTTATCCCTTTACAAAAAAATAAAAAAATAAACATTTTATTTAAAATTTTAACAAAAAAACAAAAAATTATATTCACAATCGTTATATTATATGTATAATGAAAATTGTAGAAACTTGGAGATTATTCTTTCAATTTTCAACAAATTGGGTGCAGGACGTGCAATTAGGGGAGGCAGTGCAGCTATGAAGAGAAAGATACCATTATTACTTGCGTCAACGTTGACTGCAAGCATGTTACTTGGGGCTTGTAGCTACCAAAAAGATGATGGGAAAGCAAAAGGAAAAGAAGCGGCATCTAGTAGTAGTAATGGGAAGCCAGTTCTAAATTTGACAGAATCATCTGAAATTCCATCGATGGATGCATCATTAGCATCAGATTCAGCATCATCAACAGTGTTAAACAATACGATGGAAGGATTATATCGTATTGGTGAAAAACAAAAAAGGATGCCTGGTGTTGCAGAATCATTCGAAAAGTTGGATGACGGTAAGAAGTACCTATTCAAGTTGAGAAAAGATGCGAAATGGTCAAATGGTGATCCTGTCACAGCGAAAGATTTTGTATATGCATGGAAACGAGCGGTAAATCCAGATACAAAAGCAACATATTCTTATATTATGTTTGATATTAAAAATGCAGAGAAAATTCATAAAAGAGAATTGTCACCTGATCAATTAGGGGTCAAAGCAATTGATGACTATACATTAGAAGTGGAATTAGACAACCCAATTCCTTATTTTGTTGATTTAACAGTGTATCCTGTATTTTATCCGCTGAACGAAAACTTTGTGAAGTCACAAGGAGATAAATTTGGTTTAGAAGCCAATACAACTTTGTATAATGGACCATTTGTGATGAGTGAATGGAAGCATGAACGTAGTTTCCAATTTAAGAAAAATCCATCATATTGGGATAACAAAACTGTTAAAATCGAAGAGATTAACTTTAATATTGTAAAAGATATAGCAACGAATGTGAACTTATATGAAACAAATGCGATTGACCGTACAGGATTAAGCTCGGAATTTGTAGATAAGTTTAGACAAAGTTCAGAGTTTAAAACGAGAGAAGAAAATGGGGTTGCCTATTTAAGATTTAATCAGAAAAATCAGTTCTTACATAATAAAAATTTACGAAAAGCAATCTCCATGTCTTTTGACCGTGAAAATATCGCGAAAGTTATTTTAAATAATGGAGCGGTTGGTGCTTATGGATTTGTTGCAAAAGATTTTGCTGAAGGTCCAAATAAAAAAGATTTTCGCACTGAAAATGGTAAGTTAGTTAAAACGGATACAAAAGAAGCAAAAAAACTTTGGGAAGTCGCGAAAAAAGAGCTTGGAACTGATAAAATTGAATTATCAGTTTTAAACTTTGATGATGACGATTCCAAAAAAGTTGGTGAGTTCTTAAAAGGTGAAATTGAGAAGAATTTACCAGGTGTAACCATTCATATAAAACAACAACCGTTTGCGCAAAAAATGAAATTGGAAGACTCAGGGGAATATGATATTTCACTTGCTGTTTGGAGTCCTGATTATCCAGATCCAATTTCATATTTAGATATGTTTGTGACAAATGGTACGCAAAACAAAACAGGATACTCAAATCCAAAATATGACGAATTCATTCAAAAAGCAAAAACAGACACAAAAGATTTACAAGCTCGTTGGAATAATCTTCTAGAGGTTGAAAAAATGTTAATAAAAGAAGATGCTGTTATCGCACCAATATTCCAAAAAGGGTCTGCCTATGTTATAAAAGATGGTGTGAAAGATATTATTCCAATTTCTTATGGTGGTAAACTAACATATAAATGGGCATCCGTTGAAAAATAGTAGTTTTTAACCCGCTATTTTAGGGCAGTCCGATTGGTGAGGGCTCATAATCAGTGGGGAGGAAGAACCCCCCGCTGATTAAAGCTTCACTTTATTCCATCGTTTATAAAGGGGATATGTCCATGAGGGGCATATGCTCTTATTTTAAAAATATAAAAGTAAGAATATTTAAAACTATCTTATTGCTTTTGAAAAAATGGGGAGGTGCTTGACTATGGGACGTTATGTATTAAAGCGTTTCGTGTATATGTTTTTGACATTATTTTTAATTACATCATTAACATTCTTCTTAATGAAATTATTGCCGGGTTCTCCACTCAAAAATCAGGAGAAATTATCTCCGCAACAAAAAGAAATTATCTTGGAGAAATATGGCTTAAACGATCCGGTACCAGTGCAGTACGCACGCTATTTAGGAAACTTAGCGAAAGGCGATTTAGGAGTATCGTTCCAATATGATAATCGTCCGGTAACGGATATGATTGTAGAACGTATTGGACCATCCGCGCAACTTGGTTTTCAGGCGATTCTTTTAGGATCATTTATCGGGCTAATTTTAGGGATTATTGCAGCTCTTCGAAATAATACATGGGTCGATTACGGGGCGACGATTATTTCCGTACTCGGAATGTCGGTACCATCCTTTGTATTTGCGGCACTATTACAATATTTCGTAGGGGTAAAACTCGGCTGGTTCCCAGTTGCATTTTGGAAAGGACCTGAGTTTACCGTTATGCCGACAATCGCTTTATCGATGGCAGTTATTGCAACAATCGCACGTTTTGCGCGCGCTGAATTAATTGAAGTGATGCAAGCTGATTATATTTTAACGGCGAAGGCAAAAGGGATTAGTCAAGGCGTCATTATTGTGAAACATGCTCTTCGTAATTCACTGATTCCAGTTGTTACAATTTTAGGACCGATGGTTGCAGGTTTGATTACAGGAACACTTGTTATTGAGCAAATTTATGCTGTTCCTGGACTTGGGGAACAATTCGTTAAATCGATTACATTAAATGATTATACAGTTATTATGGGGACAACAATTTTCTATAGTGCCGTCTTTATTTTCGTTATTTTCATCGTAGATATTTTATACGGAATTATTGATCCTCGTATTCGTTTAGCGGGAGGGAAAAAATGATGAAAGATGTACAAAAATTATCTCCAGATTTATTTCAACCAGCAAATCAAAGTAATGTTGATAATGAAGTCATTGCCCGTCCAAGCTTAACGTTTTGGCAAGATGTAAGAAGACGTTTATTTCAGCATAAAGGTGCAATGTTCGGTCTTGTATTATTAGTTATCATTACATTACTTGCAATTTTTGGACCGATGGTAAGTAAGTATTCTTATAAAGATCAAGACTTAGGTCGCGCGAAATTGCCGCCAAAAATTCCAGTGATTGAAAATATTCATTGGTTACCATTTGATGGAACAGACCAATATGGTGTGGATCAATATAAAAAACGTGATATTAAAGAGTCTTTCTGGTTCGGTACAGACGATCTTGGTCGCGATTTATGGACGAGAACATGGGAAGGGACACGTGTATCATTATATATCGCGCTTTTAGCAGCTGCGATTGACTTAATTATCGGGGTTGCATACGGAGGGGTTTCAGCGTTCTATGGTGGACGAGTAGATAATATTATGCAGCGTGTTATGGAAATTATTAACGGAATTCCGTATTTAATTATCGTTATTTTAATGGTAATCATTATGGGATCTGGTATTTGGTCCATTACACTTGCGATGGCGATTACAGGTTGGATTGGGATGTCACGTATCGTTCGTGGACAAGTATTAAAATTAAAAAACCAAGAATATGTATTAGCATCACGTACACTAGGTGCCACAAACACACAATTAATTATCAAACATTTAATTCCGAACGTAATGGGGCCAATTATCGTTATGACAATGTTCACAATTCCAACTGCGGTATTTGGTGAAGCGTTCTTAAGTTTCATTGGCCTTGGTATTCAGCCGCCATTTGCATCACTTGGCTCACTTGTAAATGATGGTTATAAATCCATTCAAACGTATCCACATATGATGTTCATCCCTGCGGTTGTCATCAGTATGTTAATTTTAGCATTTAACTTAATGGCGGATGGATTACGCGACGCGTTAGATCCAAAAATGCGTAAGTAAAAGAGGGGAGAGGTAAAGAATGAAAAAATTGCTAGAGGTAAAAGATTTACAAGTCTCCTTTGATACGCATGCAGGTGAAGTACAAGCTGTACGCGGCGTTACTTTTGATTTGAAAAAAGGAGAAACATTAGCGATTGTAGGGGAGTCTGGTTCCGGAAAATCAGTGACTTCAAAGGCGTTAATGGGATTAATCCCAAATCCGCCAGGACGTATTAAAAACGGTGAAATTTTATTTGAAGGTCGTGACTTAACAAAACTAACAGAAAAAGAAATGCAGGCTGTGCGTGGAAAAGAGATTGCGATGATTTTCCAAGATCCAATGACGTCGCTTAATCCGACGATGACAATTGGGAATCAAATTATGGAAGGTCTTATTAAGCATCAAGGAATGAGCAAAGCGGATGCTCGTAAAGTGGCATTAGAACTTCTTGACCTTGTTGGGATTCCAAATCCAGATGCTCGTTTAAAACAATATCCACACCAGTTCTCAGGCGGTATGAGACAGCGTGTTGTGATTGCGATGGCACTCGCTTGTAATCCGAAATTATTAATTGCCGATGAGCCGACAACGGCACTTGACGTTACGATCCAAGCACAAATTTTGGAATTAATGAAAGATATTCAGCAAAAGACAGAAGCAGCCATTATTTTTATTACACATGATTTAGGTGTAGTGGCAAATGTCGCTGATCGTGTCGCGGTTATGTATGCGGGGAAAGTTGTTGAAATCGGAACAGTTGATGAAATTTTCTATAACCCGAAACATCCATATACGTGGGGACTTATCGCTTCTATGCCAAGTTTAGATGGTTCTGAAGAAGAACTATATGCAATTCCGGGAACGCCACCAGATTTATTAAAGCCGCCAAAAGGTGATGCGTTCGCACCGCGAAATCCACAGGCTTTAAAAATTGATTTTGAAATGGAACCACCTTTATTTAAAGTGAGTGATACACATTATGCGGCAACGTGGTTACTTCATGAACAAGCGCCAGAAGTAAAACCACCGGCAGTTGTTGAAAAACGTATTCTTCAAATGAAAGCAGGTGAACAACATGACTAAACAACGTGAAAAATTAATTGAAGTAAAAAATGTAAGTCAACACTTCAACGTAAGTGGTGGTGTTGTTAAGGCGGTTAATAATATTTCATTTGATATTTACCGCGGAGAGACATTTGGTCTTGTAGGTGAATCTGGTTGTGGAAAATCGACAACAGGAAGAACGATTATTCGTTTATATGAGGCAACGGCTGGAGAAGTGTTATTTGATGGCGAAAATGTACATGGTAAAAAATCTCGAGCAGAACTAAAAAAATTCAACCGTAAAATGCAAATGATTTTCCAAGATCCGTATGCATCGTTGAACCCTCGTATGACAGTAGGAGATATTATTGCAGAAGGCATTGATATTCACGGATTAGCAAAAAATAAAAAAGAACGTATGGATCGCGTGCATGAGCTATTAAAAACAGTTGGTTTAAATAAAGAGCATGCCAACCGTTTTCCACATGAATTCTCAGGTGGACAACGTCAGCGTATCGGAATCGCCCGTGCTTTAGCGGTAAAGCCTGAATTTATTATTGCTGATGAACCAATTTCAGCACTTGACGTATCCATTCAGGCGCAAGTTGTCAACTTAATGAAAAAACTGCAAAGAGAAAAAGGATTAACATACTTATTTATTGCTCATGATCTATCGATGGTAAAATATATTAGTGATCGCATTGGGGTTATGTATCGTGGTCAAATTGTAGAATTGGCAAGCAGCGATGAATTATATGAAAATCCAATTCATCCGTATACAAAATCTTTACTTTCAGCGATTCCGCTTCCAGATCCAGATTATGAGCGAAATCGTAAACGTATTATATACGATCCATCTCAGCATCAATACGGAAATGAAGTACCAACAATGCGAGAAATTCGCCTGGGACATTTTGTTTTATGTTCTGAAGCGGAGTATAAGAAATATAAAGAAATTTATCAATAAAAAAAGCGGCTCTCATTGCCGCTTTTTTTATGCTTGCATAGGCACTGTTTCTTCTTGTCCTTCAGGTTTAACAAGTGCATAATTTTCCCACAGTCGACTTCTCCAGCGGAAGAACATAATAATCGCACGTGTCCATTCATCAATTGCGATTGCTAGCCAAATTCCAGGAAGTCCCATGTGTAAATAAAATACAAAGAAGTATCCGAGTGGTAAACTCATTAACACCATAGAAAAAGCCCCGATAAGAACAGGGTATTTGGCGTCACCTGCTGCGCGCAGTGAATTGATAATAACGATGTTCATCGTGCGTCCCGTTTCTAATAGAATGCTGAGTAAAAGAACGGTCGCCCCTAACGCGATTACATCAGGATTATGTGTAAATAATTGCATTAATTGTATGCGGAATGTAATTACGAGAATGACCATACATAAAGTGACAAATATAGCCCATTTCACACTTTTCCATACGCGTACATAAGCTTCATCCTGCTTACTTCCACCAACTAAACGTCCAACGATAATCGCTGTTCCCATTCCAATCGCGATAGCAAATAAGTATGTGAACATGGAAATATTGGTTGCGTATTGTCTAGCGGCTAATGAATCAGCCCCTAAATACGTTGCGTAGTATAGGAAGACAATTTGACAAGCTTGGTACATGACTTGTTCAAAGGCAGAAGGAATCCCGATTTTTAAGATTTTTCCTACATATTCTTTCGATAGAGTAAAGTAATAGGTCAATTTGACGCGGTATTCCATCACGCGATAAAGCAACCAGAAGAAGACAATCAATGCGATCAGTCGGCTGAATGCAGAAGATATCGCCGCTCCTTGTACGCCAAGTTCAGGCATGCCGAACTTTCCGAAAATCAGCATATAGTTTCCAGCAATATGAAGAATATTCATTCCGAATGAAATAAACATGGCTTGTTTTGTAAATCCATGTACACGAATAATAGCAGCAAGTGAATTAATAATTGCTTGAAGAAAAATTGCTCCGCCAACAAGGGATAAATAATTTTGAGCGTAAATTAATACATCACCTTGTAAATTCATCGCTGCCATCATATGTTTTGCAAACAAAAGAAAACCGGCGCTTATTACAAGCCCGACTGCTAAGTTTAACGTGACTGCTAGTGCTGATATTTTAGATGCTTCCATATATCGTTTCGATCCGAGGTATTGAGATACAACAATCGCAGCACCGTTTCCGATTACTTCCAGTACTAATATTGCAATGTGGAGATATTGATTGGCTGCACCAACACCTGATACAGCATCATCAGATAATGCACTTAACATAAACGTATCGGCGATCCCCATTAACATAAACAGAAAAACTTCTAAAAAAATAGGCCAAGTTAAGAAAAATAAATTTAACTTCTCCTCTTTTATATCTTTTGCATGAAGAGCTGTCATTACGTCCCCCTCTTTACAAACATTGTTTTTTAGCAAAGTGTATCTTATCATACTTTATTAACACTTGCATGCATTTTGTTGCGTAATTTATAAAGTTTTTAAACGCGATTTTTTCGACTAGTATGATTATACAAGTATATCTATGTTTATAAGAAGTGGTTATATTCTGATAATTTTAAGTTACGAAAGCGAAAGAAGTTTTCCTGTATTATAAATAGAAAAAACAGTAATATAAAACGTTTACAAAGAAGTTTATAATAACAGAAAATTTTAATAAAATAGAAAAAAGTATACCCAAAAGTTATATTTATGTGTATAATACGAATTGTTGGAATATATATATATTTCTTTTTGTTCGAAAATGAAAGGGCTAACATTTGTAGGAGGATGGAAGTATGAGGAAAAAACTACCGATTTTCGTAGCATCTACGATGGCAGTAAGCATGGTATTAGGGGCATGTAGTTATCAAAAAGATGAACCGAAGGCAAAAGGGACTAGCGGTAAAAGCGGTGCAAAGCAAGTCTTAAATTTAATTGAAACACAAGAAATTCCAACGATGGACCCAGCTTTATCAGCCGATTCGCTTTCTGCCGAAGTAATGAATAATACAATGGAAGGATTGTATCGCCTCGGAAAAGGAGATAAATTAGTTCCAGGAATCGCGACAGAATTTAAAAAATCAGATGACGGTAAGAAATATACATTTACGTTGCGTAAAGATGCAAAATGGTCTAATGGAGATCCTGTAACAGCGAAAGATTTCGAATATGCATGGAAGCGAGCAATTAATCCTGATATAGCTGCAAAATCTGCATACATAATGTACGATATAAAAAATGCTGAAAAGATTAATAAAAAAGAAATGGCACCGGATCAATTAGGGGTAAAAGCCATCAATGAGTATACATTGGAAGTAGAATTAGAGCATGCTGTACCATATTTTGTGGACTTATTAATATATCCTTTATTTTATCCTGTAAATGAAAAGTATGTAACAGAGCAAGGGGATAAATTTGGACTAGAAGCGAACACAACGCTTTACAACGGTCCATTTGTACTGAGTGAGTGGAAACATGAGAGAAGCTTCCAAATGAAAAAGAATCCATCTTATTGGGAGCATAAAGAAGTAAAATTAGAAGAAGTGAATTTTAATATTGTAAAAGACACAGCTACACCGATTAATTTATATGAAACAAAAGCGGTAGATCGTGCTATATTATTAGCAGAATTTATCGATAAATATAAAGGAAAACCAGACTTTAAAACGTTTGAAGAAACAACAGTATTCTTCCTTCGTTTAAATCAAAAAGATCCAGCATTAGCGAATAAAAATATTCGTAAGGCCATTTCCCTTGCTTTTGATAGAAAACCATTTGTGGAGACAATCTTAAACAATGGATCCACAGCAGCAACAGGATTAATTCCAGGAAACTTTATGTTTGGGCCGAATAAAAAAGATTTCCGAATGGAAAATGGAGACATTGTGAAACCGAATATAAAAGAAGCTCAAAAATATTGGGAAGCTGGTAAGAAAGAGCTTAGTAAAAATGAAATTGAATTAGAATTATTAAATGAAGATGTGGAATTGTCGAAAAAAACAGGTGAGTATTTAAAAGGGGAATTAGAAAAGAACTTACCAGGTTTAACGTTGAAAATAAAGCAACAACCATTTGCACAAAAATTAAAGTTAGAAGATGCTGGCGACTATGTCATGTCATTCACTGGTTGGAGTGCTGATTTTCCAGATCCAATTTCATACCTTGATATGTTTGTAACAGGTGGCGCGCAAAATAAAATGGGGTACTCGAACCCAAAATATGATGAAATAATTATGAAGGCAAAGAAAGATGGAAACGATATAAATGCTCGCTGGAAAAGCTTACTTACAGCAGAGAAGATGCTGTTAGAAGATGCAACGATTGTACCAGTGTACCAGCGCGGAAGAGCGTATTTACAAAGAGAAAACGTTAAGGATCTATACTTCCATAAATATGGAGGAGATTTTAGCCTTAAGTGGACATCTGTTGAATAATGAAACCGTTTCGTTAAAAAGGAAGAAACAGGAGTCATATGGCTCCTGTTTTTTAATACACACGTTTTTTATAAGTATCGTTTCCACCTACTTGTTTCCAACCAGACTGTATGTCAGAGCTTCGATTCACAAATTTCAATTTTTCTTTCCTACCGAAAAGCTTTTCGCCTATTCCATTTGTAATAACACCAATGAATGCTGTAATTCCGATGACGAGGGCCGCAACAATTGCAAAATCTATAAAAAAAGCAATCATGTAAAAATTCCCCCTTTCGCTCTTTATCATTTATTGTATGAAAAAAAAGATATAAAAGAAAGAAATATCAGAAAAAAAATCACGAATGAGCTAGACAGTGCATAATAGATTTGATAAAATAAAAAAGAACAAACGTTCTTTTTGTGAGTATTACATTTTTATGTTGTTTTACTAAGAAAATGTAAGAAATCCTGTTTTTTATTTACATTTACTTATGGTGAAACTGGAAAGTATATGTGAAAAAAGCTTTAACAGTGCGTGATTCCTATATGTAACAGAGGATTGAATTCGTTAGCAAAATGTATTGTCACAATGTTTTATATGGAAGTGAAGAAGGATTTGGATTTTCTTGTTAGAAAGGAAATTTACTGTATATTTCTTACTGATTCTATTGTATAATGATTATAGAAGTTACTTATTAAAAGTAATTATTATGTATTTAAAAAATACTTCTTAAGCTGTTGCTTACACTGAAAGCCATTTTTTATTTTCTTGTAAGACAAGTTATAGTAAAGAATTGCTGAAGGTAGAAATTTAAACTGTAATTAGTACAGAAATTGTACTCTTTAAGGAGAGTGAGTCTTGTATGGTAACATTATATAGTTCTCCAAGCTGTACGTCTTGTAGAAAGGCAAAATTATGGCTAGAAGAAAATCATATTCCCTATACAGAACGTAATATTTTCTCAGATCCATTAACGATTGAGGAAATTAAAGAAATTTTACGTATGACAGAAAGCGGGACGGATGAGATTATTTCAACTCGCTCGAAAGTTTTCCAAGAATTAAATGTTAACTTAGAATCTTTACCACTTCAAGATTTATATAAGATGATTCGTGATTATCCAGGTATTTTACGTCGTCCCATTATGATCGATGAAAAACGCCTGCAAGTAGGTTATAATGAAGACGAAATTCGTCGTTTCTTACCACGTACAGTAAGAACATTTCAATTACGCGAAGCACAACGTCTTGTAAATTAATAATAAAGTTATGTATATGAAAACCTTCTACTTATTATAATGAGTAGAAGGTTTTTGCATAAGAAAATATACTAAGTATGTGTTATTCATTCGTGTTACGCAGTTTTACGTGTTGAACAATGATTCCGATGGCAAGAACTGTCAAAACGAAAAGGAACGGAATGCCAGCTGTAAAAGTAGGATTTTGATGAAAGAATGTTGCGAGTCGTGCCTCGTGTGTAATCATTTTTCCGGCTGTGTAAGCAAGAACCGCTCCGCCGCAATAAATAAGAAGAGGAAAGCGTTCCATCAATAATAAAATAAGTTTGCTGCCCCAAATAATGATTGGAATAGAAATGAATAGACCGATTATGACGAGAAGAATATTTCCATGGGCCGCTCCAGCGATGGCAAGGACATTATCAAATCCCATAACGAGATCAGCAAATACAATTGTTCGAACAGCTTGAAAGAGAGTTGTTTTTGCTTGAATAGAAGAAAGATCATTGCTATTATCAGTAAGTAAATTGACAGCGATTAGTGTCAGCAAGATGCCCCCAATCAATTGTAAGAAGGGAATATCAAGTAAATAGACAGCGAGTATTGTGAGCAAAATTCGTAGTACAATGGCTAAGCTAGTACCTATAAAGATGGCTTTGTTACGTTTAGATTCAGGTAAGTTCCGGCTAGCTAGTGCGATGACAATCGCGTTATCGCCACCTAATACAACATCGATACCGACAATCATAAGTATAGATGTTAAAAAATCTAACCCCATTGTTTTGCCTCCATTATTCTGTTTTAATGAGTGGTTATGTATGGAATACAAAAGTTTCATAAGTTTGATTTCCGTGTTTCGAAATCTCACTAAGAAATGAACTGTAGTACATTGTACGGTGTAATTCGTAAATGTATGTCCAATTTTTTTATAAAGGTCATGAAGGTTTTTATAGAGCTAGGCGGATAACTGTTTTTGCAAAATAAAATAATTTTATTTCCATTCTGGAGAATCTTATCATAAAATGAAAGTACAAGAATCTATTGATTTGTCATATGAGTGGGGAATCCCTTCATAACAATTCCAAATAGGAAGGGAGAGTTGTATTTTGGATATTGAAAGAATTAATGATCATACGATGAAATTTTTCATTACGTACGTTGATATAGAGGATAGAGGATTTAATCGCGAAGAAATTTGGTATAATCGCGAGCGAAGTGAACAATTATTTTGGGAAATGATGGATGAAGCGCGTGATTACGATGACTTCTTTATCGATGGACCATTGTGGATTCAAGTACAAGCGTTAGACAAAGGAATTGAAGTGCTCGTAACGAAGGCGCAGCTTTCAAAAGATGGACAAAAATTAGAGTTGCCGATAGGTCTCGATAAAATTATCGATATTCCTCTAGATGAGAGCATTGAATCGTTATTTCAACAAGAATTAGAGGGAGAAGGAACGGTTACGAATTTTAATGAAGATGGAACACTTGGCTTTTTAATTAAGTTTGATGATTTCGAAGATGTCATTTCATTAAGTCATCGCCTCATTTTTGAAGATATAAAAGACCAATTATATTCATTTGAAAATCGTTATTATGTATATGTTGAATTCGATGAAGTGCTACACGATGAAGAAGAAATTGACCGTATTTTAAGCATTATTTTAGAGTACGGAGAAGAATCTACTTTAACGATTCACCGCGTGAGTGAGTATGGGAAAGAGATTATGAACGAACATGCACTTGAGACAATTCGTAAGCATTTTCCTTCTAAAACGTAGGCCGATTTCAATTAGATGAAATCGGCTTTTTATATGATGGGTATAATAGGGACAGTATACTTTCTCTAGCAGAAAACTTTTGTAAGTAAGGGGGGTAGAAATGAAAAATATATTAAAACTACTTTTCTTTTTTGTAGGGTTATTTATAGCGTTTGTTTCGTTACGTATGGTTATTGATGTAGCTTTTTATTCAGATGTAATAGGCATAAGAAATATTTCATTTTTAGGTATTACAAGTATTTTATTTACTATTTCAGCATTTTTAATTGGTTGTGTGATTTTCTTAGAAAATAGACATCCTTCTAAAACATTAACATGGCTCATTGTATTAGGCATTTTCCCTGTCGTTGGCTTTTTTGCTTATTTATTATTTGGACAAAATTTTCGAAGAAAGCGTATGTTCCAAAAGAAGGCACTTTTGGATGAACAAGCTTTCTTACAATACAAGGGACATGAAGATTATAGAGAGCGTATTTTACAAAATCATAAACATCAGGAGTTATTATTTCGTTTAGCTGATCGCCTCGGGGCGCTGAATATTTCTTTTCAGACGGAAACAAAGGTATTAACGAATGGTGAAGAAACGTTTCAAGCTATTTTGCAAGGTTTACAAAAGGCGAAGCATCATATTCATATGGAATACTATATTGTGCGCGATGACAAACTTGGGAGAAAGATTAAAGACATTTTAATCCAAAAGGTGAAAGATGGAGTTGTTGTTCGCTTTTTATATGATGCGGTAGGGAGTTTTAAACTTTCAAATGCCTATATTGAGGAATTGAATAAGGCGGGAGTGGAGATGATCCCGTTCTTCCCGGTTCGTTTTCCCATTTTAAATGATAAAATTAATTATCGAAATCACCGAAAAATCGTGGTGATTGATGGAAATGAAGGGTTTGTAGGGGGACTCAATATTGGCGATGAATATTTAGGAGAAAATAAATATTTTGGATTTTGGCGAGATACGCATTTATATTTACGAGGCGAAGCTGTTCAAAGTTTGCAATTAATTTTCTTGCAAGATTGGTTTTATATGACGGGAGAAGCTGTACTAGCTCCTGAATATTTACAAGCACAATCGGTAGAAGGAGATCATTGGGGGGGCGTACAGCTTGTAGCAGGCGGCCCAGATAATAAATGGGAAACGATTAAACATCTGTATTTTGCGATGATTGCCTCTGCGAGAAAATCGATTTGGATTGCTACACCGTACTTTATTCCTGATGATGATATTTTATCGGCGCTGAAAGTTGCTGCGCTTGCAGGTATTGATGTGCGTTTATTAATGCCAAGCAAACCGGATAAGCGCACAGTCTTTTACGCATCGAGATCATATTTCCCGGAGTTATTAGATGCAGGTGTGAAAATATATGAATATGAAAAAGGATTTCTGCATAGTAAAGTTGTAATTGTTGATTCTGACTTAGCTTCCATTGGGACAGCGAATATGGATATGAGAAGTTTTCATTTGAATTTTGAAGTAAATGCCTTTTTATATGATACAGGGAGTATTCGAAAACTTGTACAAGATTTTGAAGAGGACTTACAAGTGTCAAGCGAAATTCATGGCGACCACTTTCATAAACGACGCCTGCATAAACGGATTGTTGAATCAACATATCGCTTACTATCGCCATTATTATAAACAGGTGTTCTGAAAAGAACATCTTTTTTCTTTCAGATAGACAGGAATTAGGACGCATGTTGCAGAATGTACGAAATGTAGAAAGGATGTGACGCTATTGTTTGTGGCGAAGCGAGAAAACGGTGAAACAATCCACCTTCTCTATCATCAAGATAAGAAAACATTGCTTATATTGCGAGAAAGGGAACGCTTTTTTTGTCCAGCTTGCGGAAAAGAAGTACAACTAAAATTAGGAAATCAAAAAGTTTGGCACTTCGCTCATAAAAATATCGAGCAGTGCATAGGCTCAGCAGAACCTGAATCAAATTATCATATGCGCGGGAAAGAGCAGTTATATAGATGGATTATATCGCAAAAAATCCGCGCTGAAATTGAGAAGTATATCCCGGAAATTCGTCAAAGACCAGATATTTTAATAGAGAGGAACGGGAAAAGTCTTGCGCTTGAATATCAGTGCACGTCCATCTCGACAAATCAATTACAAAAGCGAACATATGCATACCAAAAAGCAGGCATACAAATCATTTGGATATTAGGCGGTAACCAATTGAAAAGAAATGCTCCGTATTGGACTTCTGTATCTTCATTTCATGCTTTTTGTATTCAATCTTATCCTCAACCATATCTTTTATTTTTTTGCCCCGATAAAAAAATATTCCAGAAGTGTATATTTTTGACCCCATTCTCTACGAATATTCATTTTGCACATATCATTCCTTTTTCTATACGAACAAGTACATTTGAAAATATTTTTCAGCAAATTCCTTTTCGAAAAGGCGCGTTAGAAAGAGTATGGAAAAATAAAAAAAACCTCTTTCGTATGCACGCTCTACCCATTTGGAATGATCATCAAAAGGCATTGCTTCGCATGTTCTATCAACTGAAAATTTCTCCATCTATTTTTCCCTCTGAAATTGGAGTTCCGCTCCCATCTGCTTTTTCATTTCAAACATCGCCCTTTATATGGCAAGCGTTTCTTTATCTAGACTTTATGGAGAATTTTAAGCGTGGAGACTATTTTTCCCTACATGCTGTATTTTCTTATGTAAGTAACAAGCGTAACTGGAAAAGGCGAATCTTACCGTATTTTCCGCAACATATATGGAAATTAGCCATTATAGAGTATATGGATTTTTTATGTAGCACTGGGATGATTGAAAAAGTAGGTAGGTATAAGTATCGAAAAGTAAAAGGAATAACGCTATTAAAAACAGAGAAGGAGATAAAAAAATATGATGCGATCTGTCTAGCTCATGCCATATCGTTATTTGAAGCAAAGTATAACATGTGAAATGGAAAAAAGGATATAATAAAAGGGGATCCAGAAGGAATTACATAAGAATTATCGAAATTAAGTAAAGAGTTTAAAAGGAGGGTCTATTCATGTCGGAACAAAATACAGTAAAAGTATTGCCAAATCGCAGTGAAATGGAAGAAAAAAATACGTGGCGTTTAGAAGATATCTTTCAAACGGATGAAGAGTGGGAAAAAGAATTTCAAGCTATAAAAGAGTTATTACCGAAGTTAAATGAGTTTAAAGGTAAGCTTGGTGATTCTGCCGATTCCTTATTAGCAGCATTACAATATGAAGATGAAATTTCTATGCGATTAGGAAAATTATATACATATGCACATATGCGTTACGATCAAGATACAACAAATTCTACTTATCAAGCACTCAACGATCGTGCGATGAACTTATACTCACAAGTTTCCAGTAGCACAGCATACATCGTGCCTGAAATTTTAAAGATTTCAGAAGAGCAGTTACAGTCGTTCTTACAGGAAAATAAAGAATTACGTGTTTATGAACATGCATTAGAAGAGATTACACGTCAGCGTCCTCACGTATTATCTGAGGCTGAAGAATCATTGCTGGCAGAAGCGGCTGAAGTCATGAGTTCTTCAAGTAATACATTTGGTATGTTGAATAATGCGGATTTAAAATTCCCTTCGATTAAAGATGAGAATGGAGAGGAAGTAGAAGTTACGCATGGTCGCTATATTCAATTTTTAGAGAGTGATGATCGTCGTGTGCGCCATGATGCCTTTCATGCTGTGTATGAAACGTATGGAAAATTTAAAAATACATTTGCAAGTACGTTAAGCGGTGCGGTAAAACGCAATAACTTCAATGCACGCGTGCGCAAATATGATTCTGCGCGTCAAGCAGCATTAAGTAACAATCATATTCCGGAAACGGTATATGATCAACTTGTCGAAACCGTACACGATCATTTACATTTATTGCACCGTTACATTGATATTCGCAAACGTGCATTACAACTTGATGAATTACATATGTACGACTTATACGCTCCTCTTGTACCAGAAGTGAAAATGAATGTGAAATATGAAGAAGCACAAGAGATTTTATTAAAATCGTTACACGTTCTTGGTGACGAATATGTGGACATTTTAAAAGAAGCATATGAAAATCGCTGGGTGGATGTATACGAAAATAAAGGGAAGCGTAGCGGAGCTTATTCATCTGGAGCATATGGAACAAACCCATACATTTTAATGAACTGGCATGATAATGTAAATAACTTATTTACATTAGCGCATGAATTTGGTCATTCTGTGCATAGTTACTATACAAGAAAAACACAACCGCACGTGTATGGAGATTATTCTATCTTTGTGGCTGAAGTTGCTTCTACATGTAATGAAGCGCTTCTGAATGATTATCTGTTAAAAACAACAGAAGATAAAAAAGAGCGTTTATATTTATTAAATCATTATTTAGAAGGATTCCGCGGAACAGTATTCCGTCAAACGATGTTTGCAGAATTTGAACATATCATCCATCAAAAAGTACAAGAAGGTCATGCAGTAACACCAGATATGTTAACGGAAATTTACTATGACTTAAATAAAACATACTTTGGAGATGACGTAGTAATTGATAAAGAAATTGGTTTAGAATGGTCCCGTATCCCGCATTTCTATTACAATTACTACGTATACCAATATGCAACAGGATTTAGTGCAGCGACTGCTTTATCGAAACAGATTTTAGAAGAAGGAAAGCCAGCAGTAGAGCGCTATATTAATGAATTCTTAAAAGCTGGAAGCTCCGATTATCCAATCGAAGTATTGAAAAAGGCAGGGGTAGATATGACATCACCAGAGCCTGTTAAAGAAGCATTACAAGTGTTTGAAGAGAAATTGAATGAATTAGAAGCTTTATTATTTGAAGAGAAATAATAGCGAATGAGCTAAGGCGAGAGTGAGAACTCTCGCCTTTTTTGCATTAGAGACCTTTAAATCGCTTCCTATAATTGAAATAAGAAAGGCTCATGAGAATGACTCCGAATAAAAGGGGGAGGGCAATGATTTTAGGGAAAGCCTCTAATAAAGAAAGAATATATAAGAAAAAGGAAATGATCATTCCGAAAAAAAGTAGGGAAATATGGATTTTTTTCATAAAAACACCTCCTAAATTGCTTTTTCTATAGCTTATTCAGTAATGAAAACGTTTAGAATGTGACAAAAGTGTGAATTTCGACAAAAAAGCTTGTCATCTGACGTCGAATCTTGTAATATAATAGACGTGAACGAATTCACATACAAACATATACCCCTTTGTTTGAACGTGAAAATTTCTCCCATCCCCTTTAATATTTTTATAAGCCGTAAAGAAAAAGACCTGGTGTTTACACCAGGTCTTTTTCTTTTTCAATCCATTTCCAATAACGCACACATTTCATTTCAATCATTCGTACTTTTCTTTTGAGAGATAATTTCTTTAGCTCCCGTTCTATTTCTTGCTGCGAGCATTCATAAATAAAGGCAAGTTCTTTAGAAGATATGAATTGCACCATTTCTAGAAATCGTTCTAGCGGTGGTAATGGGGCTGGTTCCATTTCACATTTTACAAGTTCTTTTAAGAGCTGAACATATACATCATAAGAATAAATACCTGCAATTTTAATGCCTTCTTCATCTGAATTCGCATGAAAGAATACGAGAGAAGGAATCTCGGTAATATGCATTTCATTTGTGAATTTTAAATCGCATTGAAACGCTTTTTTTGCACTAATAGAATGTAAGTCTTTTTGAAATTCTTCTGCATCAATCCCGCTTTGCTTCGCGCATGTTAGCAATACGTTTGCATCGGGTTTTAATACATTTTCAAGAAAAATGTATTCCTGGAGTTTTCGCAAAAACCTCGAACCTGCTTTTCGACCTTGCAACTCCGCTGCCTTAATGGCAAGCGAGGTTAAATATGGCGTAGATGTGGCCTCCTGCATATGAACTTTTCCATCACACGAAAACCCATGCAAGCTCGTTGTTTTTTCCCACACAAATCGAATATTAGCAGGTTTATTCCATTTGTGTGAGGACGGAGTTGTTCCGTCCACTTTTCCAGTTAATATATGTCGTATCGAAAAGTACTCTCCATATTCAAGAAATAGTTTCATGACAATTGACTCGATTTCCCAGCAATCTTTGCAAAGTGGATCAACAAACAAATAAGCTTCTACAGATTTATGTTCACAAGTGGAAGAAGAAGGCATACGCATATGCTTTGCTTCCTGTTTATCCATTACGCTTCACCTGTTTCATCTAGAGTGTTGATCATATGTTGTGCAGTTAAGGTTAAACGTTCAAAAACAAACTCTCGAATCGGTCCTTGTATGCCCGTATCGTCCATTGCTTGCTTCATACATGATAACCAGGCCCTCGCTCGCTTTGGTGTAATCTCAAAAGGGAGATGACGCGCTCGTAACATCGGATGCCCATGTTCTTCTGTGTATAAGTTTGGACCACCTAAATATTGTGTTAAAAATTGTTTCTGTTTTCTTGCCGTTTCTGTTAAATCGTCTGGGAAGATGGGAGACAAGTCAGGGTGTTTGCTAACATAGGAATAAAATGTATCGACTAATGTTGCAATGCCTTGCTCACTACCAATCGCTTCGAATGGTGTCATCGGTTGCTTGCTCATCCTTTATAAGCTCCTTTTTCCATCAAGTGTATATTTATTGTAGCAATGGATTGTTACGAAGAGCAACTAAACAGCTTTCATCCAATCGCTTGCTTATTGTATGTTTCTTGAATAGATGTATAAATTTGAATGCCAGTAATTACGAATCACTCTTTTAGAATCTAGTTAATGGGATTTCCAGCAGCATAGCATATTCGCTGCTGGAAATTTCAATTTAGCGTGCATCGCTTTGTTTTGCAAGAAAAAAGCGTTGTACTTTATTTTTTGTATGCCGAACAGGGATGTTGTATTGATTTAATAAGTGAAGAAAATCAATCTTTCCAGTTGGCTCGTCTTGTACTTCGTATTCAAGTTCATAATCATCGTGATTGTAATAGAAACTATGATCAAATACAAGTATCCCACCTTTAAAAGAGGTTTCTGCTCTTTCTGTTGTTAAACTTCCCATATAAGTTAAAGAAGAAACAGGGATTTGTAAGTCTTGCAGTTGTTTTAATACCGATCCTGGAATGAGGCGGTTTGTTTCGAGCATTGTTTTTGCTTCTTCTTCTGTTAAAGATTGATGAGTTTCAAGCAATCCTGTTTTAGCTGGTTGTTTTAAAGTAAATGTATAAGTGCCATTTTTATAACGAATACGAAGAGCGGAGCCCGCTTGTTTTAAAGCAAAGTCATGAGTTTCAAAATAATGATTGACTTGTTTTGTAAATGTGTGAATAGAAAAGGCATCACATAATACTTGAAATTCTTCTTTTGTTACCATGTTTTTAAATTCAATTTCAATTTCTTGTGTCATTTCATAAGCTCCTTTATAAAAGTCATCCTTTAGACATTATCGCTTTTTCATAAAATTGGTTCAATGTTTTATTTGTTTGCGTCCATGTTATGATACAATAATAGTGTTGAGTAAGACAGGATGTTGATATGGAGGAGTTAAAGCATGCAAAATAAAATTCAAGTTAAGAGCGTAAAAGAAAGAGAGAATGCTCTTATTTTTTGTGCAGAAAATACAGAAATAGAGGTAAAGGAGTTAACAGCACGTAACCATGTACTTGTAGACTCAGATCACTTATCATTTTTATATATTTTAGAAAATGAATCATCTTTCGTATATGTAAGCATTCCGCATACATGCTGGGAAGCGATGCATGAAGCAATGCAGCAAGATAAGAAAATGTTCGTTCATGTAAATGATATGGAGATTGAATTAGAACAATTAAAGGAAGAATTGGATTATTTAATTAGTAATATTGAAGGTAATGCAAATTATGGTGAAGAACTTGTGTCAGCAGTAGAGAAAGTATTTCTATAAGGAAATGGATTGACTTTGGTGGTGGTTGAAATGAATCGTAATTGGGAAGAATTTTTAGCCCCTTACCATCAAGCGGTGGCGGAGCTAAAAGTAAAGTTAAAAGGAATGCGAACCCAGTTTACTATGCTAACGGAGCACTCCCCGATTGAATTTGTAACAGGAAGGGTAAAATCGGTAGCAAGTATTATTGATAAAGCAGCAAAGAGAGGGATTCCGTTAAATCGACTGGGAGAAGAGATGCAAGATATTGCGGGACTTCGCATGATGTGTCAATTTGTTGATGAAATCAAACCAGTTGTGGAATATCTCCGCAAACGCAATGACTTTGAAATTGTGGAAGAGCGAGATTACGTCACGCAGAAGAAAGAAAGCGGTTATCGCTCTTATCATGTTGTCATTAGTTATCCTGTTCAAACTATTTGTGGAGAGAAGAAAGTGTTGGTTGAAATTCAAATTCGTACGTTAGCCATGAATTTTTGGGCAACCATTGAGCATTCTTTAAATTACAAATATAGCGGGCGTTTCCCAGAAGATATAAAGGTACGTTTGCAGCGTGCAGCAGAAGCTGCGTTTTTGTTAGATGAGGAAATGTCTTCGATTCGCTTTGAAATTCAAGAAGCACAAAAGATTTTTTCAAGGAAACAAGAAGCGAAAGAATCTGAATCATAAATTAAAGGGTGTTGGGCAATGAAATTTACAATTATGTCAAAGGGAGATCAATCATCAAATGCACTTGCGAGTACGATGAAAGAGTATTTGCTTGATTTTGGATTTACAATGGATGAAAAGGAACCCGATATTGTAATTTCTGTTGGGGGAGATGGAACGCTTTTATATGCATTTCATCGCTATTGTCATCGTTTAGGTGAGACAGCGTTCGTCGGTGTACATACTGGGCATTTAGGATTCTATGCGGATTGGCTACCGACAGAGGTAGAGAAATTAGTAATTGCGATTGCAAAAACACCATTTCAAGTAGTGGAATATCCGCTTTTAGAAGTGATTATTCGCTATGTGAATGGAGGGAAAGAATCGCAGTATTTAGCTTTAAATGAGGCGACTGTAAAAAGGGCAGAAGGTACATTAGTTACGGAAGTAGAAATACGCGGAGAATATTTCGAAACATTTAGAGGAGACGGGCTTTGTATCTCTACTCCTTCAGGAAGCACAGCTTACAATAAAGCACTGGGCGGGGCAATTATTCATCCGTCGATTGAAGCGATTCAAATTGCGGAAATGGCATCGATTAATAATCGCGTCTTTCGTACAGTGGGTTCTCCGCTTGTTTTACCGAAGCATCATACATGTGTCTTAAAGCCGACTGCAGGAATGAATTTACAAATTACAATCGATCATTTAACAATGGTTCACCAAGATGTGAAATCAATCCAATATCGCGTAGCAAATGAGAAAGTACGATTTGTTCGTTTCCGTCCGTTCCCATTTTGGAAACGAGTTCGTGATTCATTTGTTACAGATGAATAGAAAGGGTTTATCTATTTGAAGAGATTTACATTAACATGGGATATAACGGAAACGGAAGAAGGGGCCCTCATTCGAGAATTTGTTAAAACGAAAGGGATTTCTAAAGCCGCTTTAACTGACATAAAGTTTCATGGCGGAGCGATTGAAGTAAATGGTGAAGAGGCAACGGTTCGCCACATATTAAAAGCAGGGGAAATATTGCAAATCTTTTTTCCAGTAGAGGAAAGAAGTGAAGGTATGGTAGCTGAAAATATTCCACTGTCGATTGTATATGAAGATGACGCGGTTCTTGTTATCAATAAAGAACCGTACATGTCAACCATTCCGTCAAGGGAACATCCAACAGGTAGTATCGCGAATGCGCTCCTTTATCATTATGATACGCAGCAACTTGCGAGTACGGTGCATATTGTAACAAGGCTCGACCGTGATACTTCAGGATTGATGTTAATTGCGAAGAATCGATTTGTCCATCACCTCTTATCGAAACAGCATCAACAAAAACAAGTAAAACGGATATATGAAGCAATTGTCCATGGAAGGATACTGAAAGAATCAGGTACGATTGATGCACCAATTGGAAGAAAAAGCGATAGCATTATTGAACGGATTGTACGTGAAGATGGGCAAAAGGCTGTCACACATTTTCAAGTGCGAAAACGCTATTCTGACAAAACACATGTTGCATTGCAATTAGGTACCGGTAGAACGCACCAAATTCGGGTACATATGGCACATATTGGACATCCATTATTAGGGGATGATTTATACGGTGGGCAATTGGATGTAATGAAGCGTCAAGCGCTTCATAGTAAATCGTTGACTTTTTATCACCCTATTTTGGAGAAGGAAATGTCATTTTCAGTAGATATACCAACAGATATGCTTGCTGTTTTAACGAGAGAATAGTAATGGTAAAAGCTGTCCTCATGGAAGAGGACAGCTTTTTAGCGAAATAATATTAAAATTTGGTTTGGACCTGTACGTTTCATAACAAAATATCCGCTCGTTGATGCTGTAGCGATACCGTTATCATTTGGGCGACAATATCCGTGTGTTTGGCAAGTACCATCATCACGTACTAATATTTGTCCCATTAATCCGACAGGTACCCACTCTGGTCTCTCTCTTCTCGGTGTGTACTTTATACTTGGGTTCCACTCTGCATGAATCATAGGTTCTTTCTCTTCTCCTATATATTTTCGTTGTCCCCATTCATCTGTTACATAGCGGTTATGCCAGCTTAACGGAGCGCTATTACCAATAATAAGAGGAGTGGCGCTAGAGATACCTAATATAAATGAATCTGCACTGTTTGCTTTACGGATTTTTTCTTCTGTATCGAATGTCACGAAATATCCGACATCAATTGTCTTTTGATTTGCTGTTTCAAACATTTGTGCATAGTCTGTTCCACTCGCGTTATAAGAGGCACCTTCAATGTACATTTCGCCGTTATGAGCGAGCCATTTTGCCCCTAAACCAGGCATAGAATGGTGAGTACCGTTGGCGATGAACCATGAGTATGGTTGTTCTGCGGAGCCGAATTTCCCCATAATATGAGCACCTGCAAAATGAGCTGTTGATGTATAGAGCCCCTCGGCATGTGAAGAAAATCCAGCTGCTATAGTTGCTGTCCCTTCCGCATGGGCAGCATCTCCTAAAGCAATCGTATATTTTCCTTCCGCGTGCGCGTAATTTCCGCTAGCTGTCGTTTCACTTCCCTCACTATGTGAACTATGTCCAGTTGCTTTTGTTTTGGAACCTTCAGCATGTGCAAAGGCATTGCTTGCATGCGTAAGAAGCCCTTCCGCATGTGAGGCAATTCCGTCTGCTTTCGTATGTCGCCCTTCTTCATGGGCATATTTTTGTGTGGCTGCTTTTTTTTCCGAATCTTGTTTCTCCGCAGAAAGGGCTGGAGTTGGCTTTAACAAATTTTTTATCTTTTTTACTTGATTGGTAATATATTCTAGATTTTCTGGCTGTGGTAATTTAGGGGGCTTTCGTCTTTTTTCTTTTCTGTTTGTACATTGAACATAGTTATGAGATGAATTGTTTTTAGAAAGACGCTCTTTTTTTCTTTGGAATTTTTCTGCTTTTCGATTTGCGATATGTTGGATGATCGGATCTAGCGTTGTATCATTTTCTTCCTCCGTTTGATTCCCTTCAAGAACTTCTAAAGCAGCAGCGCGAATGCTACACCAATTATTCATACCGTAGTTAGGGTGATACATGGGGAAGAAAGATTGTTTTTGTCTGGAAGATTTTTTCTTCATTTTGGCACCTCCTGCGACAGTATATGCCACATAAATGAAAAAAGATGCAAAATAAAACGCATCTTTTCAATTCCTTTCTCACTTCTTCTTGCAAGGTATTTGATTGTACCCCTCTAGTAAGACTCCCACCTCAAAAAGTGTTGAAAGAAAGTAAGGTGGGAGTAGAGCTATTCATAAAAGAAAATTCATAACGAGTCGGATGCAGATATTCCACGGATTAAAGTTTCGCTTTATGAAATGGGGCGGAATTTTTCAGGAACAAATGGCAAGGAAGACGGAACCGAAATCGTTTCCATTTCAGGATAGCGAAGTCCAGTGAGTTTTCCACCAAAGACTGCACCCGTATCAATATTGACTGTATGATTGACAAAACGAGGTTCTTTAACAGGCGTATGTCCATATACAATCCAAGCATTTCCTTTATAATTTTGGGACCAATCTCGACGAACGGGAGAACCGTCAGGGTGTTTTTCACCTGTAATATCACCATACAAAACAAAAGTTTGCACCTTTTTATCTGTTCTCCCTATGTAATTTTGCCTTATACCAGCGTGACATACAATCAATTGGTTGTTATCAAGTATGTGATAGAGTGGAGATTGTTCATACAGGTCGATAAATTTCTCTTTTATGATTGCCTGCTCATTAGAGGGCAGAGCCTGATATTCAGCAACAGTTGTTTCTAAGCCGTGGGCAATAGTTACATTACGTCCAAGAAAGAAGCGATACAATTTATTGCAATGATTTCCTGGTGCATAATAAGCTTGTTTTTGCTTGATAACAAGCTCCCATACAATTTCAATCATCTGTAATGATGCTGGACCGCGGTCGGTAATATCCCCAACAAAGGCGAGTTGTCGCTTTTCAGGATGAATTGGGAGCCCGCTATCCCAATTGTATCCAAGTTTCGTTGTTAATATTTTGAATTCTTGAAAACAGCCATGAATGTCTCCCATAATATCATATTTCATGCGATAACCTCTCATTCTTCTTTTTTCATTAGTATACCTAAAGAAAAGTAAGAAAAACCATATCTACAATAGATATGGCTTAATCAAACATAAATATTTTTGTTCGCGATCGTACATTTAAGATAAATCCAATTGCAATCATATAGGTGAGCAAAGAACTACCACCATAACTCATAAGAGGAAGGGTAATCCCAGTAATGGGAAGTAATCCAATTGTCATTCCGATGTTTTGGAATACTTGAAATGTAAACATTCCAATTGTTCCTGCACATAGATAACTGCCGAATGGATCATTGCTTTCTAATGCGATATGTATCATTCGATAGATGAGCAAGAAAAAAAGTGAAATAACAAGGCTTGCTCCTAAAAATCCAAATTGTTCTGTAATATTAGTGAAAATAAAATCGGTATGCGGCTCTGGAAAATATACTTGATTATTGGCCCATCCTTTTCCGTAAAGTTCACCAGATCCAGTAGCTAACAGTGCCTGGCGCAATTGATATCCTTGCGTTTCATATTCATAAGGAGCTAACCAACCATAGAAGCGATCTAATTGGTATTCTTTTAAAATATGTGCTTTAAAAAAGGCTGTATGCTCAAAATAAATATATGTTAAAGTAGCTGCCGCAGTAGTAGCGAGTGCTACTAGACCGATAATAAAGCGCCAGCGTATACCAGAAACTAAAATCATCGCTGCAAGCATTGCTGAAATGACCATTGTATTGCCTAAGTCAGGTTCTTTCGCGATAAGTAGTAGAGGTGGTAAACTTGCGGCGAAAATTTTCCCAAGCAAAATCATGTCTTCACGCGGTGAGTGGAACGGATATTTTTCATTATGATTTGAAATAATTCGTCCAACAACAATAATAAGAAATAACTTCATAATTTCCGAAGGCTGAAAATTTCCGAGGCCAGGTAATCTGTACCAAGCAGTAGCCCCCTTAATCGTAACAGCGCCGGGAATTTTGAGCTCAAGTCCGATCAGGAGTATCATTGCGAATCCATATAAATACCAAGCAATTTGTTTATAACGATCAAAATCAATAATCATAATCGCGATAATAGCTATAATCCCAATGATATACCACTGAATTTGTTTCGCTACAAAATTCACATTTTGTAACAGCGGTGGTAAAGACGGTTGAGCGCTTGCGATGGCAAAACAACTTACAGTCCCAATTGCAAATAAAATAAGTAATAATACATAATCAATTCGATATTGAGCATTCTTATCTTTCACCGTATGTAGTCCTTTCTATTGCATGTAATGTAATACAAAAAGACGTTATCCTTGCGATTTTGAGGTAGCCACCTCAAAATTAGCAAAGAAGATAGATAGAAGTTAGAGCTATTTGAAAGGTCTAAATCAATAGGGCTCAAAGAAAAGCCCTATTGATTTAAGTTGCACTTTATAATCATATTAGCGAATTTTACATAATTTGCAAATAAATTATTTCATTTACAAATATATAAAGAAGGATCTCCCCCGATCTCAAGAGAAGTAAAAGGAAGGTATCCTGTAACAGCTCGATTGGTGAGAGTTCACAATGAGTGGAAATGGAGAAAAATGCTACTCAATAAAAAAGAAATGAGTTTTTGAATCATTTTTATTTTGTCTTCTTGTAATTTTGTGTTATGATATAAATATATTACCAGGTACTAATAACAGATTATATTAAATAGATTTAGGGGGATAAATAAATGAATCTTCTCAACTTACAAGGGAAAAATATTATTGTAATGGGTGTTGCGAACCAACGAAGTATTGCGTGGGGCATTGCTCGTTCATTGCATAACGCTGGAGCAAACTTAATTTTTACATACGCTGGTGAGCGTTTAGAGAAAAACGTGCGTGACTTAGCGGAATCATTAGAAGGTCAAAAGTCTCTTGTTTTACCATGTGATATAACAAATGATGAAGATATCGCACGCTGCTTTGCTACAATTAAAGAAGAAGTTGGTGTCGTGCACGGATTAGCACACTGCATCGCATTTGCGAACCGCGATGATCTAAAAGGAGAATTTGTTGATACATCTCGCGATGGGTTCTTACTTGCACAAAATATTAGTTCATTCTCTTTAACAGCAGTTGCAAAAGCTGTGAAACCACTTATGACAGAAGGCGGCAGCATCGTCACATTAACATACCTTGGCGGAGAACGCGTTGTCTCTAACTATAACGTAATGGGTGTTGCAAAAGCTTCATTAGATGCAAGTGTAAGATATTTAGCAAATGACTTAGGTCAACATAACATTCGTGTAAACTCCGTATCAGCAGGCCCAATTCGTACACTATCTGCAAAAGGTGTCGGAGACTTTAACAGCATCTTAAAACAAATTGAAGAGCGCGCGCCACTTCGCCGTAATGTCACACAAGAAGAAGTTGGAAACACAGCACTATTCTTATTTAGTGACTTAGCAAGCGGTGTAACAGGTGAGAATATTCACGTTGATTCTGGGTATCATATTTTAGGATAATAAGATAACGAATGATACGATAAAAAGGCACACATTTTTGTGCCTTTTTATTTTTTGTTTTTTAGCAATTCCTCTAATTTTGTTAAGGATTGAAGAGCTTGTTTTGGTAAAAGGGAATTGGCGGAAGATTTTTCTTGGTTTGCAGTATTTTTCGTGAGTAGATTTTTTAAAGCATGTATTTGTTTTTCGGCAAGTGAAGTAGGACTCGTTCGATGTTCTTGAGGAGAAGCATCATCAGTTGCGAGTTGAATCATGGCTGTTAATGCTCTAGTAATATTTTGTAAGGGCAATATGGTAGTAAACAGTGTAAATAAATTTGAAGAAACATCCGGTGAGGTAATTCTTCCTAAAAGTGTTGATACATGTTGAGAAAGTACATTTTGTATTCTCCTAGCAAATGTATTTGAAGCTTGTGTAGGAGTTTCAATTTTGTTAGTTTGTTCTGTTAAGTCAGGTACAGTTGAATCCTCTTTTGAAGAAAGGGATTCCTTTATTTTCTCAGCAGTTAATTTTTCTTTAGGGAGCTTGACTCCGCCTAGTTCGGCAATTTGAATTAACGTATCTAATCCTTCAGGTTTATCTAATATTGAGAGCAAGAGTTCATTCGGGTCTTGATTTTGGATATCTTTTAACTGTTCGATATTTATATTTTTTCTTGAAGTTTCTATACCCATTAAGTTAGCTAATTTTAATAAGGATTCCAGTCCACCTGGTTTACTTAATATTGATAAAAGTAATTCATTTGAATTTCGATCTTTATTTTGCATTGTGACACCTCCAATCTTATTTATTTTACTCATCTGAAGGGAGCTGTTTTAGAAGATTGATTGCTGCTTGAAGTTGTGCTAACTCTGCTAATACAGCATCTTTATCTATTCCGAGTTTTTGTGTGAGCTGAAAGATATTTTCTAGAGCGGATGGGTTTTCTAGAATGGTTTGAAGTACTTGTTCTTGTGTAAGGGGTGTGGAGGAAGCGTTGGAAGTTGGGATAGAAGTAAGGAGTCCTAAGTTTGTAGATTGGATAAAATCCTGCATTTTTTGGACGATAATAGGATTATTTAAAATCGCGGCTCTTAATTCATCTATATTCGTTGTGGCAAGTTTTTCTAATTGTTCAGGATCGAAATGATCTGTATTAGGATCAGCCCCAGCTAATTTTAATGCCTCTAATATAATATTTTTACCATCTGGCGAATTAAGGAGCGTCAGCAGTAATTCATTTTGATCAATTTCCTTTGGATCTTTTTCATTTGTCATATTCTAATCCTCCTAATATGGTATGGTAAGAAAATTCATACATAGTTACTATAGTAGTAAATGCGTGGAATGAAAAAATGGCGATAGTTGTTCGTTTAGATTTTGATATAAATATAAAAATAGGCTTCTTTACTAGTTTGTTTATGTGAGTGTATGGAGTTTGTAAGTTAAATCAAGAAGATTATGAAACTATATTTGGAAAATAGGTACATATAATAGGACGCTTGTCCGTTACCGTTTGTACTTGCTTTGCATGTAATATAGTAGAGTACAAAGGATGGGAGGGGTCATGATGCTTACATTGGTATTAGCGGTTCTGACTGGTCTTTTAGATAGTTTAGTCGCTTTAATTCAAAACTTCCTAACAAACGTTATCGCTCTGGTTAATGCAGTAATTGCATAAGCACTAAAGACTCAGTGGTAAATAAGATAAAATAAAAAAAGATATAAAAAAAGCCATTCTAATTTTAGAATGGTATTTTTTTATTGCATGATTATGAAAAAAGAAAAAGCAATATCTAGAGAAAAGTCTAGATATTGCTTTGTTATTTTTGTAATATACTCTATATTTTTAAGGATAATTAGTCACAGCATAATTTAGACACTGATAGCGAAATTGCAATTTCGACTGAAATTAAACCAGTTGTACGGAAGTATACGCGATCGCCTGGCTCTAGGCAAATTGTATCTTGGAATTTGTCTAATAGAGTGATGCCTAAGATTAAGCCTGTTTCGTGAATAACTGAAGAACCATCGCATCTTTCAACTACTAATTGTAGACCGATTGGACTTATTAATTCGATACCGATGCCAACGAATGAGCCAATTAAATATTTGCCACATTCTTCAACACGGATTACACCTCTACTTGGAACAGAAATACCACTTCCGGATTTTGCAACTGTATCTAGTGGTACGATTGAACCACCGCTAAGGTTTAAACTTGCAGAGATTAAGCTTGCAAGATGAGCCGCTGCTCCATCGCAGCATTTGTCTTTTGGTAAGCAATCGTCACAGCAACGTTTACAATTACTTTTGCAGTTACCAGAGCAAGTGTCATGATGAGTAGGTTTTGTATATGTTGGAGTATAAGTTGGACATGGACACGCATAATTGTTTTGATATGACATTTTCTTTCACCCCCTAATTTGTATCTAATATAGTAAATGCACTTGGGATACTATTGGAAATAGGACGAATGTGTATTTTTAAGAGAAAACGAGCAATTGTGATAGTTACCTATTAAAAAGGAGTTTTTCTATGAGCGATGGGTTCGTTTACTAGAAATTTTGAGTGTGTGCTAGGTCTTTATCAGATTTTTGTTTCGTTGATTGGATGTGTTAGGTAAATTCATCAAATTTCTATGCAAGTTCCATCTCATTGCGAATATACATGTCACAAGAGATGTTTTTTATGTAGGAGGGATTGGTGGTGAGCAAAAGAAAGAAGGAGCGTACACCGTATCCGACATTATATATAACGCAGCCGGATTTTTCGGAGGCAAAATGGAATTTACAAAAAACATTTGTAATAAAGAAAGAAGATGAGAACCTTCGAATGGAAAAGATCCGAAGGGAAATTGCTGAGGCGAAGAGAGCAAGTGAAGAAAAAGCTATGCAAGTATCAAATGAAAAAAATACAGCCCGAAATGAGGAGAACAAAAATGCAGATTTAATTGTTGCAAGTGAGGAACTAGCGGAAGTAGCTTCTATGGAAACGGAACGAGAAGAAACAAAGACAAAAGAAGCTTTAGAAGGGCAAGAAAATATAGTAACCAAAGTAGCAGAAGAGGAGAATACAAAAACATCTAAGCGTAATGAACAGGAAGATCCGTCAGAGTCGTTGAAACAGAGTGATTCAGATTATGAAGGAAAAGCAGCGGAAGAAGCTTCAAGTCTGTATGAACAGGAAGAAGATCCGCCAGAATTGTTGAAACAGAGTGAGTTAGATCATGAAGGGAAAGCAGCGGAAGAAGCTTTAAGTCATTATGAACAGAAAGAGAGCAAACAAAAAGAATTGCCTCAATCAATGGAGGTGAAAAATGAAGGGAAAGAATACGAAGCTTCTAAAAAGCTTACAAAGCGAGAAGAGGCAGAGAAAGAGGATACATTTCATCAAATGGAGAAAAAGCGAGAGGTAAATATGTATGGTGGGCCGCCTCAAGTTGAGGAGCAGGTGCGAAAGGAAAGAGAGGCAGAAAATAGAGAAGTAGAACAATCGGAGGGAATAGATAGAAGGCAAAAAAGAGAACGTAGTAAGTCATTTAAGGATATGGATAATGAAGAAAAAATATTATTCTTACTTGATCGGCCTCATTATATTGCTTCTATTCGTTGTCAAATTAAAACAAAACAAGATTTGTTTACGGGCTATGTACGCGCATATGAAGGTGGTGAAGTATTGCTGGAAGTAAGGCGCGCACAAGAGACTTTTAATCGTTTAATGCCAAGGGAATTCAAAATTCCAATTGACGAGATCATCTCCATACGGATGATGGCGTTTTAAATACGTGAAAAGGTGGTAGACGAAGCTACCACCTTCATAGTTTGTTTGTTTTACGAAATTAGCAACCGCGAACGTGAGTGTCGCGTAGACATTGGATTGCACAGAAGCAACCTAAATCAACAGTAATACAGAATTGAGAAGCTTTTAAACCGAATTGTAGAACGGACTGATAATCTGGTTTCGTGATGCCATTTGAGTATTGACAAATTAAAAAGCGCGCCGCTAAATTTGTAAAGTCGCTTTTATCAATTGTGTGAAGTAAGCTACCTGCTAATAAATCGCAATCGTCTCCACCTAAAGATTCAACGTCTGGGATTAGCACGCGTAATACAGCACATCCATCTTCGTCAACGCTTTCTACTCGTAGAAATGGAGATGGAAGAGGAACGCTTAATGGTACATCTTTTGTTGGGATGGAGAAGCAGCTTGCTGGAATAAAGAGATCACCGCATTTATCAAATAGCACGAACGGACGAGTATTTGCGAATGGTGAGTTACAATTTGCACCAAGGAAAGGTGTGTCGCAACCGGTTGGACAATTTTCGCTGATGGAATCTTGCAGTTCATCAATAAATCTTACGACGTCAATGACGCAGTTAGATGGAAAATGATGTTGGTTGTCGTTACAGCTCATGAATTTCACTCCTTATCAAATATGTTTTAGATACATTAATAAGATATTGAGTGCGAGACAATTCGGTTACTGCTATAGAGAGGATTTTTATAAATAGGCAGCTATAAGGAAGTGATATCAGTTGGTTGTAAATACTTGGTTACTATTTATTATATTTGCATTTGCAGCTTTTCGGCTCACGCGGCTTATTGTATATGATAAAATTACCGCTTTTTTGCGAGCTCCATTTATTGAAGAGTTAGAAATTACTGAGCCAGATGGATCTGTCTCTACATATACGAAAGTAAGAGGAAAAGGACTACAAAAGTGGATAGGAGAATTATTAAGTTGTCACTGGTGTACTGGAATATGGGTGAGCGCTTTTTTAATTTGTTTGTATGTTTTGTTTCCGCACGTTGCGGAAATCGTATTATGTATACTAGGGATTGCAGGTCTTGCAGCATGTATTGAAACAATGGTAAGCCGTATGATAGGGGAATAGGACGAAGCAGCTTACATAAAAAGAGACTATCATAGGATGAAGCACGAGGAAAATGGGGGAACTGGATAAACAAGTTGTTCATATGATAAAAGGAATAATATTGCATAAAAGAGGAGAGGGTTATATGAGAAATCACTATCAACAAAATTCATATTCTGCTCAGCAATGGCATCAATATTCTGCACAACAGCAAATGCTACAGCAACAAGGGTTTGTAAAGAAAAAAGGATGTAATTGCGGGAAGAAAAATCATAAAAATAATCAACAGAAAGAAAGATATTAAACACTCACAAATTTGTGAGTGTTTTTCATTCTATTTGATAATGAAGAGGTAGAATCCAAAGTTTATTTACTAGTATTTTGATTATTCGTAGACACGAGTACTGAATGATTTGAAGACAATGAAAGAGCCTGGCATGAGAATCCGGGATACGTTTTATCGTTTCATCTTGCAATGAACTAAATATCCATTGTAAGGCGCAGCGAAGACCTAAGCGATATGTCTTTTTGCTTTTTAGAAAACTATAGCTACGTGCTGTCGTAATGAGATGTGTAAAGTCTTCCGTTCCTTCCAATAATTTATGGTGAATTTGTTGATCTGGATGGTAGCGAAATGAACTTAGTGCTTCTGCTATATAAACGCCTTTTCCTTTTTGTAACAAATGAACCCATGAAGCCATATCGATACTACAATTATATTGACGGCCACTTAAAGTTCCGAAAGGTTGTGTTAAAAAAGAGAGGCGAAAGAGAACGGTTGTTGGTTCTCCGAGTATATTTAAACTTGTTTGTAGCATTAAGTCTCCTAATGCAGTACCATATAAAGCCCCCACTGATGAAAGATTCCCTTTCCTTTATTCTTTCCGCCAATAAGCGCCAAATTGATCAATTTCTGTGAGAGAGAATTTGATTTTGCGCTGCTTTTGAAAGTCTGCTACAGCTTCTGCGCAAGCTGGTAGACCATAATCGTCAATAATAATAAATCCACCAGTTGAAACTTTATCGTATAAATTGACTAAACTATCCATTGTGGATTCGTACATATCGCCATCGAGGCGAGCGATTGCAATTTTTTCAATAGGAGCTATTGGTAACGTATCTTTAAACCAACCTTTTAAAAATTTGACCTGGTCATCTAATAAATCATATTTTTTAAAGTTTTCTTGTACTTGCTCGAGTGAAACGCGTAAATAATCGAATGTATGTAAATAATCATGAGAATCTTGTGGGTATGCTTGAACATTTGGGGCGGGGAGTCCTTGGAAAGAGTCAGCGACCCATACAGTACGATTTATAATTCCATGTGCTTTTAAAAACCCCCGCATGAAAATACAAGATCCTCCTCGCCATACACCTGTTTCAATAAAGTCTCCCTCAATATGTTCACGTATAACGGTTTCCATTGCGTTTTGTAATTGGTTCATTCGTGTGCGCCCAATCATACTATGAGCTGCTCGTGGCCAATCGTTACCATCTCGTCTCTCTTCTTTTGAAATGACAGGCTTGACGATTTTTAGTTGATGAGCTTCTGCATATTGCTTAATAAATAGAGGCAATGGGACAGTAACGGGTTCATAAGGGAGTTCCTGTGTAATATGTAAGGATGCTGGTAAGTATGGTTCGTATTCTAACCAAATTTCAAATAAAATTGTTTTCTTTAGTAATTCGAGATATAGCTGAACGGCTGTTTCATTTTGCATACGTATTCCCCCTGAAAAGTGTCATACAATGTTATGATTATGCGGAAGAAATGAAATTCATGAGTGGATGGATAATAAAAAAGACAGTAAAACATATAAATGTCTTACTGTCTATCGGAGAAGGATTAAGCGATTTTTTCAATAATAATTGTAGCACTTGTTCCAAGAGCTAGAGATAGACCTAAACCGGTAACAACAGCTTCAACTAAAGAAGGAGTAGTAGTAATTTGCGTAATAGCTTGGAGTACAATAGGTGCGCCCAGTGAAATTAAAGTAGTTCCAGATCCTGGAATAGGTGTGCCGTTTACTTCAATTGTGAGGCCGCCTAATAGACTTACAAGTGCGGTATAGGCAATAACAGTAATTTTATAAAATCCAGTTTCATTAATCGTAAAGGTATCGGCATCTAGTTGAGAAATAGCTGTACCAAATTGTGCTCCGACTGTATTAAATGGTATTGGCTGATCTACTCCAAGACCTATACTAATTGTGGAAGAGTTAAAGGCATATAAACCTGCTGGAAGACCTGCACTAGTCGGTCCAGTCGGCCCAGTAATACCAGTTTCCCCGGTCGGTCCAGTCGGTCCAGTAATACCAGTTTCCCCGGTCGGTCCAGTCGGCCCAGTAATACCAGTTTCCCCGGTCGGTCCAGTCGGTCCAGTAACACCAGTCCCTCCAGTCGGTCCTGATGGAAGAGTAAATGGTGGAATAGGTGGTAATGTAGGGCCGATAAAGTCAGGATCTAGTGCACTAGCTGCCAAATATTCTTCATCGTTTGAATAATTTTCCTTTGACATAAATTCACCTCCAAAAAGCATTCATTATATAGTAGATGTACAGCATGAACAAAATGACACTGACACATGAATTATTTCTTTTTGGGAAAGTTTTCACTTCTTTCAACATAAACTTGAGTGGGAGAGGGTGAGAATTTTGAGAGATAAGGAAATTACAATTAGCTTATGTATGATTGTGAGAGATGAAGAACAAACAATAGGAAGATGCTTAGATTCTATTCAATCTCTTGTTGATGAAATAATTGTTGTAGATACAGGATCTATTGATCGAACGCAAGAAATTGTTCGGGAATACACACCTCATATATACGAATTTCCTTGGGTGGATGATTTTTCAGCGGCTCGTAATTTTTCTTTTTCAAAAGCGACACAAGATTATATATTGTGGCTCGATGCAGATGATGTCTTATTAGAAGACGCGCAAGAATTGCTAAGGAAATTAAAATGGGAGTTAGATGATAAAATAGATGCCGTTTCTATGCCATACCACCTTGTAATGGACTCGAATGGAAAACCGTTATATTGTACGAGAAGGTATCGGCTCGTTAAGCGAGGGTGTGGATTTGAATGGTTTGGAAAAGTGCATGAATATTTAGCGGTACATGGTGAACTTCTTCAAAGTGAAGTCGCCATTACACATAAAAAAGAAAAAAAGCCAACAAATCGTAATTTGAAGATTTTCCAAAATATTGTAGCGAATGGAGAGGAATTAACTGCTAGAGATATTTTTTATTATGCCAATGAATGTTCAGATCACCAGCACTATGAAGATGCGGTTTCATTATATGAAGTATTTCTAGAGAGGGAAGAAGGATGGGATGAAGAAAAAATTTACGCGTGTGGGAAGTTGGGGGATTGTTATTTACAGCTAGAAAAATGGAAAGAAGCTATATTAGCTTGTACAAGGTCGTTTCAATATTCTATTCCGAGAGGTGAGAATTGTACAAGATTAGGGAATATATATATGAAACAAGAGAAATATGAAGAGGCTATATTTTGGTATAAGTTAGCAACTGAAGTGCCTGCTCCTCAAGCGAGCCCGTTTTATAGTCCAGCTAGCTATACATGGCTTCCTTATTTGCAAATGTGTATTTGTTATAGCCGTCTCGGGGATCAGGAAAAAGCTCTTTATTATAATGAATTGGCAGCAACTTACGTCCCAAATAATGCGGCTATTGAATATAACAGAACTTACTTTAGAAAGGTATTTAGGCAGGAATATGAGGGATAACATGTAGCGTGAGTGCGTAGAGTATGGTAAAGAACTTACAATAAGAAGTAAGGCTGTCATTCATAAGGAGGGAAAATAACATGAATAAAGGAGAGTCTTCCTTATATAATGAAAAACCAGATTTTTATTATACAGGAGCAAATCCACATTTACTCAAACATATAAAAAGCGAATGGAAAGAAGTATTAGATATCGGATGTTCTGAAGGTGGATTGGGAGCGGCCATAAAAGAAAAGGGAGCACGTGTATCAGGGATTGAAGCATTTTCTGATGCATTTGAAAAAGCAAAACAGAAATTGGATCATGTTTTGCATGGTGATATTGAAACGATGGAATTACCATATGAGCATGAACAATTTGACTGTATTATTTTTGGGGATGTGTTAGAACATTTATTTGATCCTTGGGCAGTGATTGAAAAAGTAAAACCATATGTAAAAAAAGGTGGCGTCATTTTAGCGAGTATTCCAAATGTAGCTCATATTTCAGTGATCCAGTCATTATTAGCTGGGAATTGGACTTATACAGAATTGGGACTTATGGATAAAACGCACATTCGCTTTTTTACCTTTAATGAAATGCTACGATTATTTTTGAAGGCTGGTTTTTCTATACAAGAAGTTGATCGTGTATATGTGCCATATGATCAAGATGTGCCGCTCATTGAGGATTTGCAGAAAATCTGTAGTAAATATCGGTTAGGGAGTGGTTTTTTAGCAGAATCAGTTGTTTATCAGTATGTAATCTTGGCGGAGAAATAAGAATGAATCAGGCGGAGAAAACCATTTTATTTGTTACATGTGTTAACAATCAACAAATGTATGCAAAATGCGTCAAGCATATTATGAATTTAGAAGTACCAGATTCATACCGCGTTGAGTTTCTACCGATTCGAAATGCCAAGAGTATGACAAGTGGATATAATACAGCGATTTCTCATCCGGCAAAATATAAAGTGTATTTACATCAAGATGTGTTTATTATTAATCGAGCATTTTTATGCGGAATAATTGAATTATTCACGAAACATGAGAATCTCGGGATGATTGGGATGGTTGGTGCACAATATGTACCGCAAAATGGCTTATGGAATATTGGAAAAGGGGTTGTAGGGAAGGTAATCGGTTATATGAATGATATTTTCTATATGGCAACATTAGAGAAACCGTTTCATGAATCAAAAACATTTATGCCTGTAGAAGCAATTGACGGATTATTAATGGCGACGCAGTATGATATTCCGTGGCGAGAGGATTTGTTTGACGGCTTTCATTTTTATGACGTATCGCAATCATTTGAGTTTCGAAAAGCAGGATATACAGTAGGAGTTCCTGTGCAGCGTGATGCATGGTGCATTCACTATCATATTGATATAAATTTGGATCATTATGAGAAGTACCGTGAAATTTTTGTAGAACATTATATGGGGAAAAAGTCGTAAGAGAGAAAGGATTGTAGGTATGCAAGAAAAGACAATATTATTTGTCATTTGTACAAATAATGAGGAACTTTTTGCGCAATGTCAAAGACAGATTCATAATCTATTTGTACCTCCGGGATATCAAATTCAAATTTTACCAATATACGGAGCAAAAAGTATGACAAGTGCATATAACGAAGCAATTTCGCATCCTGCAAAGTATAAGGTGTATTTGCATCAAGATACTTTTATTATTGATCGAAATGTTGCTACTTATTTGATTGACCTTTTTACAAAGAATGAAAAGCTTGGATTAATTGGTGTTGCTGGTTGTCAAAGTCTGCCCGCTAGTGGGATTTGGTGGGAAGGAAAAAATTTAGTCGCACAAGTGATTGAATACCGAGGACAAAACTATCAATTGTTGAATTTGGAGCAACCATTTTATGAATCAAAGACATTTCTATCTGTGGAAGCAATTGATGGACTATTTATGGCGACGCAATATGATATTCCATGGCGCGAAGATGTATTTGATGGTTTTCACTTTTATGATATTTCCCAATCGATGGAATTTCGAAAAGCGGGATATTTAATTGGAATTTCTACTCAAAAAGCACCGTGGTGTATTCATTATAATGGTGATGAATTTGATGCTGTAGCGTATGAGAAATATAGACAAAAATTTGTAGAACACTATATGAAACCACTATTTTCATTATAAGATAGTGGTTTCATAGTTAAGTATAGAGAGGAGTAAAAGGGGGGATTTTAGATGAAAGGGATTATTTTAGCTGGAGGAACGGGATCGCGGCTATACCCCATTACGAAAGTAACGAATAAGCATTTGCTTCCAGTTGGTCGTTATCCGATGATTTATCATGCTGTTTATAAGATGAAACAATGCGGCATTACCGATATTATGGTTGTTACGGGAAAAGAACATATGGGGGATGTCGTTAATTTTTTAGGAAGCGGTCATGATTTTCATGTTTCATTCACGTATCGAGTGCAGGATAGCGCCGGGGGAATAGCTGAGGCGCTCGGACTTTGTGAACAATTTGTTGGAAAAGATCGGATGCTTGTTATACTAGGGGATAATATTTTCTCCGATAATATTTATCCATACGTTCAGGAATATGTAAAGCAAGAAAAAGGAGCAAAGGTATTATTGCAGGAAGTGGAAGATCCAGAGAGATTTGGAGTCCCGGTTATACAAGATGGTAAAATTATTGAAATTGAAGAAAAGCCAAAGAAGCCGAAAAGTTCATATGCAGTGACAGGAATTTATATGTATGACGCTGAGGTATTTTCATATATTAAACAATTAACACCTTCAGAAAGAGGAGAGCTTGAGATTACAGATTTAAATAATCGGTATTTGAAACGCGGTTTATTATCTTATAATATTATGTCTGGTTGGTGGACAGACGCAGGAACACATACATCATTGCAGAGAGCAAATGCATTAGCGTGTCATTTAGATTTTGGTCAACAATTTAATGGGGAATAGGTGGGTATATGGAAATAGTTGAAACACATTTTCAGCATGCTTTATTATTACAACCTCGTTTATTTGAAGATCATCGTGGTTTTTTTACAGAAAGTTATAATTGGAAACAGCTTCAAAAATTAGGCGTTTCTTATTCGTTCATTCAAGATAATCTTTCATTTTCAGCGAAGGCCGGCACAGTGCGCGGTTTGCATTTTCAGAAAGAGCCGAAAGCGCAAACGAAATTAATCCAAGTATTAAAAGGGGCAATCTATGATGTTATTGTGGATTTACGCGTTTCATCTCCAACATATAAAGAGTGGAAAGGCTTTATATTAAGCGAAGAAAATCATAGGCAGCTTCTTGTGCCAAAAGGATTTGCTCATGGATTTTGTACGCTCGTGCCAAATACACTCGTTATGTATAAAGTAGATGAATATTATAGTGTAGATCATGATGATGGATTATATTGGAATGATGAAAGCTTGGCGATTACATGGCCGGTCCGTGAACCGATTCTTTCAGAAAAAGATAAAGCGTTGCCTACATTTGACCAATATCATGATTGTTTTAAGTAGGAGTGTTGGATATGAATATATTAGTAACCGGTGGAGCAGGTTTTATTGGAAGTAACTTTATTCATTATATATTACGAACGCATCAGACATATCGTATCATTAATTACGATCTTTTAACATATAGTGGGAATCTTGAAAATTTGCAATCTGTTCATCAAGATTCTCGTTATTTTTTTGTACAAGGAGATATTCAAAATCGAGAACTTGTCCAAAACGTAATTTTGCAACACCGTATCGATTGTATTATGAATTTTGCAGCAGAATCACATGTAGATCGAAGTATTGAAAACTCAACTCCCTTTTTCAATACAAACGTAATGGGAACAGTCGCATTGTTAGAAGTAGTGAAAAGGTATCCGAATATAAAAATGCTTCAAGTTTCAACAGATGAAGTGTATGGTTCATTAGGAAATGAGGGATTTTTCACAGAAACAACGCCACTAGCGCCAAGTAGCCCATATTCTTCAAGTAAAGCAAGTGCAGATATGATTGCTCTTTCTTATTTCAAAACGTATGGAACGCACGTCTCAATCACACGTTGTTCAAACAATTATGGCCCGTATCAATACCCTGAAAAATTAATTCCGCTTATGATCATTCAAGCATTAAAAGGGAAAAAGCTTCCTGTATATGGAGATGGAAAAAACATTCGTGACTGGCTTCATGTAGAAGATCATTGCCGAGCTCTGGATGCTGTTATGCATAGAGGAAAAGCAGGAGAGGTATACAATATTGGAGGGAATCAGGAAAGAACAAATATAGAAGTGGTGCAAAGTATACTGCAACAACTTGGAAAGTCAGAAACAGCTATTGAATTTGTAGCAGACCGCCTTGGACATGATAGGCGTTATGCAATTGATGCAAGCAAAATAAAAAAGGAACTAGGATGGAGTCCAACTTATACATTTGAAGAAGGTTTGAGGGAAACGATTGAGTGGTATTGTGAGAATGAATTATGGTGGAGCCGACTACAACAAAAATAAGGAGCGACTGTATGAAGAAGGTCAAAGTCTGTATTACAGGAGCGAACGGTCAGTTAGGGAAAGAATTGCAGGAAGTATTTATGCTCGATAAATATGAAGTGTATCCCTTAGGAAAAGATGCTTTAGATGTAACGAAAATGGAAGATGTGATGAGGCTGATGCAACAATTACAGCCAGATATTATTATTCATGCTGCTGCTTATACAAAAGTAGATAAAGCGGAAGAAGAGCAAGCGTTGGCTTTTTTAGTCAATGCAATCGGCACAAGGAATATTGCAGTTGTTGCACAAGAGTGCAATGCAAAGCTTGTTTATATTAGTACAGATTATGTCTTTTCAGGTGATCAAAAAGAAGGATATCATGAATTTCACGCTACAGCACCTATTAATATATATGGTCATTCAAAGTTAGCCGGGGAACAATTTGTCCAAAGCTTACATCACAGGTATTTTATTGTTCGGACTTCCTGGCTATATGGAAAACATGGGCATAATTTTGTGAAGACGATTCTTCGCTTAGCGGATGAGAAAGAGGAAATATCAATCGTTTCCGACCAAATTGGTTCACCGACATACGCAGGGGATTTAGCTCGTATGATTGAAAGATTAGTAGAAACGAATTTATATGGTATCTATCATGTATGTAATAGCGGATCATGTTCTTGGTATGAATTTGCGAAGAAAGCATTACAAATGATGCGAAAAGATGTGAAAGTTCATCCGATAACGACAAAAGACTATGGAGCAAAAGCAAAGAGACCTCATTACTCTATTTTGAAAAATCATATGATAGAATTAAATGGTTTTCCCATTTTGAGAGGGTGGAATGAAGCGTTAGCGCAATGTATAGAGAGAATAAAGTAAAAAGAAAAAGCGGTTTTCGAAAAATCTTTTCGAAAGCCGCTTTTTGATTAACCAATTTGTGCCACAGTTAATGCGGCAGCACGAACATCAACGCTTCCAATCACTTCAACAGGAACAATTTGAATAAGGTTACCAGGGTTCAAATTAATAAGAATTACACCGCTAGAAACATCAACTTCACCAGTACCTACGATATTAGAACGAACTGCAGTTCCTGAACCAGGAATAATATTATCCAGTGTATTTAAAGTTAAAAAGAATCGAGCAGCTTCTGGAGAAACGGGAACATTATCAAGACTAATCGTCAATGTATAACTAATTTGATAAATACCTGCTCTTTCAATTCGAATGCCAGCTCCTGTGCTAACAGTATCATTCAATACAGGTACACTAATATTTGGATTTGGATTTGTGCTAGGTAATGCTAGAGGAATGCCTAATGTTGCAAATTGAGGTGCTGAGGCATTAAATGCAAAACCAAAAGCAGGTAGTGTATCGACTGGAGCGTTGGGGCAAATTTGAGTAGGTTTACAATCCCAAGAGGACATAGTTTTCACTCCTTTACTTGTTCTACTGTTATTTAATGAATCCAATCACGTTCCTGCTATAGACAGGTTCCTAATTTTCATAAAAAAATAGTTAAAAATAATGTGAATGATATCGAAAGTAGGAGGAAAAGGTCTTGATTTTCATGCGGGATCAATCAATCAAGGTGGAGAAGGAGTCTTTTTTATGCAAGTTGCATTGTTAGGAGTCTCGCTTTTTGATGAATGATCATTACGGAAACAGTGATGGGGTGGCATCGTTCTACCACCCCAATCATTCGGTAACATATACGTCGTTACATTAAATAGAGACATCTCGTAAGCATTGGATACCACAGAAACAATTTAAATCAACAGTAATACAAGAAGTTGTGGCGCGCAATGAAGCATTTGGAACATTTAAAAATGTACAAATTGGGTTATCGCTTGTATCAGGTTCGCCTCCTACAAATACGGCTAAAACGCGCAATACAGCACAGCAATCATCATCTACACTTTCAACACGGAATATAGGGGATAGGCAGCTTGTAACAGATCCTGATGGAGCGAATGCTTCAAACGGTGTTCCGGATTTTGTAAATAAAACAAAAGGTCTTGTATTGGCAACTCTTGCGTCATTATTTGGCCCTAAAAAGGGAACTTCGCAACCTGTTGAACATGTTGTAGTTGCACATTCTTGTAATTCATGTATAAAACGTACTACATTACATACACAATTAGAATCAAAATTAGGATCAAAATCGTGAGGATGCTCCTCGTGACAGTTGCAGCTCATTCTGTTCACTCCTTATCGTGTGTTCTGACATACACTATTACAATATGAATGGAATAGGATTGATATTACGCTAATTCGTACGATGAAAGCATGAATTTTTCATTTGAAATAAAGAGGTGTTAGGAAGAATGAGATGTACAAGAAGCAAAAAAAGACACCTAGCGCATTTAAGAAGGTGTCTTTTTTGGTAAATCTTTTCGCGTGATATATAAAAAACGAGATATGTCTAATTTTTTTCCTCTAAAAAATTGTGGAGAGGAAATATACAATTCTTCTTTTGCGCGCGTAATGGCAACATACATCAGTCTTCGTTCTTCTTCTAACGCTTCGGAAGAATCTGTTAGGCGATCGTTTGCATCTTTTAAAGAGGATGAATGTGGCAATATGCCATCGCTTGCGCCGAGCAAAAAGACACAAGGGAACTCAAGGCCTTTTGCATTATGAATGGACATGAGTGATACGGCGTCTTTTTGCGGTTTTGTTTTTAATGCTTCCATTTCCTTTTGATTTTGAATCGCCGCATGAACAAATTCTAAATAAGTGGGAATATCGGTAAAACGATTGGCAGACTCGATGAGTTCTTCCAGCATTTCTTCCTGAATATCTTTATGCATCGTAAAGGAAGAACGGTCGTTGTTCTGCAAGTATTCTAAATATTTCCCTTTTCCTTTAATAATCTCTTTCAGTGCTTTTTTTGGTTCCAGCTCTTTTATAAATTTAATAAAATCGATTTTGTCATTCAGCTTTTTCACTTGAAATGATTTTAAATTCGGATTCAGCAGTAGGAAATGAAGAAGAGAAGGGAATCTTCCTTCACCATATTTCCACTTTTCACGTTCAATAAAAGAGAGGCAATCATCACGCCCGATATACATTGTTGGCAATATGCTTGCCAGTGCTTCCATCTGAAACGGTTCGTATGCTAAGCGTAAATGATCAAGCGCAGGTTTAATTAAAGAATGTTCATAGAATGATTGACTGGCGCCGTGCTTAATAAACGGTACTTTATGAATGGTAAGTTGATCGAGTAACGATCGACTGACAGAATGTGTGCGATACAATAAACAAAAGTCTTTATATGCACGTTCACCGCTTGATACTTTATCTTGAATCAATTGCAGAATTTGGTTTGCTTCATCAAGTGTCGTAGCAGGACGAGCATAAAATGGACGCATTCCTTCTTCATGCACAGAATACAATTCTTTATGAAAACGCTCTTGATTCAGCTTGATGACTTCATTTCCAAGTCCAACGATAAATGGATTGGAACGGTAATTTGTATTTAACGCAATGATTGTTGTATCATCAAATTCTTTTGGAAATGATAATATAATTTGATGACTAGCGCCGCGCCAACCATAAATTGCTTGATCATCATCACCTGCGATAAATAAATTATTTTGCGGTGCAGCTAATAATTTTACAATCTCATATTGTGCGTAAGATGTATCTTGAAATTCATCGACTTCAATATATTGGAAACGCTCTTGTAATTGTATGAGCAAAGGAGCGTTATTTTCAAGCATATAGAATGTTTCTAGTAGAATATCATCAAAATCAATATAGCCGTATTTTTGCTTCACTTCTTCATAGCGCTCATATACTTCGCGAAATTCTTGCTCAACAGGTGTTTTTGCTTGTACATCTTTCGGACGATTTAATTTATTTTTTTCAAGTGAAATCATGGCAAGCATCGTTTCGGCATCATAAGCATCTTTTAAGCGCAATTCTTTTAAGATTTTCTTAATCATAATTTGTTTATGTTTTTCATTTGCTAAAATTTGCTGATTATATCCTTGATTGCGCAATAATTTTAAAAAGACAGAATGAAACGTTCCTGCCACAACATAGCTACTCGCAGCATGATTCATACCTGGTAAACTAGCAACGCGACTTCGAATTTCTTCCGCTGCTTTTTGTGTAAAGGTTAATAATAAAATATTGCGTGGATGAACTTTTTTTACATTTACTAAATAACCAACGCGCGTGGTTAAAACAGAGGTTTTTCCACTACCAGCGCCAGCTAAAGTTAGGACAGGACCTTCTGTTGCTCGCACTGCTTCTAATTGTTTCTCATTTAAATAAACGCCTTGTTGTTCTAAAGCACGAAAATAAGCGGCATCTGCATCATGCTCCATAATTAAATGGGAAGATGTCTTAGGAATATGATATGTCGCTTGAGGAACGTCGGCGTGTGTTAATGATTTTTGTGAAAATTTTTCCTGAGTCATACATTCACCTTCAAATTTATAGCATCAACTTTTAACTTTAGCGGAAGAAAAAGAAAATAGCAATGTAAAAAACAGGAGGAATGACCTCCTGTCTTCAAAAATTATAATTCTTTTATCATAATCACATGCGGTATATTTGCTTCTAAAAAAACATCAGAAACAGTTTGGTATCCTAATCTTTTATAGAAAGATTCCGCATGTGTTTGCGCATGAAGTTTAAGCTTTCGTATCGCTTCTTCCTTGGCATATGTTTCGAGCGCATCCATAATGAGTTTTCCAATTCCTTTTTTGCGATAGGAAGGGAGAACGCATATGCGCTCTATTTTCCCGATGCCATCTACCATACGCATGCGCCCCGCTCCAACGGGAATATCGATATCGTATATGACAACATGTTTGGCGATTTCTTCAAATTGATCATATTCTTCTTCAGCAGATGCATGTTGTTCTTTCACAAAGACTTGCCTACGCACAGAGAATGCATCTTTTAATTGTTGATCTGTTTGGACAAGTTGTGCCTTCAAATTATTTATTCCCTTCCCCAAGGTGGAATGTTTCGTGTACATTCCATGTTTCGTTTTCTAATTGATACAGGAGATGAAAACGATCGATTGTTTGTTCATAGTAAAAATCTTTCATGCGCAAGCGTCCTAAAATGTCAGCATGCTCAGCATCAGATAACTTTTGTGCAATTGTTAAATGTGGTACGAAAGCATACTCGCGTTCTTGTGTAAGGAATCCTTTATGCATTTCTTCATTTAAGAATGTCAGTTCAGGTGTTTTTTCGACTTTAAAATAAATAACATTATTAACAGGGGCAAATGAGCCTACCTTTCCAACATGAAGGGTGAAAGGATTCGTTTTATTTGCAATTGTACGCAATTCTTTCACAATCGTTTCTAATTGTTCTTCTGGTGCTTCAAAGGGTGCTTTTAATGTGATATGTGGCGGAACTAATGCATAATGCGGATCATAGCGCTTACGCAGCCCGTTCGCTTTATCTTGAATCATTTTTGACGGAAAAATTACAATGCCTAGTTTCATTTCTCAATTCCTCCCTTTGTAAGTCTAGTTAGATTTTTAAGAAAACAAATCTTTTTTATATTATATCAAATAATTCAGAATACTGCTGATTATTATTTCATTGATAGAATATGAGCAAAGGCTTTTGGTAAATCTATTTGCCAATATTTCCACGTATGATTCCCTTCAAACTCTTCGTAATGTGTGATGAAATTTCTTTCCGTCAGTAATGCATGTAGTTTTCGGTTCGGTTCGACGAAATCGGAAACTTGTCCATCTGTTCTTTCCACAGCTGTTTCCCCTGTCCCAATGACATGGTAAATATCCAATGCCTCGGGCTCTTTAAACTCTCGCACAAGGTTTAATACAGTTTCATCTACAAATGGAGATTGCATAACAACCTTACCAAATGTATGCGGATACATAAGTGCTGTCATAAAGGATACTGTACCGCCAAGTGAGTCTCCTATTAATACGCGACCTTTTCCCATTTGATATGTTGGATAATTTGCATCAATATACGGCGCTAATTCATGAGCAAGAAAGCGAATATATGCGTTGTTGTTCACTTCATTTGGAAAATATTTTTCTTTGCGGTCGTGTACATTTTTATATGGAATACCGACAATAATAGTACGGTCAATTTCTTCGTTTTCACGAAGGCGTTCAATCGCGCGATGTGCCTTCCCAAGTTGAAAATAATCTTTCCCATCTTGTGCAATAACGACAGTATGTTTGTGAAGAGGTGTGTAATTAGTTGGTAAGTAGACGAGCAATGTCATCTCTTCTTGAAGTGCTGTACTGAAAAATGAAATTTCTTCGATTCTCCCTATTGCCTGGTTCATGTAAATCCCCCTAAATAAAAATAGCGTATAGATATCCATTCCTTTTCCGACATATGAATTTAAGTAGCAGTGATAGTTGCATGCTCTTTTCCACTTAAAGATATATGTCATTTTATATTTTAACATAATAATAGAAAGAATCTAAAAAATTAGTATTTCAGTAAGAGAAGAAAAAAGCTATAATGAAGTTTGATTTTGATAGAAGAAGGGAGGCAATTCATATGAAAAAGGATAAATCAATCGCACTGCCATTAGTGGTTTCTATTATAGCAATCTCATTTGCAGCTATTTTCGTGAAGATGTCTTCAGCGCCATTTTCTATTTTAAGTATGTATCGCTTATGGATTATCACTTTCATTATGCTACCTATTGCGTGGAGGAAGAGGGAAGAATTTCGCAGAATTCAACAGAAAGACTGGTATTTTTTAATCGGATCAGGATTTTTTTTAGCACTTCATTTTTTATTATGGTTTGCCTCTTTAAAGTTGACAACAGTTGCAAGCTCGACAATCATTTTAGCACTCCAGCCCATCGTATCCTTAGTAGGCGGTTTCTTTTTATTTAAGGAACGAACAACACATTCAGCAATAATCACGATGGGAATTGCTATTTTAGGTGTCATTTGTATTGGATGGGGGGATTTAGGCTTAAGTAAGCAAGCGATACTAGGAGATCTTTTATCCTTTTTAAGTGTCATCGCAGTCGTTGGTTACTTATTTATCGGTCAAACAACAGTGAAGAAAGTATCGCATTGGATTTATAGCTTTACTGTTTTTACATTTGCAGGTCTCTTTATGGCCATTTATAACATAGTGATGAATGTGCCGTTTACAGGATATTCAGCATGGGACTGGTGGATTTTTCTTTTACTTGCCATTGTACCAACAGCTTCGCATATGATAAATAACTGGCTGCTAAATTACGTGAATGCTACGACGATTTCAATGAGCATATTAGGAGAACCAGTTGGTGCATCGATACTTGCATTTTTCTTACTTGGAGAAAAGCTAAATGGTATGCAAATCATTGGCAGCATCTTTGTCCTATTCGGTGTATTTCTTTTCTTATTACAAGAACAAAAGCGAAGATCAAAAGGGCCAGTGAACGAAGCTGTATATACACAAGAATTGTAAGTGCTAGATTCATTATACTTTGATATGAGGTATGGTGAATCTTTTTAGATTGTAAAAAATATCATATAGTGGAATGACTCTTTTATTAAAAAATGTTTTAGATTAGAAAAGATACTCTCTATGTGAAAGTATCTTTTTTTGTATAAGTATTTGGAAATGGTAGCGTTTTAGTAAAAGAAATAAAGGTGGTTTTTTTAGAAATTTAAAAAACTTTTTAATGGAGCATGTCGTCTAATCAATTGAAGGAGGAACTGATGTGGATGAATTAACAGCAGAGTTATTTGAAATAGAAGATAAGGAGGCTCTTATAGATGAGATAATGAACAAGTATGGACAGGAAATCTTACAACTTGTTTATTCATATGTAAATAATAAAGAAATTGCAGAAGATTTAACCCAAGATATATTTGTAAAATGTTATAAGTCTCTTCATACATACAAGGGGAAATCGAAGGTAAGAACATGGTTATGGAGAATTGCTATTAATCAGTGTAAGGACTATATAAAAAGTTGGTATAACAAGAAGGTAATCGTTACAGAAAACGAATCTACTTATATTGAGGTTCAAAAAGAAAGTGCTGAACAGACTGTTATTCAAAATGATGAGGATCGCAGGCTGGCTTCTGCCGTAATGAACTTACCAATAAAATATCGAGAAGTGATTTATCTCTTTTATTTTGAAGAATTGCCAATTAAAGATATTGCTATGGTACTAGAAGTGAAGGAGAATACGATTAAAACAAGACTTAAAAAGGCTAAGGAACTTTTGAAGAAAGGATTGGAGGAATAATCAAATGGAAGAGCGATTAAAAGGGCTACGAAAATCAATGGAGAAAACAACCTTTAAACATTTGAATTTTTCTGATCAGCATCGTAAGCAGGTTTATGAAGAAATCAATAAACCATACGAAAATGAAGAAGATATCTTTTTAGCAGTGTTACAACTTCTTATGAATGAAAAAACAGGATATGAATTGGCAAGTCTATTACGAGGAAGAGGGATTCGAAAATTCGAAGAAAATGAAGGGTTTTTATACACTTTATTACATCGTCTAGAACAGAATCGCTTTATCCAATCAAGTTGGGATCATTCAGGAGCGAAATATTATCAATTAAATAATAAGGGAAGAAAGATACTACGAAAGGCAGAAAAAGATTTTGTAAAGACACGATTTATATGGAAAGAATTCATACAGGAGTGAGACAAAATTGAATAAAAGAAGGGATCATTTTTTAAAAGAAGTCACCAATCATATTAAATCAAAAGAAGCAAAGAATCTTGTAGCAACTGAACTCGATTTTCACTTGAAGCAGGCTAAGAGCATGTGGATGAAGAAAGGATTAAGTGAGGCAGTTGCTGAAGACAAGGCAGTTGAACAAATGGGAAGTCCAATCAAACTTGGTCAAGAACTGAACAAACTTCATAAGCCAAAGGTTGATTGGTTGATTATTATGTTACTAGTAGCTGCTATGGGGATCGGTTTTTTGCCAATTGTAGCCTTTGGATATGCAAATGATTTACTAATAAATAAGGTGATATTTGTTATTCTCGGTGTTGCAACAGCTTTTGTGATGATGATGATCGATTATCGGAAATTAGAGAGACTGGGCTGGCTGTTTTACACAATTGGAGTACTCATCCTATTAGTGATCAGTTATTTTTCAAACGCTTCAATGAATGGAGAACCGTTCATACAAATTGGTCCCATTACAATTGAATGTTTAATGGCAGTGCCGTTCTTTTTTCTAGCTTGGGCTTCTTTTTTTAATAATAGTAGATTAAAGGTTATGCATCTTGTGATATTGTATTTGTTTTCTCTGTATCTATTCTTAACTACATCAATTCTTGCAACAATTTTTATTTATATCATAATGGTATTTGTTATGCTTTGGTGGAGTAAGTTAGGGAAGAAAAAGGCATGGATTATTACTATTGTACCAATTTGTTTATTGATTATCATTTCTTGGTTTGCAGTAAAAGAATACCGGATAGCTAGAATTTTAGGCTACATAAACCCAAAAAAAGATGCAGGGGGTGTAGGGTTTATATATTTACGTTTAAAAGAGGTAATGTCGTCAGCAGGTTGGTTTGGTACATATGGAAATATAAAGTCTATCCCTGCTGCACATACTGATTTTGTGTTTGCAAGCTTGACTTACTATTATGGATACTTGTTTGCACTTATCCTTGTCTTGATTTTTTCCTTTTTTGTAGTAAGGATAATGATCATATCTTATCAAATAAATAGTCATTATGGTAAATTGCTTCTTGTTGGTGGAATGACTCTTTTTGTAGTTCAGTTCATTTATAACATTGGAATGATCTTAGGTTTATTACCAATCATTTCTATATCACTACCTTTTATTAGTTATGGATTAACGCCAACTTTATTTCATACTCTTTTAATGGGGATTGTGTTAAGTGTGTATCGACGTAAAAATTTGCTATCAAGCCGTTGTATGTAATATTTTTTATATTTATAAATTTCATATAGGGGAGGGGGAATTTGTTGGAATTTCCATCGAAAAAAGATGTTTGGTTATATTTTCTTTTTATTCTCTTGATTGGTGCATGTTTTACTCCGATTGTTGTAGGAAGAGAGCACTTTCTTTTATTTTTCACGATACCGCTTGCAGTACTTCTTATTTGGAGTTGGTTGACAACGAAGTATATTGTCGAGGAAGATCGAATCATGATTCAATCCGGATTTCTGAAAAAAAGTATTTCAATCAAAGATATTAAAACCATTTCGTATACAAAAAATCCTCAAGCAGCTTATGCCTTATCATTTCAGCGACTTGAAATTCTTTATGGAGCATATGAAACAGAACTTATTTCTCCTCAAAATGAGATGGAATTCATTTCTTTAGTGAAAAGTAAAAATCCTCAAATCCAAATTAAAAAAAGCGGTTTTTGAAAACCGCTTTTTTTATTTCGGATTTGTCATATACGGTTGTACGTGTACGATGCATAAATCACGAAACTTTCCTTCAGTCGATGTTACGATAATTACGGCTTTTCCAGCTGATTTTCCTGTAATGGTGACCGTATTTCCTTTTGGAGATAATGTGATGATGTTCGAGTTCATATTTGTCCATATTACCTCTTTATTGGTTGCGTTCTCTGGCAAAACAGAAGCCGATAATTCGATACTTTGTCCAGCTTTCATTTTTATTTTCTGTTTTTGTATGTGAACACCAATTACGGGAACAACAGAAGGAGCGATGGAAAGGTTTCGTTGAATGTTGAGACAGGAAGCGGAAGCAGAGGTGTTTGTGATAGGTGCAAGTTTCCTTATGTTTTGTGGCTGTAAAGATGCTACCATATTGTAGTCTCCTTTCTGTATCGGTATTGTTAGTAATACTATAAAGGAAGAGTGTTATGGTACATTTAACGAAACATAAAGAATTTGTTAAGTTAAAGAAGAAAATTGTCGAAGTACCCGCGAGGTGAAAAGAACCTCCACTTTTATAAGATGGAGGTTCGTATTGGTGTCTTATACAGTTTTCTCAAATTCTTCAAACTGTTTTTTGACTTCTTTTGAAGGGGGTGTGAATAAGCTGACAATTACAATGACAAGCAAGCTTATCGCGAACCCTGGAATCATTTCATATAAGAAGTCTTTTAAAAATTGAAATTGCGTCCACGTAATAACAGTTGCCGCTCCAGCAATCATACCAGCGAGCGCACCCCATTTTGTCATACGTTTCCAATATAAACTTAATAAAATAGCAGGACCAAATGAAGATCCGAAACCAGCCCACGCATATCCAACAAGTGCCAGAATTGTGTCGTTTTGTTTATATGCCAATCCGCATCCGATCAGTGCAATAACGAGAACCGCCATACGACCGACAAAAACAAGTTCTTTATCAGAAGCAGAACGTTTAAAGAATGTTCTATATAAGTCCTCTGTTACTGCGCTTGAAGTGACGAGAAGTTGAGATGAGATTGTACTCATAATTGCTGCTAAAATGGCGGCTAGTAAAAATCCAGTAATGAGTGGATGGAATAAAATCCGTCCTAATTCAAGGAAAATTGTTTCCGGATTAGCTAATGTTAAATTATGTTTTGAATAATAAGCAATACCAATAAGGCCGGTAAACATAGCTCCAATAACAGAGAAAACCATCCAGCTCATACCAATTCGACGTGCGCTTTTAATTTCTTTAACAGAAGAAATGGCCATAAAGCGTACGATAATATGAGGTTGTCCAACATAACCAAGACCCCATGCAAATAAGGATATAATGCCTAATACAGAAGTGCCTTTAAAAATATCTAACAATGTTGGATCGATGGATTGAATGGTATGAAATGCAGAACCAAGTCCATTTACCTTCATGATTGTTACGGTTGGAACAAGAATAAGTGCTACTACCATAATGATACCTTGCACGAAGTCCGTCCAGCTTACTGCTAAGAAACCACCAAATAATGTGTAAGCGACAACAACACCTGCGACAATAAATAATCCAATATGATAGTTAATACCAAATGAATTTTGGAATAAGATAGCACCTGAAACCAATCCAGAAGCTACATAAAAAGTAAAGAAAATCATAATAACAAGTCCAGATACAAGTCGTAACATATGAGATTTGTCGTGGAAACGATGTTCTAAAAATTCTGGGATAGTAATAGAGTTATTTGCAATTTCAGAGTAGGTACGTAAGCGAGGAGCAACATAGATCCAGTTTGCGTATGCGCCAAGTGTCAGGCCAATCGCAATCCAGCTACTACTTAATCCAACGCTAAACATTGCACCGGGTAAGCCCATTAAAAGCCAACCGCTCATATCGGATGCTCCAGCACTTAAGGCTGTTACTGCGGGGCCTAGTGTACGCCCGCCAAGCATATAATCTGTTAAGTTGGATGTTCGTTTATAGGCGAAATAGCCAATTAGTAACATCCCGAGCATGTAGATAGAGATCGAAGTTAAAGTTAACATCTGCGTACTCATGTAGTTCCCCTTCCTTTTGTAATGTCTGTTGATGAATTTACATATTTATAATCTATCATGATTATGGTAGAAAATCCACACATAAATACGAATTTTCAGAAATGTAAGCGTTTTTTGATAAGGTTTTACTTTTAGAATATATAATTTTCTGACATAGAACCTTTATTTTAATAGAGTATTTATTATATTTACATAAAAATAGGTTGTTTTGTCAATATAATATTGAATGAATAAAAAAATAAAATTTTTTAAAAAGTATTGACTTATAAGAAAAATGAGAATTATAATAAATGCAACTTAACAAAATATAAGCGTTGATGAAGAGGAGTACATATTATGAACATGTCAGAGAGCTGATGGATGGTGCAAATCAGTATGGAATTAATATGGAATGGACTTCGGAGCTTCCAAACCGAACCGAAAGAAGTAGGCTTTGGCGACATGATCTCATCGATATAAGAGACACGTATTATGTTTGATACGATTAAGTGCGTTACAATTGTAACGAATGAAGGTGGCACCACGGGAGTACCCGTCCTTTTTATAGGATGAGTACTCCCTTTTTATATGGAAATAGTAAATAAGTGAAATCGTTGAGTAAGAAGAGTACGCATGATGGAGACGTTCCAGAGAGCTGGGGATAGGTGGGAGCCCAGTGCGGTGCCAGATGCGGAATGGGCTTACGAGAGGTTTGCTGAACAGAGATAAGTAGGCAACCCGGGTTCCGCCGTTACAAGGATAAGGTATAGATTTGTACCTGAATAAAGCGGGATGTTTTTACATCCAAATGAGGTGGTACCGCGGTAAATTTATCGCCCTCTACATATTTCGATATGTAGAGGGCTTTTTTATTTTGAGACAGAGGTGAAAGGTATGATGACAAAAGAGGAGTTTACGGGGAGACAACGACAAGAAGCCACCTTTCTCGTAATTGAGGAAGCAGAAGGAGATTGTATGACGCCTATTTCTTTATATCGTCGTATGAAAGGAGACAAGAAATTTTTATTGGAAAGTTCACAGTTGCATCACGATAAGGGGCGTTATTCTTACTTAGGGTGTAATCCGTACGGTGAACTAAAAAGCATCGGGAAACAAGTAGAACTGACGATACAGGGACATACTAGGCAGTTTAAAGAACATGTATTACATGTATTAAAAGAAGTCATTGTGCCAAATCAAGTTGATAGTCCGTTTCCATTTTGCGGGGGAGCGGTTGGATATGTTGGGTATGACGTTGTTCGGCAATATGAAAATATCGGTAAGGAACTATATAATTCGATCCATATTCCAGAAGTTCATCTTCTTTTGTACCGTGAATATGTCGTCTATGATCATGTAAAGCAGAAGCTATCGTTTGTATATGTATGCAGAAAAGAAGAAACGACTTCTTATGAAGAAGTATGTGAAAGATTACAAGCTTTTAAAAGTGATATATTAAGTGGATCAGAAGAGCAAACGGAAGTGGAAATATCCCCTTTATCATTTGCACCATCTATCACAGAAAGAGAATTTTGCAAAATGGTAGAAAAGGCAAAGGCATATATTCGGGCAGGTGACATTTTTCAAGTTGTATTGTCGCAGCGGTTACAAAGTGAATATAAAGGAAATCCGTTTGCCTTATACCGAAAACTTCGGACGAGAAATCCATCGCCATATATGTTTTATATTGATTTTCAAGAGTATGTCGTGTTAGGTTCATCGCCAGAAAGTTTCCTTTCTGTAAGAGGGAATAAGGTGATGACGAATCCAATCGCAGGAACGAGGCCGAGAGGGAAAACGAAGCAGGAAGATGAGGAAATTGCAAAGGAATTACTAACAAATGAGAAAGAGCAGGCAGAGCATATCATGCTAGTTGATCTTGCTCGAAATGATATTGGAAGAGTAAGTGAAATTGGTTCGGTTGCGATTGATAAATATATGAAAGTTGAAAAGTATTCTCATGTGATGCATATTGTATCTGAAGTTTACGGAACATTCCGGAAACGAGTGGATTGGGTTCATGCATTAACATGCTGTTTACCAGCTGGAACTGTATCGGGCGCTCCGAAAGTGAAAGCGATGGAAATTATAAATGAATTAGAACAGGAAAAAAGAAATGTATATGCCGGAGCAGTTGGCTATATTGCTTTTTCGGGGGATCTTGATATGGCACTTGCGATTCGAACGATGGTTGTCAAAGATGAGAAAGCGTACGTTCAGGCAGGAGCTGGTATTGTGTATGATTCGGATCCAATTGCTGAATATAAAGAAACATTAAATAAAGCAAGAGCACTATTGGAGGTGATGAAATGATTGTGCTCATTGATAATTATGATTCATTCACGTATAACTTGTACCAGCTATTAGGCGCATATGCAAAGGAAAGCGTTGTTGTGCGAAACGATAAAATCACGATTAGAGAGCTAAAAGAGATGAAACCAAGGGCAATTATTCTTTCGCCTGGACCAGGAAAACCAGAGGAAGCTGGGATTTGTATGGAAGTCATCCAGCAATTTTATAAGGAAATTCCGGTTCTTGGCATATGTCTTGGGCATCAAGCGATTATTTCAGCGTTTGGAGGTAAAATTGCTAGGGCAAAACAGATTAAACATGGGAAAACATCACGAATAAAACATAGCGGAACATCGATCTTTTCATATATGACACAGCCATTAATAGCAATGCGTTATCACTCACTCGTCGCTGCAAAGTATAATTTACCAGAATGTTTTGAAATATTAGCAACCGCGATGGACGATGGTGAAATTATGGCTGTTCGTCATAATAATTATCCGCTCTTTGGGTTGCAGTTTCATCCAGAATCTATTGCAACAGAAGAGGGGAGTCAATTGATACGGGCGTTTTTATCTCATATCAAAGAGGAGGAAAGAGTATGAATGATTATCTTCGTAAATTAATAGAGGGAGTCAATTTAACAGAACAAGAAATGTATGAAGCGGGTCTATCGTTATTAAGTGAAGATAGATTAGAAAGTGAAATCGTCGCCTTTTTAGTGCTATTAAAAGCAAAGGGAGAAACGGCTGATGAAATATATGGATTTGTTCGAGCTTTAAGGGAAAAAGCATTGCCATTGACAAGTTATATAAAAGGAGTGATGGATAATTGCGGAACAGGTGGAGATGGAGCAGGGACGTTTAATATTAGTACAACATCGGCATTTGTGCTTGCCGGGGCTGGCGTGAAAGTGGCAAAGCATGGGAACCGAGCTATATCTAGCAAAACGGGAAGTGCCGACTTATTAGAAGAACTTGGTGTCAATCTTACATGCAAGCCAAAAGCAATTGATAATGTACTAGAAAAAGTAGGGATCGCTTTCTTATTTGCCCCAGCGATGCATCCGGCGCTTACACGAATGATGAAAATAAGAAAAGAACTGAATGTACCAACGATTTTTAATCTTATTGGACCTCTTACGAATCCGCTTGATTTAGAAACGCAATTCGTTGGTATATACAAGCGAGATATGCTGATCCCTGTAGCAGAAGTATTACAAAAACTCGGCCGGAAACAAGCGGTTGTTATAAATGGAGCTGGTTTTTTAGATGAGGCATCTTTGCAAGGGGAGAATTACATTGCAATTTTAAAAGACCACAAAATTACGAAAGAGACAATTGTTCCAGAAACATATGGATTTTCACGAATAAAGAATGAAGAAATAAGAGGCGGTACCGCAAAAGAAAATGCTCATATTACAAGGGGTGTGCTCAGCGGAGAAAAGAACGTCTACCGCGATATTGTTTTGTTAAATGCAGGAATTGCTTTATTTGCAAGCGGAAAAGCAAAAACAATTGAAGAAGGAATTTCTTGTGCGACTGATAGCATTGATTCAGGCAGTGCATTAGCGAAATTGAATGCTTTAATTGTAGCTAGTAATCAGAAGTTAGAGAGGATGAACTAAATGGAAACCATGTTAGAAACAATTATGAAGCAGAAGAGAAAAGAAGTAGAGAAGCTGTATGAAACATATACCCCTATGAAAAAAAAGAGAAACATAAACTCGCTTGCCAAAGCGTTACAGCAATTTACAGTAATCGCAGAAGTAAAGCGGGCGTCTCCCTCTAAAGAAGATATTCACTTACATGTCGATGTCCAAAAGCAAGTGCAAATGTATGAAAAGTACGGCGCGGGAGCTATTTCAGTTTTAACAGACGAAACGTTCTTTAAAGGTTCTTTTCACGATTTAGAAACAGCAAGAATGCATAGTACAATCCCGCTTTTATGTAAAGATTTTATTATGGATCGTATTCAAATTGACCGCGCATATGAAGCAGGAGCGGATCTTATTTTACTCATTGTTGCAGCTTTACCATCAGAAAAGTTACGAGCGTTATATCAATATACAACTGAGCTTGGTTTAGAAGCCATTGTCGAGGTTCATAACGAAGCGGAGTTGGAAATCGCTCTAGAATTAAAGCCACATGTGATTGGAGTTAATAATCGCAATTTGAACACATTTGAAGTCAACCTGCGCACTACGGAAAGGCTAGGAAACCGATTGAACGAGGAAAAAGTACTTTGGATTAGTGAAAGCGGTATGTATACGAAAGAAGATGTAGCGCGCGTGAAAGAAGCTGGTGCGAAAGGAATTCTCGTTGGAGAAGCTCTTATGAAAGCCCCGTCTGCACACAAATTCTTTCATTCACTGAAGGTAATAGGATGAAAGTGAAAATTTGCGGCATTACGGATTTAGAAACAGCAAAGAAAGCTTATGAATATGGAGCAGATGCAGTTGGATTTGTATTTGCAAGCAGCAAGCGGAAAATATGTCCAGAGCAGGTGAAGGAAATTACTTCGGAATTACCAGCTGATGTGATGAAAATTGGTGTTTTTGTAAACGAATCAGTCGAAAGGATGGAGGGAATCGCCACGTATTGTAAGTTAACGCACATACAATTACATGGAGATGAGAACGATCACCTCATTAAAAGATTGAATATTCCGTCTATAAAGGCGGTTGGCATCGGAAATAGACAAGATGTCGAACAAATAAACCGTTATGAAACAAATTACATTTTATTTGATAGTCCAAAAGAAACGTTTCGCGGCGGAAATGGAAAAACATTTTCTTGGGAGTTGCTTACGAGGTTACCGAAGAATTTGCGGAAAAAAAGTATATTAGCTGGCGGTTTGCACGTTGACAATATAGAAGAAGCGATTCGCATCGTGCAGCCGTATATGGTCGATGTAAGTAGCGGAGTCGAGACGGATGGTAAGAAAGATATCGAGAAAATAAAACAATTTATAAGAAAAGTAAAGGAGTGTTCCATATGAAATACGCATATCCCGATGAAAAAGGTCATTACGGTATATATGGAGGACGATACGTTCCGGAAACGCTTATGCAATCTATTTTTGAATTGGAAGAAGCATATCAAGAAGCGATGCAAGATGAATTCTTTCAGCAGAAATTAGCGAACTATTTACAAACATATGTAGGAAGGGAAACCCCGCTTTATTTTGCTGAAAATGTAACGAAACATTGCGGCGGGGCGAAGATTTATTTAAAGCGTGAAGATTTAAACCATACAGGTGCTCATAAAATTAACAATACAATTGGGCAAGCGCTTTTGGCAGTGAGAATGGGGAAAAAGAAAGTTGTGGCGGAAACAGGAGCTGGTCAACACGGGGTAGCAACAGCGACTGTATGTGCGTTGCTCGGATTAGAGTGCGTCATTTTTATGGGCGAAGAAGATGTAAAGCGTCAAAAATTAAATGTCTTCCGAATGGAACTGTTAGGGGCGAAAGTGGAAAGGGTGGCAGCAGGAAGTGGAACGTTAAAAGATGCTGTAAACGAAGCGCTTCGTTACTGGGTTGCGCATGTCCATGATACGCACTACGTCATGGGATCTGTGCTTGGACCGCACCCATTTCCGCAAATTGTCCGTGATTTTCAAAGTGTAATTGGGAAGGAAACAAAGAAACAATATAAGGCATTAGAAGGAAATGTACCAAAAGCAGTTGTTGCTTGCATTGGCGGCGGTAGTAATGCAATGGGCATGTTTTATCCGTTTGTCGAAGATGAAGAAGTTGCCCTATACGGCGTAGAGGCAGCAGGAAAGGGAATTGATACAGAGAAACATGCTGCGACCTTAACGAAAGGAAGCATAGGCGTTTTGCACGGCTCGATGATGTATCTCCTGCAAAATGAAGAAGGACAAATTAAAGAAGCGCATTCGATTTCAGCAGGGCTAGATTATCCGGGTGTTGGTCCAGAGCATAGTTTCTTAAAAGATATGGGGCGTGTTTCGTATCATTCTATTGCAGATGCAGAAGCGTTAGAGGCTTTTCAATTATTAACGAAAAAAGAAGGGATTATTCCAGCATTAGAAAGTTCACATGCTGTCGCATATGCTCTCAAGCTCGCACCGACTATGAAACGAGAAGAGGGACTTGTCGTTTGTTTATCAGGACGCGGTGATAAAGATGTCGAAAGTATAAAACATTATATGAAAGAGGTGTAAGAAATGGGAGTAGAAAACATTCAATTCGCATTTGAACAGGGAAAGAAAGCATTTATTCCGTATATAATGGGCGGGGACGGCGGCTTAGACGTATTAAAAGAGCGACTTCGTTTTTTAGACAAAGCAGAAGCAAGCATGGTGGAAATCGGTATCCCGTTTTCCGATCCAGTCGCTGATGGACCGACAATACAGCGAGCTGGAAAACGAGCATTAGATGGTGGTGTAACGCTTGAAGGCATTCTTCAAGCATTAGCGGAAGTAAGAAAAGACGTAAAGATTCCATTTGTACTTATGACATATTTCAATCCCATATTGGCATTTGGAAAAGAACGCTTTATTAAAAAATGTCTGAAAGCTGGTATCGATGGAATCATCATTCCAGATTTACCGTATGAAGAACAATCAATCATTGCACCGTTCCTTCACGATGCGAATATCGCACTCATTCCACTTGTTACAGTAACGAGCTCAGCTGAGCGAATAAAAAAGATTACGCGGGAATCGCAAGGCTTTGTATATGCCGTAACAGTAGCAGGCGTGACAGGAGCTAGACGGGATTTCCAACAAGATATGTATCGTTACTTGGAAACAGTAAAGGCACATGTTCATCTCCCGGTAGTTGCGGGATTTGGAATTTCAACAACGAAGCATATTAAGGAAATGATGACTGTCTGTGATGGAGTTGTAGTAGGAAGTAAAATGATTGAACTATTAGAAATGGAACAGCACGATGAAATTAGCAAACTTATTGGTGCAGTTATATCACCTAAATGAAAATAGTTATCGGCGCAACTTTAAAAATAACGGCGTTTCGACAAAGAATATCGATATAACGACAAAAAAGGCTGCCTGCTTAGGAGCCTCTTTAGAAAATTTACCACTCAGAGAATTGAATATTCCGACATCTATTATATAATAGTTACAATTGTATTTTATAAGAAATGAGATGATGGTATGGATGTATTACTAGCCCTTATTCCGATTCTGATGATTTTTATTTGTTTATTTCTGTTTAAACAAACATCATTAAAAGCATCGCTAATTTCTTATGCTATATGTATGAGCATCGTGTTATTAACACCGATGTTTCGTCTGCAAATCGGAGAAGTGGTGCATGCAACGATTAAGGGTGGATTGATTTGTTTTATCGTCGGATATGTTTTGTTTTTTGGTATTCTTTTATTTCACCTCATGAACAAAATGGGGTATATCGATCAAGCGGCAAAGTTTATTAAACAAGTGACAAAAGATCGTTTGTTACAAATGTTACTGATGTGTTTTGGAATTTGTCCGCTTATTGAATCAGTAAGTGGATTTGGCATCGGTTTTATGGTAGCGGCACCTATTTTTCTTTCGCTTGGTTATAAGCCGTTTCAAGCTGTTTTATTATCGTTTATCGGCTTACTAGCAAGTTCATGGGGAGCGATGGCAACGGGAACCATTATTGGAGCACAGCTTGTTCATATGCCGCTCGTTCAGTTTGGAACTAGCACAGCATTGTTAAGTATTCCTTTCTTTGCATACTTTATTATTCTTTCTTTATATGTCGTTGGCGGATGGCAAGCAGTGAAACAAAAATGGAAAGAAGGATTCGGCTTTTTTCTCTTATTTTCTATTTCTATTTATCTTTCAAATGCATATGTAAGTGTCGAGTTAGCTGGTATTTTAAGTTCAATTGTAACGATTGCATTTAGTTTAGTTATAATAAAAATGACCGCGAAACAAGAGAGTGGAATGTTATCAGAACATGCAGCAACGATAGAGCGAGAGCCTTCCATTGTTAAGATTATGAGTCCGTATCTCTTTTTAACGGTTTGTATTTTACTATCTCGCCTCGTTCCTGCTTTCCATCATACATTACAATCTTACGCTGTTTTACATTTACCATCTTACTCTTATAAACTAGAACTACTATATTCCCCAGGATTTTGGCTTGGTGTTACTTGCTTATTTACTATTTTTGTCTTTCGTGTACCATTTACGATTATAAAAGAATCGTTATTTCAAACGGTAAAACAATGGATTCCGTTTGCGATTACAACGACAATGTTTATTGCCATTTCAGAACTAATGGGAGCAGCAGGAATGCATTCCTTGTTAGCGGACGTAGCAGGAAATACATTTGGAACGTTATTTGTCTTTATAGCACCTTTCATCGGTGGAATTGGCGGCTTTTTAACAGGAAGCAATGCTGGATCCAATGCGATGTTTATTAACCTGCAAATGCAAACAGCACAAAACGTAGGATTGTCGTGGCAATATGTTACAAGTCTACAAAATACGGCATCATCAGTAGCAACCATTGCCTGTCCATCGCGGATCACACTTGGAGCTTACTTATGTAATATTCCGTTTCGCGAAAATGAGTTATTGAAGAAAACAACACTCATGATTTTCGGTGCAGTGTTGATTGTAGGTATCGAGGTCCTTATTTGGTATATATTCTAATAAATTACTTAAAAAAATCCTCTGTCATAGGAGGATTTTCTTTTTACAATGAGTAATTTATAAAAGAACAAATGTTTCTATTAAACAAAGAGGAGAGGATCCCCGTGCCGCTAAAAAACTATGGTGTATTAAAAGGAAAAGCAATACAGTCTATGAGTGGAAAAGGGAAAACACCTCATTATCAAGTTCATTTACAAGGTGAACAAGGAGTGGATTATCGAATTGCGATTAATGTGAAGTCACAAAGTTATCCATCAGAAGTACTATATTTCGCAAGCGAGAATATAAAATCAGACGCGATTACCATTTTACTAAGCTTGCCATTCGGTTTTACAAAAGTGAAGCAGAACGAACCGAAAGTTGCATTGGATTATGTAAGAGGAGAGTTATTTGATGCAAAACAAATGATTCCTTTACCACCAGAGAAATCAGGTGCCAACAATGATTTAAATGAAAAACTAGAACAGTATATAAAACGAGCAATAGTTGAAGAAGCAACTATTTATGCATTTGGAGAGCGATGGGGGCCAGAAGAAAATACACCCGATGCTTATTTTCACTTTAAACCAGGAAATGGTATCCATGATATTCATATGAATCAAGGGAATGTGGAGAAGTGGAAAAATGATGATGGCATATGGCAAGATGGCGGGATATTGATTCATTTTGAAAAACAAGACAAGTGGGTTGGTATTTTCCTTGCCTTTCAATCACAGTCATGGTGCACAGACGAGAATGGACATGCTCTTGCCCCTGTGGAGCAGTGTAACTATAGAGGTAGAAAGTGATGCTAATGACTAAACAAGGCACATTCCAACATCGTGATGTGCCTTGTTTATATGTTTTTACTTTATAGAACAAGTAGCTAATCAGCATAGAAATGCATGAAAATAGAATGGTTATACTTGAAAAAGCGAGCATATACATATTGTATTTTACGATTCCTTCCATTAGCGTATGACTATTTGTTTGCAAATTGCTAGAGTTAAATATGGGCATGTTTTGTCTTCCTGTACATATATTAATCTTATAACAACTTAGAACATGCATATAAAGGGGGAGATGGAATGACATGTCCAAATTGTCATATGGAGAATACCACTCATGCAAAGTTTTGTGGGTATTGTGGGCATGCTCTAACGGAGCTCGCAGAAGAACAAGCGGGAACCTATTACAATTCGGAAAAACGATCCACTGAAGTGCTAGAGCAAGTAAAGGAATTTATGAGCGGATATTTTCATTTCTTTAAAAATGCAATGAAAGCTCCTTCAGCCATTATGAAAAGCGGATCCATTGAAGGGGGAAATGGAATAACAAGTCTTATTTTCATTTGTTTTTTATTTACGCTTGTTTTCTATCGCATTATGAATGAGACGACATGGATGACAATGAATCTTATGCCTGAAGCACTCCCTTCTTCATTGTTAGGAGAATCTATTAAAATCTTTTTCTTTCTCCTTGTTTTATTCCTCTTTATTGGATTTATTATTTTTATAAGTGGTAAGTTGATGCAGTCATCTTTTTCTTTTTGGGAGACGTTAGGAGTATGGGGAACAGTATCAACACCAGTTGTTACGATGCTCATCCTTTCCTTTTTATTTAGCTTTTTAACCATTTTTCTAACCATGTTATTTTTAGGAATGGCTGTAACACTTATGAATGTAGGGATTATTGTTTCGATATTTAGACTAGATCGAGGTGGATTAGATCCGGTTTATACACTAATTATCGCAAATATTCTTATTTCCATTGCAGGATGGCTTGTATTTTGGTCTTATATAAAAATAGTCGTTCATCTGTTAACTGGTTGGTTTATGAATTTTTTAATGTGAAAGGTACAGTAGCAATGGTGCGCTTGTACCTTTTTTTAATGGAAAGAGCAGGACATTGGTGAAAAAAGAAAGCAAATATTATACTTTGTATAAGAAAAAGGTGTTATTTGTAGAAAATCTGGAAAATGTAAAGAGTAGAGTAAAATGAAGGAGTGGTATGGTGAAGTATGTAATTATTGGTGGAGATGCTGCTGGTATGAGTGCGGCGATGCAAATTATTAGAAATGATAAAGATGCAAAGGTGATTACGTTAGAAAAAGGAGAAATTTATTCTTATGCCCAGTGCGGACTCCCATATGTAATAAGCGGAGCAATTTCTTCTACAGAAAAATTAATTGCGCGCGATGTGAAAACATTTCGTGATAAATATGGGATTGATGCAAAAGTACACCATGAAGTAACAAAGATTGATCCGGAACGTAAAATAGTGCATGGAATACATACAGATACAACAGAGGAATTTCAATACGAGTATGATCGCTTATTAATTGCAACAGGAGTTAGACCTGTTATGCCAGATTGGGAAGGGGCTCATTTACAAGGCATTCACCTTCTCAAAACGATTCCAGATGCTCATCACATATTAGAGACGTTACAAGAGAGAAATGTGGAACAAGTGACAATTATCGGTGGTGGAGCAATTGGTCTTGAAATGGCGGAAACATTTGTAGAACTTGGAAAAGCGGTGCGAATGATTGAAAGAAACAATCATGTCGGCACAATTTATGATGCGGATATGGCAAAGTATATACATGAGGAAGCAGAGAAGCATGGAATTGAAATTTTAACAAATGAAAATGTGAAAGCTTTTAAAGGGAACGAAAAAGTAGAAGAAATTGAAACAGATAAAGGGACATATAAAACGGATCTTGTCTTAGTATCAGTAGGAGTAAAGCCAAATACAGATTTTCTTGCAGGAACGAATATACGTGTAAATCATAAAGGAGCGATAGAAGTAAATGCTTATATGCAAACAAATGTGAAAGATGTGTTTGCAGCTGGAGATTGCGCGACTCATTATCATGTCATAAAAGAAATACAAGATCATATTCCAATCGGGACAACTGCAAATAAACAAGGACGACTTGCGGGATTAAATATGGTTGATAAACGAAGAGCATTTAAAGGAACGCTTGGTACAGGAATCATTCAATTTATGGGACTTACACTTGCAAGAACCGGTTTAAATGAAAAAGAAGCAATCGGATTGAATTTACCATATGAAACGGTAAAAGTAGATTCGACAAGCATCGCTGGTTATTATCCGAATGCGGCGCCGCTTCATGTGAAATTATTGTATCGCTCAGATACGAAACAGTTACTTGGGGGGCAAGTAATTGGAGCGGAAGGTGTAGATAAACGAATTGATGTAATCGCAATGGCACTTTTTCATAAGATGAGTATTCATGACTTAGAAGATGTGGATTTAAGCTATGCCCCGCCGTATAATAGCGTTTGGGATCCGATCCAACAAGCAGCTCGGCGCGCGAAATAATACTTCTTATCGAAGGACTACTTTTCAGATTCACTCTTGAAAAAGATAGTGTTTATCGATTATATTTTCATATAGTATTCATTTTTACATAATGAAGAAGCGCTAGTGTTCATGCAGGAGGATTAAAAATGGCAATTAATTTAAAAACAGTAGAAGAGTGGATCGAAGAAGCAAACGAACGACATGAAGAAGACTTTGGAGAAGTGATTCAAGAATTAAAAGAATTATGTATTGGGATTGATCATGCTACATTAATTTATCCGAAGCACGTATTTTGCTTTGGGAAAAAAGTAGAAGTCTTCTTTTTCTTCCAAGATCATGTTGTAGTTGGACAAGCAAAAGAAGAGTATATTGAAGTGGAAAAACTAAAGTATGATGATATGACAGACGTGAATTTAAAAACAAATGACAAAAATACAACATTACAGTTGAAATTTTCTAATGGAAAATCTATTTTGTTAGATAGCTTAAATGATAATTGTGGTTCAAAGAATTGGCTATTTGCAAGACAAATTAAGAGCATTTTTAAATTAATTTAACGAAAAAAGCAGACGAAACAACGTCTGCTTTTTTGATTGTCACTATTTGTCGAGCGGTCGATATTCTCTGTCGAATCGCCGATATTTTAAAAGTTGCGCCGATATATGGTGTACAATCGCCGATAAAAGTACCAGTTGCGCCAATATAATTTCATGTACCAAGGCTTTTATCATTTACATCGAACAGATTTTAGCTATGCAAGTTACCTTTTAACCAATTGCGTGGTCGATAAAAGCCAACTGGAATTTGGATGAGTGTCGTTTTTCGCGTTACATCAATTTTATATAATTGATCACAAAGATTAACATCGAAACCTAAAAGGGGGTGACCACCCATGCCCATTGCAGAGGCAGCTAAGAGGAGCTTTTGAACAAGTATGCCAGCTTCCATTTGCTGCATGCGGTATCCTCTATATCCAAATGTATCTTTCATGTAATCTTTATTGCCGATGATATGAAGGCAAAGTGGCACTTGAAACAGGTTGACATTATCCATTGTTAAACCTGAATGCAGGAGATGACGATGATCTCCAGGAGCAATAGGTTCTAGTGCATGAGCGTCGCTATTATAGGAATACGCCCCGCTAGGTAAACCGTCTATATGAGAAAAGCATCCGTACAAGGAAACGCGTGCTTTTGGACTCTTGTCGCTGTGATCTATGTCATTTTGGTAAGAAAAAGAAGAAGCTGTTTCTTGCAATAACGTAGCAAGCTTAGTGACATTCGATTTCTTTAAGAAAAAATCAGCCTCTGGTGAATAACGTTTTTGGCAAACAGCTTTAAAATCATAAGATAATTGCTCTACTTTAGGAAGTGGGAAACTGTCTTTATCATACGTAGTAACGGCTTCGTTTCGTAATGTTCGAAATTGCTCAGTTGTTTCGAACATAGAGGCTTCGTTTATTTTTAGAATCATTGGATATTCAGTTACATGTTTTGAACGAACAAAGCGTTCATGTTGTAAAATAGGGAGTTGATTCAATAAGTCGTTAGACGTGACGTTTGATAGTGTTAGAGGATTGCGCCAAGTAGATTCATTCGATAAAGGAATAATAGCATATACGCTCTCTTCCTCTTCAGAAAGTCCAAGTAAATGATTGATCGCCCGGTCTAAAAACTGATAATATACGCTAGTTGTATAGCCAAATTGTTTGGAAGACTCCAGTAATTGTCCGATAAGAACACCGGTATCTAGACTGTGAAGCCGATAGGAAAAATGATTGTATTTAAAGAAGTTTTTCCAAAACATTGTCGAAACAAAGACAGTGCCAAAGCATGCCGATATGTCACAGCGATCGCCAAGTGATTTTTCAAGATAAGAGTCAAAGTTTCCAGCGCGAAGTAAGAGAAGACGATGGTGCGCAACATCATAATGATAAATTCCTTGTGGATAATCTTCAAGCTTTAAATAGATATATAATTCGTTTGGATATAAACCTCCCCCAGAGGGGAGAAATCTTCGAAATACATGGACGTTATGCTCAAAAGAAGGTTGACATAACTTTGTTAATCCAAATGTATACCAAAGAAAATGGCCAATGTTTGTAATAGTAGAGTTGCTACACATCTGTTGATTTCTTACTGTTAATGGGACTTCTAGAGAAAGGGGAATACTCGGTAACCCTCGGTATAATTTATAGGGAAGCGGGGCATCTTCCCAGTTTACTTCTTGATTGTGAGGCATAATTTCATCGACCGAAAAATGTAAATGATGAAGAAATGTATCTAGTTGCATCTCGATTGAACCTCCTTCATAGTCATCCCCCACTAACATAAGTTGGTGGGGGATAGTAGGTTATGGAAAAGGATGCGGATGTGGATTTAACTGTTCAAATGTAAGAGACTGATCAACATATCCTAGTTTCATCGGTACAGTCAATACTCTTTCTAGGCCGGTTATACGGGTTAAATGATGACCAAATGTCATCGGTAACATGCCGGGAATTAGTACTTTTACGCAAGATAGCCCGTTTTTTTCTATGAGTGGAACAGTTTGATCAACGACAATAACATCAAGGCCTGCATGATGCAATCGAGTTAAAAGATGGGATAAATCTGATGTTAAATTTTTATTGATAGATTTTAAATGATTCATCTCTTTAAATGTTTGTAGCGACTGATGAGTATCTAATAAAAATTGAAGACGCTCTTCCGCTTCTGGTAATCCATATAGCATACTGTGGTCTTCCATTTTTGTCACAAGATAAGGGTCTTCTAAACATTGTGCATATGTTTTTCGATTTGTTTCAAGATTTTCATCCATAATGAGTAACATACCGGCTAGTTCATGAATTGCACTTTTCACAGCGCGCACAGGATCCATATGAGCGCCACCTGCGCAGACGAGATTCATACCACTTTTCCTCGTATTTTTAGCGATTGCCCATATACTTGGGATGCCGTGTTCCATTGTTGCATTAAATACATGTAATTCATAGCCTGTAATCGCCTGCATTCGAGCCAGCATAAGTTGTAATTCTATATCCTCCGAAGAGCGAAGATCGATGCGCGGTAATGGTAATTGTGCATACCAAGTGAGTAAGAAAGAGTCGCGTTCTATCACTTCTAACATGCCGTGGAAAATAGCTTCTTCTATACTGCCGCCAATCGCGCATCCATTTGAAGTTTCATAGACAAAAGCATCTTTATGTCCTAAGCTGTAATAGGCAAGTGATTCTGGAACTAAAACGGAGCGATTTTGTAATAGTGAGTATCCCCATACCCAATTTTGCGGATGATCAGGATCAAATGGTTTGAATGGGAATCCATCCCGATTATAATGTTCGTCTGTATGTACACCAACTGTAAGAGGATTGATAGCGATATTTTCAAAGTCTCGGTAACTCCCATAAACATTTGTCCGTTTCCCGCGCGGAGCCATTCCACAGTAGCGTTCTAAACCTTCCAAAATTGCGGTTGCTTCGCTTATTTTATATGAATGTGTCCGTCCAGCAACACCTTCATTTCCTAATATTAAAGGCATATTGACAATGACATCAGCAAATGGCAGAAGGGAATGCTGCATTTTGTTATTTAACAGTCCCGTTTTCTGATTTAAATAATCTTTCTTTAAACATATGCTTAAATCGTGTATGGAGCGGCAACGGTAACTTTCGCGGTTCGTTTTCAAACTTGGTTTGAATTGCAAGATAGCAGCTTCTTCAGAATCATTTGGCACCGTCCCGCATACCGGACAGAGAGGGTCTGGAAGAAAAGGATGGCGTGAAGATTGGAACGTTTGTAAGTTCAGGAATATGAGTTCATCTGATAAGGAAGTATGCTTTTCTCGCTGTATGTTCTCGATTTCAGCATGAATAAGATAGGACATGTGTAGCAGACCGATTGGTGTTGCACATATATCCCGCTTTGTCATTTGGTCTGTCTGGAAAGAATATGTTCGTTGTAATTCCCACATCTCTTTTTGATCGAATCCAGCTGTAAATCGCCTTGCATCAGCACATTGGGAACATCCTGGTTGATTCGGTGTAACATAGGGACCGATAATTCCTTCTCCAAATGAAGTGAAGGCGCGAAGCCATGGAATATGAGCGGATCGAAATCGTTCTTCAGCTTGATGATGAATGGAAAGAGGGAATCCATCATGTAGTACAAGGGCGAGACGAGTCTGTTCTGGGATACATTCTTCTAGCGTATGTTGACGAATGATAGGGTAGTGAGCAGACAATTGCTTATCTACATAATCAGCAAGTACGCCATCTCCGACAATTAATAATTGAAAATCTAGCATTCGTCTACCTCCTCTTTTATAACTACGCCGAACACACCGCTTAAACCATCTTTAAGAAATGGTTCGATAGATAAATCAAGAATATATGGATAAAGATCCTGTTCTTTTAATTTCTGTAAAGCATTTTGTAAAGTAGAAAGACTTGGAATGGCTTCTTCTGTTTGGATTTTCATTTTGTATGGCTCTCTATCTAGCATACGGATAGAAGAATCCCATAATATATTAGACCGATAAGGAGCTTCTTCGTTTTGAAAATGGAACAGAGCTTGTTGCAATGCGTTTCTTAATGCCAAAGTTACATTAAAGTGAGCGCTACCGTACCAATTATGATGTGCTTGAACCCAAATGACAGGAAAGCCATATAAATCTTCAGCCATCCCAATTGTAGGCTCTTCGCATGCGATGCGAAGAGCATCGAAATAAAAGCGGCACTGTTTATCAGTAATCTCAGTAAGCTCTAAGGGGGTCATTTCTTCCGGTTTGCTTTTTTGCCTCATACATAATTGATGTGAAAAATAATGCTGAAATGCGCGGTGGATACCTTCTGTCATCGTTTCTCCAGCTCCAATTCCAATAAACTCTTCTTGCTCAGGAAGGAGAAAGTCAATCATTTTGGAGACATATGTTTCAATTCCAGTTAGACCTGCTGAGCGGCGCGCTTCATCATGAGTGAATCCATTACAAATAATGGGAGGGAGGGGTGTTGTTGGTCCTTCTGATAATGGATCTGCGATTTGAATATAGCACTGTGACAAAGGAAGTTGCTGTAAGTCATCTTCTTCCCACATATGAAAAATACCGGACGTTCTGGAAGTTAGCTTGTCAAAAAAGTGAAAAAGTTCATGGGAATGATTGCGCTCGGCATCTTGTTCTAGTTTCTCATCGATCTCTGTTAAAAGTTCGAACGTCACACAATTGCTCGTTGTAAGGGGATGTTTAACGAAAGAATGCCAATTTCCTTCAAGTGTCTCTAAATCGAGTAAAAAGAATTGATCGTTTGTTTCTCGAGTTGAAGCGCCAGTAATCTCTTTAAATAGCTCAAAAACAATTACATTTGCTAGCATCGCACCAGCGGTAGGAGAGAAGGAACCTTCCCATTCGTTTGGATGAAGAGCTGTTTCATGAATGCGATGCCATGCAGATTCCCAACATTGATTACAGTCAGAAGTGATGATGGGACCGACTAAGCCGACTTTTTCTAAATAAATAGCAGGGATAAAGTTTTTCTTCTCTTCTCGGCAAATAGAATCGAGTAGACGCAGTTTATCGATATTCCCATTTTGAGATACATATACAATCCAATCAAAAGGTTCGAAAGCTTCTGCTAAGGAACAATCTATCGTCGTATCGATTTCCTGAATAGAGATATCTGGATCAGCTGATTGTGCTTCTTGGATGAGTTCGTCTAGTCTCGCCAAGTTTGTTGCATCTCGATCTGTAATTACGTAATGAAACGTAGGTAAACCAGATGTTAGTAAAGAAGCAACTAGTGAGATAAACATAGGGCCAGATCCAATTGCTAACACGTTTGCTTGCCGATACGTTTGAAAATGTAAGGTGCCAGAGGGAGACGACGCTTCTAAAAATTCAATTTGTGATGCATATCTTTCTAAAAGTGTATCATCTAATTGATGCGGAGCATTTTGACTAACGTCGCGAACAAAACCATTTGTATATAAAAGCTCACCAATTTCAAATACTCTCTTTTGATAAGGAAGAGGGAGTCCGTTCGTTAGTTCTTCCAGTGTATGTTTACCGTTAAACATCGGCATTAATTTTTCAATCCATTCGTAGATGCCATCTCCTTGCATCCGAAATGAGCTGGCATTATTTCGAAAATAGACACCTCCGTCTCGGTCGGGGAGGAAAAAGGTATCTTGATTCATTTTTAGCTTTGCAGAAGGCGGGAAATTACTCATTACATTACCTCCTAATTATCTCATGTTTAGGCATACATTATGAGTGTATGTATAATAAATTGTCCGTTATGAGTGCGGAAAGAATGGAGATTGCTAAATAAAAAACCAGATGAAAGATTGTCCTCTTTCATCTGGTTTCTATCATCTAGAAAGTCTATCAACCTTCTAATAATAATGATTTTGGATCTTCGAGCATTTCTTTTACTGCTACAAGGAAGCTAACTGCTTCTTTACCGTCGACAATACGGTGGTCATAAGATAAAGCAATGTACATCATTGGACGGTTTTCCATGCGTTCATTATCAATTGCAACTGGTCTTACTTGAATTTTGTGCATTCCAAGAATACCGACTTGTGGAGCATTCAAAATTGGTGTTGACATAAGGGAACCGAATACACCGCCGTTTGTAATTGTGAATGTGCCACCTTGTAGTTCTTTTAATGTAAGTTTATTATCGCGAGCTTTTTTACCTAGGTCACGAATATCTCTTTCAATTTCAGCGAAGTTTAATTTATCTGCATCGCGTACAACTGGAACAACTAATCCATCTGGAGCAGCTACAGCGATACCGATGTCATAGAATTTTTTAACAACAAGCTCGTCGCCTTGAATTTCAGCATTTAATAGTGGGAATTGTTTTAATGCTGCAACAACTGCTTTTGTAAAGAATGACATGAAGCCAAGACGAACATCATGTTTTTTCTCAAATGCTTCTTTGCGTTCTTTACGCAATTCCATAATCGCAGTCATATCAACTTCGTTAAATGTTGTTAACATAGCAGATGTTTGCTGAACTTCAACAAGTCGTTTTGCAATTGTTTGACGGCGGCGGGACATTTTTACACGCTCAACTGGCTTGTCAAACTCAGTTGTTACAGCTGGTTTTGGACTTGTTTTTTCTTGTTTTGGTTCTGCTTTTGGAGCTGCAGCATGTGCTTGTACATCATGTGGTCTCACGCGGCCAAGTGGATCCGTACTGCGCACTTCATTTAAATCGATACCTAATTCACGTGCCATTTTTCGAGCAGCAGGTGATGCGATAGGGCGGTCTGTATTTGGAAGACCTTGTAATGCTGTTTGACTTGGCACATCACTTGGAGCCTCAGCTTTTGGAGCTACTGGAGCTTCTTCTTTTGGTTGTTCTGGAGCAGCTGGTGTACTTGCTGCAGCCGTACCATTTTCATCTAAAATTGCAATGACGTCGCCAATTTCAACTGTATCTCCCGGCTCTCCTAATAGTTTTGATACAATACCTGAATCTTCTGCAATGATTTCAACATTGACTTTATCAGTTTCTAGCTCAACAACGCTGCCACCTTTTTCAACTTTGTCGCCTACGTTGATTAGCCATTGTGAAATAGTTCCTTCTGTAATAGATTCTGCAAGCTCAGGTACTTTAATTTCGATCATTTTAAATGTCCTCCCCTTATTTGCCTAACGGTGTGTTTTCTTTTTTTGGTAATCTCCAAGTTTTTCAGCTTACTGAGGTAGACGAAACGCTACCTCAGTAAGCCAGAAATTACTTTCTCTTTCAGTTACTATACACTTCTATTTCTTGTTTATCTTGGCGAAAGTTATATTTAGTATCTAAAGCATGAGCAATAATTAGTTCTTGCTCAGCTTTGTGCGCATGTGGATCGCCGCCAGATGGGCTAGAGCGGTCTGGGCGTCCAATATATCCTGTTTTCAATTTGTCGCCAGCAAGTTCGAATAAGATTGGCGCCATGTAATGCCATGCACCCATATTGCGAGGTTCTTCTTGAACCCAAACGATTTCTTCTAAGTTTTTAAAGCGTTTTATAATGGATTGAACTTTTTCAGCAGGGAATGGGTACAATTGTTCAATGCGAACGATATGAAGTTCATCTAAATTGTACTCATGTTTGCCAGATTCAATCTCAGCTGCTAAATCAATTGCCATCTTACCAGTCGTAAAGATAAGGCGTTTTACTTTCGTTGGTTTTGTACCAAGTTTTTCTTGTTCTAGTGCAGGTTGGAAACGTCCTTCGCTTAGTTCGCTACTTGTAGAAGCTGTAAGCGGATGACGCAATAAACTTTTTGGCGTCATAATCACTAATGGACGAACTGCTTCTGTACCAAGAATAGAAGCTTGACGGCGCAAGATATGGAAATATTGTGCCGCACTTGTTAAGTTTGCAACAGTCCAGTTATTTTCTGCAGCTAATTGTAAGAAACGTTCTGGACGTGCACTAGAGTGCTCTGGTCCTTGCCCTTCATAACCATGTGGGAGAAGGAGAACAAGACCTGATTTTTGGCCCCATTTTGCTCTACCAGATGAAACATATTGGTCAAATAATGCTTGAGCCGTATTTGCGAAATCACCGTATTGCGCTTCCCACATCACAAGAGTTTCTGGAGCAAACACATTATAACCATATTCGAAACCAACAACAGCAGCCTCTGATAACGGACTGTTATGAACAGAGAAAGATGCGTTAATATTTGGTAAACGGTGCAGCGGTGAATATGTTTCATTTGTTTCTGTATCATGTAGTACAATATGACGTTGTGCAAATGTACCACGTTGTGAATCTTGACCAGTTAAACGAATTGGTGTTCCTTCTTGTAAAATGGAAGCAAACGCTAATGATTCAGCAAGTGCCCATTCCACTTTACCGCCTTTCTCTAAAGCAGTTCGGCGGCGTTCTAAAATTTTCTTCACTTTCGGATAAACGTTAAAGCCTTCTGGCCAAGATAAGAGCCCTTCATTAATCGCACGAAGTGTTTCCAGTGGAAGACTAGTGTCAATTGATTGAATACCTCTTGCGACTACATCTGGAACTTTCACATGTACCGTTGCTTCACTTGTATCAGCAGGTGGCACTTGTGCATATTCCGCTTTTAATTGCTCTTGTGTAAATTGCGTAATTGTTTCTACTTCATCAGAGCTTAAAACACTTTCTGCTTTCAATTGTTCCGCATAAATGGCTCTGACAGTTGGATGGTTTTTAATCTTCTTATAAACTTGCGGTTGTGTAACAGCTGGGTCATCCATCTCGTTATGACCGTAGCGGCGATAACCGATTAAGTCGATTAAAATATCTTTTTTGAAACGTATGCGATATTGAATTGCAAGGTTTGCAGCTGCCAGACAAGCTTCAGGGTCATCTGCATTTACGTGAACAATTGGAATATCGAAACCTTTTGCAAGGTCACTTGAATATCTTGTAGAACGAGAATCATAACTATCTGTTGTAAAACCAATCGTATTATTTGCGATAATATGAATGGTTCCACCAGTTTGATAAGCGTTCAATCTGCTTAAGTTCAATGTTTCAGATACAATACCTTGACCAGGGAAAGCGGCATCTCCATGAACTAAAATGACGAAAGATTTTGAACGATCTTGCTCAGGATAACCAGCTTTTTTACGATTTTCTTGAGCCGCACGTGCGTAGCCTTCTACAACAGGATTGACGAATTCAAGGTGACTCGGGTTGTTTGCTAATGTAACACGTGTATGAACTGTTTCATTACCAACAACTTGTTCGCGACCTAAATGGTATTTCACGTCTCCTGTCCAGCCAGCATGATGATTCGTTTTATCGTCAGATTGAATCGTTGCATGTTTAAACTCAGCAAACATGTGACTATATGGTTTTTCTAATACGTGAGCGAGAACACTTAGACGGCCGCGGTGAGCCATACCAATCATGACATCTTCAACGCCAGCTTTTGCACCTTCAGCAATCATTTCATCTAATACAGGTACAAGCATATCGACGCCTTCTATAGAGAAACGTTTTTGCCCAACGAATGTTTTATGCAAGAATTGCTCGAAACCTTCAACGGCTGTTAAGCGTTTTAAGAGAGCAGTTCGTTTTTGATTTGATAATGGTTGACGCAAGGAATTTGATTCCACCATTTGATGCAACCATGTACGTTCTTCGCTATCTTGTATATGAGAGAATTCATAGGCTAAGGATTTTGTATACACATCTTTTAATCTATGAATTGCATCAAGAGCTGTGTGAACATCATTTGGCGCATCTGGCCATACTGTTTTTGCTGGAATCGCTTTCAAATCTGCATCGTTTAATTCGCGCATCATTGTCTCAATGAGAGATTGTCCATCATGCGGCTCTTCCATTGGATTAATATGGGCTGATAGATGACCGAATGAACGGATATTCTCGACAACTTGCACAGCTTTCAAAATTGTTTCAATGTTTCCTGTACTTTGAGGAGAAAAATTTGTTTCTTTGTTGTCCCCTGTTACGACATCCACTTGGAACGTAGGAGCTCCGAACGTTTCAAAAAGCTCTTGTAATTCCGGATCAACAGAACCTTCATTCGTCATATAACGATCATACTGTTCAATAACATAGCCAAGGTTCGGACCATGGAATTTGGCCCAAGGGTTTGTCGCTGTATTCTTCCTCGTCATTTGTTTAAACCTCCCAATGCATATATTCCTTTCTTCATGTGAAAAGGATGCATTTCACTCTTTTCATAATTGATGAACCAGTAATGAATGTAAATGTTAACTTTACTCTTATGTTATTACAATAATTTACATAATACCAAACATTATTACTTATCCGTTTTGTAAAAAAACATTCACAATTACTTATCACCTAAGTTAATCTTTCATGTTATAAATTAATTTTAAGGAAAAAATAGGTGATTTCATCTGATACGCCTGTATTTCAAACAAGTAGTATTACGATGAAATACAAAAAAAATTGTTAGAATTTTTGGTCGAAGTATCGTTTGTATTATGTATATTAGAATAATAAGCGCTTACAAAGATATTATACAACAATATAACAGAATATAGTATAAAAAATAAAAAATTATGAATTTATCGTAAACTTTATTTCGATAGTGTTAAATAATGAAAGAAAAAAGGAAGTATTTGATTATAAAGGGTGATTATAAATTGAAAATGGCGTATAAATCGTTTGTTTTTGCAAAAATAGCAAAAAATCCTGAAAAGCCATTGCTCATTTTATTTGTAAATGATAAGAAATGAAATATTTTAAAAAGATAAAAGGCATATAGCCATATTAATTTTTCTTATGACAAAGGAATGAATATAACGAACATTTATTATGCTTATCATTCCATTTTGAATGGAAAATAATCATGATGACAGATAGAGATAGATGAACAAATGTAATTCTTTGATCTCATCTCAAGATTCAGAGAGAAGCAAGGAAGATAGGTAGGAGCCTTACCTTCACTTTTATCGGCATGAACGATTCGTACGATCTTGCTTCCATTTGTGATTTGTGCCAAAACATATTAAAGTGAAAGGGAGAAAGGTGAATGAGATAAATGCAATAAATGCAAGCTATGTATGTTTTAGGATTAGGTGCACTTTTAATGTTAGCGGTGTATTTCTTCGTTCGGAAGGATATACAAGGCAATACATTGACAAAGCGAGGATTTTATAAATTAATCGGTTGCTTAGTTGTGATGTTTATTGGAATTATCGTTATGATTGTATTAATTAGTAAGCAATTGTAAAACAAAAACCCTATTTTTGGTTATCAATCAAAAATAGGGTTTTTGTTTTGGTGATCATTCTTTATAAAAGAGATGGATTGCGGAAGGTTTCAAGGAAATGGAGGGCGACTTTGGAAAGGGAACGATTTTTTAACCAAATCACTGCGGAGTCAGATGTAATAGTCGAATCTTCAATATTCAGCACTTTTATTCCAGTTAAAGGAAGCGAAATGAGAGTTGATTTTGGGAGTAATGTACACCCAATGCCGGATCGAACGAGTGAAAGAAGCATAGCAGCATCCGGACAATCGCAAATGATATTTGGTTTTAAGCCATGCTTTTGAAAGCTTTCCAGTACCTTTTCGTAAAGACCGAACCCTTTTATCCGTTGGAGTAGCATAAGAGGTAACTTGGCGAGTTCTTTCATAGAAATCATTGACCGGTTATCTGCCTTATCATTCGGCATGACAGCAACAAATTGATCTGTAGGTAACGACAGGGAAGCGAAGTCTTCCATCTCTAATGGAAGGCGGACAATCGCGAGTTCAATTTCGCGATTTTTTATAAGTTGTGCTAAGCGAAATGAATCTCCTTCCTGCAAATGAAATGTCACGAGCGGATATGTTTCATGGAAGGAACGTAGTCTGTCTGGAATATAAGAGAAAGCGGATTTAACAGAACCAATCGATAAGGTTCCTTTGAGACCACTTCCAACTTCTTTTACTTCAGTAATAGTTTCATGGAAGTGATTAAGAATCTCCTTTGTCTTTTTAAATAAAACATGTCCAGCTTCAGTAAGTTCTAGTTTTCGTCCATTTCTTTCTAGTAATTGAACGCCGAGTTCTTGTTCTAGCAATTTCAATTGCTGACTTAATGGAGGCTGTGCCATATGAAGTCTTTTAGCTGCCCGGGTGATTTGTCCTTCTTGTGCAATTGTATAGAAATAACGAAGTTGTCTAATATCCATACTGATTCCCTCCCATAGATCACTATATTTTTTTCGTATGGAATGCAAATTTTTTTAGTATTTTTCATCTATGATATCACGTGATAGAGTAATAATGTAATGAATTTTCTGATTAATTAGAAATTTAAAAGTGAGGAATTGTGTAATGCGCACAGAAGTAGAAAGGGAAAAGGAGAGACGAAAGAATGGATAAATTCGCAGAAGCAAAGAAAAAATTGAGAGGTTCGATCGCTCCAATTATTACACCATTTGACGAGAGCGGCGCAATTGATTTTCAAACACTTGAAAACTTAATTCATTGGCATATTGAAAGCGGGAGCCATGGTATTTCTGTTACAGGTACAACGGGAGAACCAAGCTCTTTAAAGATCGAGGAACGTGTAAAGGTAATGAAAACGGCGGTAAAGGCAATTAATGGCCGAGTTCCTTTCGCGCCGGGGACGGGATCTACCAATCATGAAGAAACATTGTATTTGACAAAAAAGGCACAAGAAATTGGAGCGGATGCAGCGCTTGTTATTGTGCCTTATTATAATAAACCATCGCAGCACGCATTGTACAAACATTTTAAAACTGTCGCGGATTCTGTTGATATTCCGATTATTATTTATAACATTCCAGGAAGAACAGCTGTAAATCTACAAGTAGAAACGATTGCAAAGTTAAATCAAGATTGTCCAAATATTATTGGAATAAAAGAGTCGAATAAAGATTTTGAACATATTAATCGCGTTCTCTTACATTGTGGAAGAGATTTTCTCTTGTTCTCTGGTATTGAATTGCTTTGTTATCCAATGTTAGCGATTGGTGGCGCGGGGCATATTAGTGCTACTGCGAACGTTGCTCCAAAACAAGTTGCAGAAGTCTATAATGCGTGGAATGAAGGAGATATAAAACGTGCATTAAATCTTCATTATGAACTTATGCCACTCAATGATGTGTTATTTAAAGATACAAATCCAGCTCCTGTAAAAGCGGCGCTCGGTATGATGGGGAAAATTAAGCCGGTACTTCGTTTACCAATGGATGTTCCATCACAAGAATTGCAAGATGAAATTCGGGACGTCTTAAAGAACTATGTAGAATTACCAGAAAGTATTGTATCTAGATAAGGACATAGCCCCTTTAAAGTCATACAGATTTTAAGGGGCATCATTCAAAAAATTGTAGGAGGGAAGAATGTGCATATAGAAGCGAAGGATATACAAAAAGATAAAGCCCATAAGCAAATAGAACAGGTAGATTTATATATTGATGGAGAATTTAGAAAAGCGCAGTCTGGAAAAGTATTTGTAAATATGAATCCGTTTACAAACAAGGAGATTAATCGAATAGCTGAAGGAGATAGAGTTGATATCAATCTGGCAGTTGCTGCAGCGAAAGCCGCTTTTGAAAAAGGGTCATGGGGCAAGATGAAAGTAGAAGAGAGAATGAAATATATCAATCGAATTGCGGATTTAATTGATGAGGAAATAGAAGAAATCGCATATTTGGAAGCACTAGATACGGGGCTTCCTATTAGTCAAACGAGAAAAATGACATCGCGTGCAGCAGAAAACTTTCGTTTCTATGCAAGAATGGTACAAACGAAATTACACGGTGAATCATATCCGGTAAACAAAGAATTTATTAATTACACTGTCTACCATCCAATTGGGGTTGTTGGCCTCATCACCCCATGGAATGCCCCGTTCATGTTAGAAACTTGGAAAGTAGCTCCAGCATTAGCTACCGGGAATACAGTTGTTTTAAAACCGGCTGAATTATCTCCTTTAACGGCTAACAAACTGGCTGAAATAATTCATAAAGCAGAAGTGCCAAATGGCGTCTTTAACGTCGTTCATGGCTTTGGGGAAACAGCGGGTGCCTCTCTTGTCGCTCATAAAGATGTGAAAGCTATATCATTCACAGGTGAAACAACGACAGGTTCAATCATTATGAAAAATGCGGCTGATACGTTAAAGAAAACTTCAATGGAACTAGGTGGTAAATCTCCTCTTATCGTCTTTGAAGATGCAGATTTAGAGCGCGCTTTAGATGCGGCTGTGTGGGGCATTTTCTCATTTAATGGAGAACGCTGTACCGCTAATTCTCGCTTATTACTGCACAAAAATATTAAAGATCAATTTATTGAAAAATTAAAAGAACGTGTTGGCTATATTACAATCGGCGATCCGATGGACCCTAAGACAGAACTTGGTCCGTTAATTGAAAAACAGCATTTTCAAAAGGTACAAAAGTATATTGAGATCGCAAAAGAAGAAGGGTGTGAAGTGATACAAGGAGTTGTTCCCGAATCGGTGCAAGCGGGTAACTTTGTGCCGCCAACTTTATTATTACATGCAAAAAATGAGATGCGAGTATGCCAAGAAGAAATATTTGGTCCTGTTATGGCTGTTATGGAATTTGAAACGGAAGAAGAAGCGATTGCAATTGCTAATGATGTAAGGTACGGACTTGCTGGTTATGTTTGGACAAATGATATGAAGAGAGGTCATCGACTTGCGCAGTCCATTGAAGCGGGCATGTTATGGGTGAACGCTCAAAATGTACGCGATCTTCGAATTCCGTTTGGCGGAGCAAAAGATAGCGGGATCGGAAGAGAAGGTGGGCACTATGCCATTTTCGAGTTTTATACGGAACCAAAGGTTATCCATGTTGCAATCGGAGATCATCATATTCCGAAGTTTGGCACAAAGAAATAATAAGCTGCAGATGAAAGTATAAAAACAATAGTTTCATGAAAGGGGAGAGTGAAATGCCAGCAAAAACAGGAAAAGAATATATCGAAAGAGTAAATCAAGCAAATGCCAATGTATGGATTGACGGGAAGAGAGTAGAAGGAAACATCTCAGAACATCCTGCTTTTAAAGGGGTAATGAAAACGCAAGCTGAGTTATATGATATGCAACACGATCCTGAGAAAGCAGAGTATATGACATATACTTCTCCAACTTCAGGAGAGCGTGTCGGCACTTCCTTTTTGCAGCCAAAAACAAAAGAAGACTTAGCAAAGCGCCGCAAAATGATTCAAGAGTGGGCAAAATACAACGGCGGTATGATGGGGCGCTCTCCAGATTATATTAACGCCGGAATGATGGCTTACGGATCGGCTGCTGAAATGTTTGGAAAACAAGATGCGTTTTATGCGAAAAATATGGCGGAGTATTACGAGTATTGTCGAGAGAATGATTTATCTTTAACACATACATTAATTCAGCCGCAAGTGAATCGTGCGGTTAATGCATCGCAATTATCCGATCCTTATATTGCTGCGCGCATTGTAGAAAAAACATCAGAAGGCGTAGTCATTCGCGGAGCGCGTTTACTTGCAACGCAAGGAGGAATTACCGATGAAATTATGGTGTTTCCTTCGACTCTTTTAAAACAATCCGAAGAGGAAAATCCATATGCATATGCCTTTTCAATTCCAAATCATACACCGGGATTAAAGTTTATTTGCCGTGAATCATTTGATTACGGAAAGTCTCATTTTGATCATCCGCTTGGATCGAGATTTGAAGAAATGGATACGATTGTCGTATTTGACGATGTCGTAGTGCCTTGGAATCGAGTGTTTGCTTTAGGGGATGTTGGCGTTTGTAATCAAGCTTACAACGAAAGTAATGCGGTTGTTCATATGACGCATCAAGTTGTCTCAAAAAATATTGCAAAAACGGAATTTGTATTAGGAATTTTACAGCTCATGGTAGAAACGATTAATATCGGCCAGTTTCAACATGTACAAGAAAAGATGTCGGAAGTCATTATGGCGCTTGAAACAGTGAAAGCATACGTAACGGCAGCAGAAGCAAATGCGAAGCTGGATAAGTGGGGCATTATGACACCGGACTTTACACCATTAAATGTTGCGCGCCACTACTATCCAAAAATTTACCCAAGATTTAGTGAAATTATGCAACTACTTGGAGCAAGCGGCTTAATGGCAATTCCATCCGAATCAGATTTTCAATCGGAATTACGCCCGGATTTAGATAAATATTTACAAGCGGCAAATGGGGATGCATATAATCGTGTGAAATTATATCGACTAGCTTGGGATGTTTGTATGAGTGCATTTGGCACGAGACAGACATTGTATGAACGCTTCTTTTTTGGAGATCCAGTTAGAATGGCGAGCGCGCTATATAATGGCTACGATAAGCAAGTATATGTAGACCGCGTAAAAGAATTTTTAAATCGCTCGGAAGAGTTAATCGAAAAAGTATAAAAATGTGGAGGTGCACCAAATGGAGTTTAATATTATTCGCATTGCAAGAACAATTCTAAATGTGAAAGATTTGGATCGTTCGCGAGAATTTTATGTAAACGCTTTAGGGTTTATCGAGACGGAATGTGATGAGGAGCATATTTATTTAAGAGGGTTAGAAGAACACGTTCATCATAGCTTAGTATTGAAAAAATCAGAGCAGTTAGGTGTTCATGCACTTGGCTATAAAGTGAAGAGTGAAGCAGATTTAGATAAACTAGCAGCATTTTTTCAATCAAAAGGATTAAAAACAAAGTGGAAAGAAGAAGGAACACAATATGCACTGGGCAGGGCATTACATGTTCATGATATATCAGGAATGCCCCTTGAATTCTTCTGTAAGATGAAGGGTGCTGAGCGTATGATTCAGCGTTATGATCAATATCGTGGAGCAAGAATTCAGCGTATTGATCATGTAAACTGCGCTGTGCCAGATGTAGAGAAAGCTTACGACTTCTTTGTCAATGAACTTGGCTTTGCATGTTCTGAATATACAGCAACAGAAGATGATCGCGTATGGGCTGCTTGGCTTCACCGGAAGCAAACGGTACACGACCAAGCATTTATGAATGGAGAAGGACCACGCCTTCATCATATTGGCTTTTGGTTACCAGATCCATTAGCACTTATTCATTGTTGCGATGTCCTTGCATCACTTGGCTATGGTGAAAATATGGAAAGAGGACCTGGACGCCACGGATTATCGAATGCATTCTTCCTGTATTTACGAGACCCAGATGGATACCGAATTGAGCTGTATAACGGAGATTATTTAACAAGTGATCCAGATTTCAATCCAGTGCGCTGGGATTTAAATGATCCAAGACGCCAAACGTTCTGGGGGCATAAAGCACCGGATAGCTGGTTTAATGAAACATCTCCATTTTTAGATATCGAAACAGGGGAAAGAATACAAGAGGCAAGTCCAACGTTAGAACAGAGAAAACCAGATTTTGTGTTATAGATTATTAGAATAGTTTGTGAAAATGATAGGTGAGGTGATAAGGTGAAGACGCTGTATATGCAACACCCCATTTCTAAAACGTTGCGAGAAGAAACAGAGGAATGTGTCCTTGCACTTGGCTTCTTTGATGGCGTTCATATTGGTCATAGAAAGCTCATTAAAACAGCAAAAGAGATTGCCAAACAAAAGAAGATCACATTTGCTGTTATGACATTTTACCCACATCCAAAGGAAGTTGTGAATCCTTCTGATGGCCCGATAAAATATTTAACACCTTTGAAAGTGAAAGAAGAGCGTTTTAAAAATATGGGTGTTGAAAAATTAATCGTAGTCAAGTTTGATCCAATATTCGCCCGCCTATCTGATCAAGAGTTTGTGGAAACATATATTATCGGATTTTGCTGCAAACATGTTGTCGCCGGATTTGATTATCATTACGGATATAAAGGGCAAGGCAATATGCAGCTATTAAAAGAACAAGGGAAGAACAAATTTGAAGTTACCACGATTCCAAAAATAGAACACCATCATCATAAAATTAGTTCAACTGCTATTCGAAAACTACTTTCCCATGGAGCAACACATGATATTCCGAATTATCTCGGTGATTATTATGAAACAAGGGGAATTGTACAGAAATCCTCCGTTTTTTACGAAACGTATAGATTTATTGAAGTGTTCGTAGAGCCAGATTATATGCTACCAGTACCTGGTGTTTATCATATTACAGTAGAAATTAATCAAATTTTTTATAAGGGAGTATGTCAACAAATAAAAGAACAGCATCTTCTCCTTCAGTTATCCAATTGCCCCATGGATGTATTAAATAAACAGATAAAAGTAAAATGGACCCAATCTATTTTTGAAAATGCAAATGTATATGATATCAATCGGTATGTTTTACTAGATCACTTAGCGATATAGAGAGCCTTACGCCCTTAAAATAGCGGGATAAAATTGAATAAAGGATGAGGTGGGTTTTATATGATAAAATCCAAAAATATAAATTACGAGGAGATTGCAAATTCAGAAAAATTTAAAGCGTTATTGCGCGAGAGAAAAAGATTTACAGTTTCCGTGACAGTCTTTTTCATTTGTTTTGCGCTACTTTTACCGATTTTAACATTGGATACAAATCTATTCACAAAGCCAGCGATTGGTTCTATATCATGGGCCTGGGTATATGCCTTTGCTCAGTTTGGCATGACCATTGTCATTTGTCATCTATATGTAAAAAAGGCAGCTTACTTTGATGCATTAGCCGAGCAAGTGTTAAGGGACGAGGCAGAGGGGAGAAAAGTAGATGGATTATAAAGTGGTAGTAATGTTTGGATTCATTGTAATTATGACGCTTGTTATTACCTATCATGCCTCGAAAAAAACAAGTAATGCTCATTCTTTTTATACAGCTGGAGGGGGACTAAAGGGATGGCAAAATGGTTTTGCAATTGCCGGTGATTTTATGTCAGCCTCTTCTTTTTTAGGTCTTATTGGTGCGATTTCCCTTCTTGGATATGACGGATATTTCTTAATGTATGGTGCGCTTGTATCGTATTTAGTCGTTTTACTCCTAGTAGCCGAACCGCTTCGCAATCTAGGAAAATATACATTAGCAGATATGATTACAGAGCGTTTTCAAAATAAAAAAGTGCGCGGTGTTACGGCATTTAATGCCCTTACCATTTCTGTTTTTTACATGCTTGCACAGCTTGTCGCAGCGGGGGCGCTATTTAAATTACTAATAAACATTCAATATGAAATATCTGTCGTTATTGTAGGGCTTGTTATGCTTGTATTTGTTATTTTTGGTGGTATGACAGCGACGAGCTGGGTGCAAATTACGAAAGCATTTTTATTATTAGGCGGGACATTGCTCATTTTTATCATGGTAATGAGCAAATTTGATTTTAATGTTTTTCGTATTTTTGAAGAAATGAAAACAGCAACGCCCCTTCAAGAGGCTTACTTACATCCAGGTGCAAAATATACAAATGGATTAGATGCCTTTTCTTTAACGCTTGGCTTGATTCTTGGTACAGCTGGGCTTCCTCATGTTTTAAGCCGCTTTTTAACCGTTCCAAATGCAAAAGTAGCGAGAAAATCTGTTGCTTATTCCATTTGGATCATTGGCTTATTTTATATTATGGTCATCTTTTTAGGATTTGCTGCTGCAAAATTCGTTGGAGCTACAGAGATTATGAAAGCGAATCCAGCTGGAAATATGGCGGCACCATTGCTAGCCAAAATATTAGGCGGTGACATGCTATTTGCTGTTATATCAGCCGTCTCCTTTGCTACCATTCTTGCTGTCGTAGCGGGAATTGTTGTCACAGGGGCAACCGCATTCTCTCATGATTTTTATAATGAAATTATTCGAGAAGGAAAAGCGACTGAAAAGGAGCAGCTTCGCATGGCGCGATTTGCTTCGATTGGCATTACAGTTTTCTCTATTATATTGGCATTGTTTGTTCAAAAAATGAATGTCGCCTTTCTTTCCTCATTAGCATTAACAGTTGCAGCAAGCTCTAATTTGCCTGTCATTTTATTCACTGTGTATTGGAAGCGTTTTAATATGGCAGGAGCCATTACAGGAATGCTCGTAGGTTTACTTGGCAGTATGATTCTCGTTGCGCTTAGTCCGAGTGTATGGAGTCCGAAAGTAGGAGAAGCACTTTTTGTAGGAGAACCGTTATTTCCATTGTCTTCCCCAGGCATTGTCTCCATTCCGTTAGGATTTCTTGGAGCTTATATAGGTACAATTTTATTTGCGAAAAGAAGTAAGACGGGTAATTTTGAAGAAATATTGGTGAAGTCGAATACAGGAAGCGATGTGAAAGGTATTAGTCATCATTCAGTGAAATGAGGGAGGAAAATATGAGGAAAATACAGTTTAAATGTTATGGTCGATCTCAAATAGAAGAAGCGGAGCTACATGCAACAGAAGATGTTGTCATATGGAACGGAAAAGAGTATGAAAGTCACGAGCTTGCATTGGATATTCCAACTTCAGGAAATATTTACGGGACATTGCTCAATTATAAAGGAGCACTTGCCGCATTAGGAAATTCGGTACATGAATTGCCATATAAACAAGCGCCAATGGCTCCCATTTTATATATCAAACCGATAAACACAATGATTGCCCGGGGAATGCCGATTCCGTTACCGAGTGAAGAAAAGGAGTTAGAAGTTGGGGCAGCACTAGGAATTGTCATCGGAAAAAGGGCGACGAAAGTAAGGGAAGAAGAAGCGTTAAAATATATGCAAGGATATACGATTGTAAATGACATCAGCATACCTCATGAAAGCGTGTATCGCCCAGCGATTAAGCAAAAAGCACGCGATGGATTTTGTCCAGTTGGCCCATGGGTGATCGAGAAAGGGGCTATTCAAAACCCAAATGATGTAACCATTCAAGTATATGTGAACGGCATATTGCGGCAAGAAAATCATACGAAACACTTAATTAGACCAGTGGAACGACTCATCGCAGATGTAACAGAATTTATGACGTTATATGAAGGAGATATACTGCTTGTTGGTGTCCCGGAAAATCCACCACTCGTAAAAAATGGAGACCGCATTCGAATTGAAATCGAAGGAATTGGCAGCTTAGAAAATCAAGTCGTTTTAGAAAAAGAACTTGTGAGAGGAGGAGTACGATGAAACGAGCGCGCATCGCATATGCTGGCGGGATTTACTACGCAACTGAAGTAGATGGCAAATTGCAATTAGATGATGGGCGAATGCTAGTAGAAGAGGAAGTAACATGGCTCCCGCCAGTTGAGCCGCGAACAGTATTTGCTCTCGGCTTAAATTACGCAGATCACGCAAAAGAGTTATCATTTAACGCGCCAACAGAACCGCTCGTCTTCTTAAAGGGACCTAACACATTCATCGGTCACCGTGGTCAAACATATCGCCCAGAAGATGTAACATATATGCATTATGAGTGCGAGCTAGCTGTTGTTATGGGAAAAACAGCTCGAGGCGTTAAGAAAGAAGAGGCATACGATTACGTCGCTGGCTATACAGTAGCGAATGACTATGCAATACGGGATTATTTAGAAAATTATTATCGTCCAAATTTGAGAGTGAAAAACCGCGATACATGTACGCCAATCGGTCCATGGATTGTCGATGCATCCGACATTGACGACCCGATGAACTTAACGCTCCGTACATATGTGAATGGCGAGCTGACGCAAGAAGGAACAACGAAAGATATGATCTTTTCCATCCGGGACTTAATTGCCTACTTAAGTAGCTTTATGACATTAAGTAAAGGAGACATCATTTTAACAGGTACGCCAAAAGGATCTGTCGATACGAAAGTAGGAGACGAAGTCATTACCGAAATTGAAGGAATAGGCCGTCTGATCAATACCATTGTTGGGGAAGAAACGTTTTCTAAACAATAGGAAGCAAAAGAGTAGCGAACAGAACGGCTACTCTTATTCTAGTAATCTATAAAAAGAAAGGGGCCTTACGTCCATGCCACATTTTATAGTCGAGTATACGAATAATATAAAAGAAGAAGCGAATATGAAAGAACTATTAAAAAAAGTAAACAATATCCTTATCTCACGAAGTGACATCTTCCCAACAGGAGGGATTCGTTCAAGAGCAATCGAATTACAAGATTACTATATTGCTGACGGACAAGAAGAGGATGCATTCGTCCATGCGACGCTCAAAATCGGAGCCGGGCGAACCACACAAGACAAAACAGAAACATGCAACCGCCTATTCAACATGATGAAAGAACACTTCGCAGACCTCGCTGCCAAACGCTACTTCGCCTTATCCATGGAACTAGCAGAATTTAGCGAAGCAGGAACGTATAAGTGGAATAATATACATGAGCGGTTTCGGAGGAAAGAGAAGAAATAACAAACGATTATATCATCTTATAAAATATAAGGCTTACTGTTTAAAAATGGACAGTAAGCCTTATATATTTTTGCTATGTGTATATTAAGTCATAAAAGGTAATGGTAGTACCTTTTTATGACCGCTGTATAAAATTCTTCTATATGATTTACAATCTTTTGTAGGAAATGTAGGGGGCTTATGATCATTCACTTAAGGATATTCAGAATATAATTCTTAATATTATGTATTTTCTGGATAAAATTAAATAAGAAGTATTTAATGTGGCATTTTTTGTTAATATTAAGGTGCATAATTCTGTAATAAGGAGGATTTATATGTCCGTAATCGTGAGGAATGACAGAGTGACAAAACTATTGAACGATTGGTATGTCGAAATTCGTTCAAGACATATCGCGAAAGCTCATAGTATGAAGGAACAGATTGATAGTTTGATTCAAGAACTAAAAGAAGAGAAACAGGAGTCATTGCAGAATCAGGATTTATTACTTTATTATTCTCTGCTGGATTTTCGATATAATTATTTAATAGACAATATGAGTATATCGAAAGATAGTTTTAATCAAGTCGAATCTTTTGGAACACCAACAGATGAACATTTATCTTATTATTATCATTTCTTTAAAGCAATCTATATGAGTGTTACAGGTAGTTATACTGAAGCGAGAGAACACTTTGATAAGGCAGAAGTCCTTTTAAAACATATTCCGGATGAGTTAGAAGAAGCTGAGTTTCATTATAAATTAGGCTCATTTTATTATGATATATATAAAGGACTTTTATCAGTTAAACATGTTACTAAGGCAAAAGATATTTACCTTAAATTTACTGGTTATGAAACAAATATTGCTTTCTGTGAAAACATGTTAGGGTTGGCTTGTACTCATTTGAAAGAGTGGGAATTAGCTGAAGAACATTTTACAACTGCAATGGATCAATTTCAAAAAAACAATGAAGAATATTATATTTTAATGGTTCGACATAATATAGGGTTATTATATGCAAGTCAAAACCTCTCAAGTCTAGCTATTCGATATTTATCTGAAGTAAATCTAAAAACATCAGGAAATTATCGAGCAATTTTTATTGAAGCACAAGAACATTTCAAGCTTAAAGAATATGAAATGGCAGAGGAACTGATTCAAAAAGGGTTACAAATTTGTAATGCATTGGAACATGAGGAATATCAACATCGTTTTATGATTTTGGATGCTAGGAACAAAAATGTTTCTGCTGAAGAGCTTGAAAAAATTGTATTGGCAGGAAATGAGTATTTTGAAAGAGAAGAATTATATACGTATATGCATGAATCTCTGGAGGCTTTAGCGATTAAGTTCTATAAAGAGGATAACCACACAAAAGCAAGTAAGTATTTTTATTTAAGTACACAAGCAAGAAAGAAAGTATTTGATAAGGGGGCACTAAAATGAAGAAAATGATAGGTAGTATAATGGGAAGTATGATGGTGTTAACTTTAACGTTCGGGATACACACATTAGCAGAAAAACCGCAATATGCAGACGGTAATCATCATAAAATGATGTTGATTCAATATGCAGATGGGAATCATCATTAATATTTGTATACGTAAAAATATATAAATAGAAGTGTAGGTCTTCTAAAAAAAACGGAGACCTCCTTCGATAACTTCGGGTCTAAAACGTTAAATAGAGCTGACTTCGTGTAGAAGTCAGCTACTTAAATTATTACAATTCCTTATTTTCTCCTTTTTTAAATTCTTTTTGTTTATCTAGCCAAATATGAATTAAGTCTACCAATTCAATCGTTTCTATTTCACAAAATTCTCCCTTACCATCTTCAGCTAAATTGTCTAGGACAGTAGTTGTATCTTTCCGAATTTCTAAACCGCAAATGTTGCCATTTACTACTACGTAATCTTCTTTTTCATTTAAAACACTATGTATTTCTTCTAAAATCCAATCTCCAAAAGCAGAAACTTCAACGCCTAAAAAAGTTTCAATAAGTTTAATTTCCTGAGGAAGCCTCATAACTAATTTTCCATTGGTAAGTAATTCAAAATTATATTTATACTTCATTTCTATTGTACGCCTTTCAATTTATTAAAAATAGGGGGTATTCTTTTGGAAAAGCAGAGATAATTTTCTCCTTCAGAATCCCCGCTCCCTTTAGCGAACTGATGGGGATGGATTGATAGTTTTTCTTCGGCTTGTCTAAAATCTGGCGTATCAAATCTAGACCGAAAACCACCTCCACCAGCAAAAGCAAATCGGTCTTTCAATGGTAACTGATTTGAAACAGATGAGATACCTTCTGAGAGTAACCAATCTATAGAGAGAAAGGCGACTTTCTGTTCAAAATTGAACGAAAGTCGCCTTTTTTGTTTTACATATGTTTTATGATCTGAAAAGCGGAACTTTTTCAGTGGCCACCATAATTGCCACTTTCTTTTTGTGTTATAGTTTGTAAAATAATAAACAACGAATTAACCAGTATGTCCATGTGTGTATGCAATGATTTCAACGGTTTGTTGAACATCTAATGAAGAAGATGCTCCGAAGGTTAAAGTTAAAACTGTCAAAACTCCAAGTAAACTTAATACTGTTTTTTTCATTTTAATGCTCCTTTTTTAAAATTTTTATCTTTAGCTTTGCTGACTGTATAAAAATATTTGCTGGCTTTTGAGTGATTGTCTTCTTGATAGAATTTTAATGCTAACTTTTCAGCATATTCTTCCACATACTCATATAATTCTTCTTTTTCGAAATAGGATAATCCTTCTACAACAATTTTTTCTAAATCTTCTGTAGAGGCATTATCGTTCAGTAGTTTTAAAATTGTAAAATGATGTATATAGCCTTTATTACATAAATTATTACAAATATTTAATCCTTTTTCAATTAAATTTGAAGCAATATTTGTTTCTCCTAGTTTGAAATGCTCTCTAGCTTGAATGAAAATGGCCTTGTAATCAGTTGTTAACTTTTGATTGACTTCAGATAGATAGCGGATAGCTAGAGTAGAAAGGTTTTGGTTTGCATACATTAAACCGAGATTGTGACGCACAATTAAAATATAAGAGTCTTGTTTTTCTTTTTGGAATGTATCTATTGCAGAAAGAAAATGTTCCTCTGCCAATTCATACTCTTTTAAATGGGTACATGCTAGTCCATATAGATTATTACAAAAAGCAACTTTCAATTCATATCCTTTGTGACTAGAGAACACTTCTTTAGCTTTCGTTAAATAATTAATAGTAAGAAGATACTTTTGAGTGTGACAATAGAAAATGGCTAATTCATAATAGAATTCAGCTTTTTCAATTTCATCTGGTATATGTTTTAAAAGTTCTTCAGCTTTTTCGTAGTGCATTTTAGCAATAGTGTGACTGCCAGTTATATTTGAATGAATTGCCTTAAAAAAGTGGTAATAATATGCTAAGAAGTTATCTGCCGGTATTGCAAAAGAATCATTTTGTTTAAAGCTATCTTTAGAGATGCTTAAGCTATCGACCAAATATTGATATCTAAAATTAAGAAGAGAATAGTATATGAATAGGTTTTGGTCTTCCTCAATAGTTTGGATGTTAGTATTAATCTCTTCTTTTAATTTGTGTGCATTCTCTATTCTTCGAGCACGAATCTCTACATACCAATCATTTAATAACTGTGTGATTTGCTCATTCCCCTTTAATGAAGCGTTCATAGAATCCTCCCCATCCCTAATATATGTAATTTTCAATAATTATATAACATAATCTGGATAAAGAAGAGGATATCAGAATATTTATCAAAAATATTATAAATATTCCGTACTTTCTTCTTCAAGTAAATATTGGAGTGCTTCTTCGGAAAATGTATCTTGATGAAATGTTGCTGCTAAGAACTGATAAACCGGATCTTCTGGATTTTTTTAAAATCGCATATATTTCTTTCCTCCTGCCGTTTTACCTTTACGTAGGGTGTCACATTAGCAAAAAGTATTGTGAAGTTCGTTATCCATTTTCTCAAAGTCTTTAGCTACCGAATGAATGCTATTGACCGCTTGTTGAAAGGTGTGGAAAATTGTTTTGTCAAATCAAACATTTGTTGATTTGTTTCTTGGGCTTGTGAGTTAACAGATAGCATAGTACGTTTTTCCTTTTTAATAGACTTATTTGTCGCACTTTGGGTAGTATCCGAAGCCTTTCTCATTTGAGTAGCAATTTGTTGTGCCACTTGAAAATTACTTTGAAATTGTCCCGTAGCTAAAACCTGGAGTTAGTATAGTCATATGGACACAACTTAGTTAAGTCCTTACAATGGATTTCAAGGAGGAAGTGTCCGTATGGCAAACAAGAAATTTAATGCAGAATTTAAAAAGAT